>JBBAVS010000038.1:18200-30352 GCA_040397585.1 Pirellulales bacterium
GCGGACGGCATGGTGGAGCACGACAAGCATGTCGGGCAACTCCTCGACCTCCTCGACGAACTGAAGATCACCGACAACACGATCGTGGTCTACACCTGCGACAACGGGCCCCACTTCAACGAGTGGCCGGACGGCGGCAACACCTGGTTCCGCAGCGAGAAGAACTCGAACTGGGAAGGGGCTTACCGCGTTCCGGGAATGGTGCGGTGGCCGGCGAAGATCAAGCCCGGCAGGGTCTCGAACCAGATCGTGTCGCACCTTGACTGGGTGCCGACGCTCGTGGCTGCGGCCGGCGATCCCAACGTCAAGCAGGAGCTCCTCACGGGCCACGACGCCGGCGGCACGAGGTTCAAGGCCCATCTGGACGGCTACGACATCCTTCCCCATCTCACGGGCGCGACGGCGGAGACCCCGCGCAAGGAGTTCTTCTACTTCAGCGACGACGGCCAGTTGGTCGCGATGCGGCGCGACCAATGGAAGCTGGTCTTCGCCGAGCAGCGGGCCAGGCAGCTTCAGGTGTGGACCGAGCCGTTCGTCATGCTGCGGGCCCCGAAGCTCTTCAACCTCCGCTCCGATCCGTTCGAGCGTGCCGACACCGACTCCAACAACTACAACCGTTGGATGATCGAGCGGGCCTGGGTCGCCGTGCCGACCCAGGTGATCGTCGCCAACTTCCTCAAGACGTTCGCGGAGTTCCCGATGCGGCAGAAGCCGGCGTCGTTCAACGTCGATGACGTGATGAAGCTGATGTCGGAAGGGCAGGCGAACTGACCCGCACGAGCCTTCCCCTCGAGCTGTCGGCCGGCGACCACCGTCGTCGTGTGGCGTGATCCACGCGCGTGAACCACGCGCAGGCGTCGGGGATCATTCGCACGCCGTCCACCTCGATCTCCTCGATGTCCTTCTCCTGTCGCCGAACGGCAGGGCTACCCAAACCCGCCGGCCCCAAAAGAATCACCCCGCGGAGGAAGTCCTCCGCGGGGTGATCGGTTGGATTCGACAGCCGCAACCGGCTGGGCTTACGGCAGGATGACCGCGTCGATGACGTGGATCACGCCATTCTTCGTCTTGATGTCGGTTTTGACGACATTCGACAGGCCGGTGGCCGTGCCCACCTTCACGCCCCCGTCGGTGGAGATCTTCAGGGTCTTGCCACCCGCGGACTTGGCTTCCTTGAGCTTCACCACGTCCGCCGCCATGACATTGCCGGGCACGACGTGAAGCAGGAGGATCTCCTTGAGCTTCTCCTTGTTCTCGGGCTTGAGCAGCGTCTCGACCGTGCCGGCGGGAAGCTTGGCGAACGCCTCGTCGGTCGGGGCGAAGACCGTGAACGGGCCGTCTCCCTTGAGGGTGGTCACCAGATCGGCGGCACCGAGGGCGGCCGCCAGCGTCTTGAACGTGCCGGCACCGACGGCGGTGTCCACGATGTCCTTCGGGGCGTCGGCGAGGGCGACCTGCCGCACACCGGAATGCGAAACCACCCGCTCGTGGACCACCGTGACATGCTCGACGGGCTGAGTGTGAACCACGCCCGTGCTCTTCGTGCCCTGGCAGGGCGCCGCCACCGCGGACACAGCGGTCAGGGCCGCGAAACCGATGCCGAGAAACCCGGCCGAAAGTCTGAACGTCATGGGAAACCTCTTCAGTTTTTAGAAAAAGCGAACTCGGCATAACCATAGGCAGCACTCGCGCTGCGGCCAGCGGGCGGCCGTGTGCCGCGGCACCGGTCGCCTGCCAGGTCCGCTGGACACTTTCGCAGCCCGAGGATGCGGCCGGCGGGTACGATCTCCCGCGGATCGGGCTTCGCGGGAGAAAACCACGCATGGGACGAAGCGTCGTGCTCGCCGGAGCCGCCCGCTGCCCGCGGTGCAGCCTGCCGCCGCGCTGGTGCGTGTGCGACGCGATCCCGCCCGTGGACACCCGGATTCGGGTGCATGTGTTGATCCACCGGAGCGAGCAGCACAGGCCCTCGAGCACCGGCATGCTCGTCGCCCGCGTCGTCGCCGGCGCGACCCGCCACGTGTATCAGCGCGAGACCCGACTCTGCGCCGCCTCGGGCTTCCCCGCCGACGCCCGCGAGCCGAACCCGGACCTCTGGATCCTGCATCCGAGCGGCACCCCGCTCACCTCGCACGCCGCCTCGGGGCCGGAGTCGCCGGGCCCGGAGATCGTGCTGCTCGATGGCACGTGGCGGCAGTCCGGCGAGATGCTCCGCAGCGTCGAGCGGCTGGGCCGCTGCGTGAGCCTGCCCGATCCGGCGGTCGCGCCCGGCCGATACTGGCTCCGGGACCAGCCCGCCCCCGCGCATCTCTCCACGGCCGAGGCGCTGCTGGGCGTGTTTCGGGCCCTGGGCGACGACGCCGCCGCAGAACGCCTCCGCCTGCACTTCGAACTGCACGTCTACGCGACGCTCCGCTCCCGCGGCCGCCGAGATCTGGCCGAGCGGTATCTTGGCCTCTCGCCGCTGCGCGCCGAGATTCCGGAGTTTCTCGACCGGCTCCACGCCCGCTGACCCGGCCCTCAGGCCCGCGACGTTTCGGTCGCGTAGCGGCGACAATGCTCGAGGTAGGCCTTCTCGTGCGTGGCGAGCAAATCGACCACGCTCGCCCAGAGCCACGAGGGAGCGTCGAGCGTCGTGCAGCGGTGGCCGCTGAGCGCGTCGCGCCACTGCGTGCGGGTCGCCTCGTCCATCTGCCGCGCGTGGGCCTTGCCCACGACCATCGCCAGATACCGGGCAAGCCGCATCGCCTCCTCGCAGGTGAGGTCGGCGACGTCGAACTTGAGGTCCTGGGGCAGGAGTTCCCGCACGAACACCGGACGGTCGAGCACCTTCGCCGCCAGCATGCGGTCGCCCAGGGCCGGCGAGAGATGCCAGGCTCCGGCGACCACCCGCTCACCGTGATCGGACGGCATCTCGACCTCGGGGTTGTGCGGCGCGAGGGCCGGCACGGCCTCCTTGACGTCGATGAGGCAGAGTTCGCCCTTCTTGCCCCCCACCGAGACGAGCACGGCAGAGCGCAGCAGGCCGAGAGAACTGCAGCCCTTGACCCAATACGCGGCATCCACCACCTCGATCTCCGCATCGTCGGCCCGCGACTTCAGCGCGGTGACGAGCCGCCGGCCGGCATCGGTGGCGAAGATCGCCTCGACAGCCTCCCGCTCCTCCTCGGACAGCGGCCAGAAGGCGCGGCCCAGAGGAATCGTCGGCTTGGTGTCTTCGATCCGCTCGCGGGCCAGATCCTTCCACGTCCGTTTCATCGCGACCTTCATCGCCGCCTGGACCACCTCGGGCCACTCCTCGTCGGCGTCGGCCGCAGCGTCGAAGCTCTGCTCGTAGCCCTCGACGAGCTGCTCCATCATCCGGGCGGTGGTCACGCCGGGCAGGTCGGACCCCCGCGCCGCACTGGCCATCGACAGCCCGAGCCGGATCAGATCGTGTGCCGGGTTGCCGATCACGGTTTGATCGAGATCACGGATCTGGATCGCCACGGTGCCCTTGGCACTGGCGATCGGACCGATGTTGCCTGCATGGCAGTCGCCGCAGATCCAGATCGGCGGGCCGGCGGGCACCGCCTGGCCGGTGCTCCCCTCGAGCCATTCGTAAAAGTTCTTCGTGTTGCCCCGCACATAGGCATGCGCGGAGCGGGCCATCTTCAGCTGCCGCCGCTCCTTCAGGGCTGTCGCCCGCTCCGAGGGCGAGGGCAGGGTCGTGGTCTTCGTCGCCATGGCGTCGCTGCCTCCGGGTGGGCCGCGGACGTGCGGCCGATTCGTTATATCCGCACGGTCGAGAGCCCGCCGTCGATGGCCAGCACCTGCCCGGTCATCCAGCCGCTCTCGTCCGAGAGGAGAAACCGCGCCAGCGCGGCCACTTCAGCGGCGCTGCCGATCCGCTTGAGGGGATGCCGGGCCGCGAGCGCCTCGCGCTTCTCGGGCGACGCCAACAGCCGGCTCGCCAGCGGGGTGTCGGTGAGCGACGGCGCGATGGCGTTGACCCGCACCTTCGGGGCCCACTCTGCCGCCAGCGACCGCACGAGACCCTCGACCGCCCCCTTCGCCGCCGCCACCGAGGCATGCATCGGCATCCCCTGGGCCACGGCCACCGTGCTGAACAGCACCACGCTCGCCGGGCCGCCGGCGCGGCCCGCCAGCCGCGGCTGCACCGCCTGCAGGAACCGCAGCGCACCGACGACGTTGATCTCGAGGTCCCGGCGGAGCTCCGCGGCCGTGAGCGCCCGCAGCGACTTGAGCGTGATCGTGCCGGGGCAGTAGGCCGCGGCGTGCACCTCCTCCGGCGGCTCCGGCAGGAAGCCCTCCGGATCGGAGAAGTCGCAGGGCAGATGCCGGACGACGCCCGCCGGTTCGAGCCCGCCCGGCGACCGCGACCAAACGTCGATCCGGTCCGCCGTCCCGGCGAACTGCTTCACCAGCTCCAGGCCGATGCCGCTCGATCCACCCGCGATCACGTAGGTGCCGCCGTTCACTTCGTCGTCTCCCGCGGTCCGGAAGCAGCGCCACCCCGCCGGCAGCGTTCGCTGCAGTAGCGTACCCGCTCCCAGTCGCGTGCCCACTTTTTCCGCCAGCAGAAGGGCCGGCCACAGCGCGGGCAGATTTTCGTCGGCAGCTCGCCGCGGCCGGTCACGGCGACACGCTCATTCCGTGCCGAATGCGGCGAACGCCGCGGCGGCAGCGGAGAGGTAGATACCCTGATCGAACAGGCCCGTGCCCAGGAATTCGGAGAGGTCGAGTTGATCGACCAAGCCGTCATAGTTGAAGTCGCCGTCGCTCCAGCCGGGATTCACCAGTCCAGGAGCGTCGATGTTGGAGACGAAGCCGGCCATGTCGGACACGTCGACGATGCCGTCGAGGTTGGCATCCCCGGAGGCGGCGTAGGCGATCGTGATGGCATCGGGGGTGGCGAGATAGCCGAGCGTGCGGCCGCTGGTGGGCGTCGCCGCCCGCGAGGTGAAGCCCGCCGCGCCATCCCAGGTGCCGTCGCTGCGACCCACCAGCAAGAGCTGCCGGACCGCCGCCTCGGTGATGCCCGCCGCGCCCACCGACAGCCGTCCCATGCCGAGGTCGATCCGCCCGAGCGGGTCGACCACGAGGGCCGGCAGCGAAATCTCGCCGCTGCCCACGTCGAACGTCACCAGGGCCCCAGCCCGCACCTCGAGCCGACCGCTGCCGAGCGCGGCGACGTCGCGGATCACCAGTTCGCCTGCTTCCACGATCGTGCCACCGGCGTGCGTGTTCGCCCCGCTCCAGACGAGCCTGCCGCTCCCCTGCTTGATCATCGCGCCTGCGCCGGAGCGACCGCCGGTTTCCGTCACGGTCTGGCCGGCCGCGACGCCGATCACCTGATCCACCGTCGTCGTCACCGTTGCCCGCCCGGTCACCGTGAGCGCCGAGGCCGCCACCGTCGAGGTCGCAGCGGCGGCGGGCGCCGTGAACAGCCCCGACGTGGAGACCGAACCGCCGCCCGAGACAAGCCAGGTGAGCGTCGGCTGCGTGGCGAGGGCGACGCCGAACTGGTCCAGCGCCACCGCCGCGAACTGCTGCGTGCTGCCGGCGAACACCGTGGCCGTGCCGGGCGTCATGCTGATCGTGGAGAATCTCTGGTTGACCGTCACGGCCACCGCGGAGGTCACCGACCCTCCGCGGCCGTCGGCGATCGTGGCGGTCAGGGTGTAGCTGCCGGCCCTCGCGAAGGTGGCCACGGTGCTCTTCGCCGCATTCGTGCCGGTGGCTGAGAACGACACCGCGGCGGGCCCGCTGGACGCCCAGCTGTAGGTCAGCCCGGCCTCGCCGCCATCGGCGGCACCGAGCACCGAGAGCGTGGTCGTTTTCGTCGTCACCGTCGCCGGCGACGCAGCGGCGGCCGTGGCCACCGTCGGGCCCGTCGGCGCCTGGATCGTCACCGTCGCGGTCCCGGAGACCGACCCGCTGGTCGCGGTCACCGTGGTGGTGGCCGCGGCCGCCGGCGCCGTGAACAGGCCCGCGGAACTGATCGTGCCCCCGCCGCTCGCCGACCAGGTGAAGGAGGGCTGAACCGCGAGCGCCGCCCCGAACTGGTCGTTCGCGGTGGCTGCGAAGGCCTGCGTGCCATTGGCGGCGAGCGTGGCCGTGGCGGGCGTCACGACCACCCCCGTGAGCGTCGGCGCGACGGTCACGTTCACCGCCGATGTGGCCGTCAGGCCGCTGGTGTCGGTGATCGTCGCCGTGAGCGTGTATGTGCCCGCCTTCGTGAACGTCGCCACGCTGCTCTTGGCGGCGTTGGTGCCGCTGGCCGAAAACGCCACCGTCGCCGGGCCGCTCGCCGACCAGGCGTATGACAGATTCGACTCGCCGTGATCGTCGGCCCCCGTGACCGAGAGCGTGGTCGTGGTGCCCGTCACCGACGCCGGCGCCGCGGCGGCCGCGGCGGCCACCGTCGGCGCGGTGTTGCTCACCGTGACGTTCGTGAACGTGGACTTGTTGAGCAGGGTGCTGCTGTTGCTGTTGGCCGACAGGCCCACGAGCACGCTCGACGCCATCGCGATCGTGACGCTGCCCACCTGGGTCCACGTGGTGCCGTTGGGAGAGACCGATCCCGTGAGGACGTTGCCGGCCCGCACGAGCCGCACCCAGTAGGGGGCCGCCAGGCCGGCGGGGCCGGCGACGCTCGTGCTCGATCCGCCCGTGCTGGAGCGATGCTGCATCGCCACGCTGTTCGAGGGCGACACCACCATCATCGCATGCCGCGAGTTGGCCGCGGCCGACTCGCGGATCATGACGCCGATCTTGGCCCAGCCGCCCGTGCTCTCCATCGACGCCACGCGGGCGACGATCGAGCCGTCGCCGATCAGCGGTTGATAGGTGTAGCGGAACGCGTCGGCGGTGCCCCAGATGTCGGAGCCGCTGGCGACCATCGTGTAGGTGCCCGACGAAACGCCCGCCGCGCCGGTGCCGGGCACGTTGCCGATGTCGGCCGACACCCAGGGGGCCGGCAGCGGCGTGGCCGCCGGCGCCGCTGCGAGGATCGGCAGCGCCGGATTCGTGCCCTCGGCCGCGGCATTCGTGGCGATCACGCGGTAGTAATACTCGCCCAGGGGCACGACGGTCGTGTCGGAGTAGGTGAGCACGCCGCTGCCCACCGACCCCAGCGACGAGAACGTGGTGCCGTCGGTCGACCGCTCGATCCGGTAGCCGGTGGCGCTGGTCACCGCCGTCCACTGGATGGAGAGGGCCGACGACGTCTTGGCCGTGAACGACATCGTGCCGACGGCCTGCAGCCTCGTGCTCCCGGAGACCACGGTCGGCACCGAGTCGCCATAGGGGCTCATGGGCGTGATCCGGAACCAGTAGTTGGTGCCCACGGCGAGCCCGGTGGCGGCGTAGCTCGGCACGTTGGTGCCGACCGTGGCGATCTGCGTGAAGGTGACGTTGTCGGTCGAGCGTTCGATGCGGTAGCCGGTGTCGCCGCTCTTGTCGCGCCAGTTGAGCACCAGCTGCGAAATGCTCAGCGACGTGACGGAGGCGCTCGTCACCGCGCTCGGGCGATTGATGGCGCTCGCGATCCCCGAGGCGACCGACCGGCCCGTCGCGTCGGTCGCCCGCACGCGGTAGTAGTAGCGCATCGAGCCGGCCAGGCTCGCGTCGGTCCAGGCGGTCGTGGCCGCGGCGGTGGTGCCAGCATCGGCGAAGTCGACCCCGTCGTCCGAGCGCTCGACCACGTAGCCGGTGGCCCCGGTCACCGCCTGCCACGAGACGGCCAGCGCCGTGCCGGTGCCCCGCGTGACGGCGACGCCGGTCGGGGCGGCCAGGGCGTTGGTCGGCGCGACCGCGTTGATCGTGCCGCTGAGCGCAACATCGGTGAACCTGGCGACGTTGAGCTTGGACGTGTCGCGGGAGCAGGTGAGGAGCCCGATGTATACCGTGGAGGCCATCGAGACCGTCACGGAGCCGACCGTCGTCCACGACACCCCGTCGGCCGAGCGGGCGGCCGTGATCAGGTTGCCCGCCCGCACGAGCCGCACCCAAGTGGGCGTGAACGCCGCAGCGGTGCCGTTGACGGTCGTCGAACTACCGCCGGTGCTCGCGCGGGAGATGAGCTGCGGACCGCTGGTGGCGGTCGTCACCATCGCGATGTGCTTCGAGCCCGTGGCCAGCGTCTCGCGGATCTCCACCCCCACCTTCGACAAGGCGTTGGTGTTCTGGTTCTGAATCACCCGGGCGACGATCGACCCGTCGCCGGTGAGCGTTTGGTGGGCGAAGCGGAAGGAGTCGGCCGTACCGTTGACGTCGGCCCCCGACCCCGACACCGTGAACGTGCCGGTGGCCGCGTCGCAGCCGGCCGAACCCGGGCTCCCCACGCTGCCCACGTCGGCCGATCCCCAGCCCGGCGGCAGGTCGTTCACGGTCAGGTCGTACGTGCCGACGTCGCCGTAGTCGCCGTGGCTCGACACCATCACGTACCAGGTGCCCGAGCCCGGCGGGAGCACGATCTGCTGGTCGTTGGCGGCGCCGTCGCTCGACGCCACGAGCACCCCCGAGCCGTCGTAGACCTCGAGTTTGGCGTCGAGGCCGGAGGGCTTGGTGGGCACCACCGAGATCACCGCCCCGCTCACCGTGGTCGTGAACGAGAAGGCATCGACGTCGGCCATCCGCTCGATGATCCCGCTGGCGGAGCGGCTGCCGGCGGTGGCGGTGAGCGGCCGGGCGGTGGCGATCGTCCCGCCGTGGTCGTCGGCGCGGAAGCCGTCGCCTCCGGCCGGCTCGCGGGCCTTGATCTTGCCCGCGATCACCGCGATGTCGTCCTGCAGGCTGCTCGCCGAGTTGGCGGGATGGCCGATGAACCACTTGTGGACATTCTGGGCGTAGTCAACGCCCATCAGCGGACCATGGAGCAGGTCGTAGCCCGACGAATACTCCGCCGTCTTGTTGCCGAGGAGGTCGTAGTTCGACTGGTGCTGGAGGCCGAAGTTGTGACCCACCTCGTGCACGATGCCCGAGACCCGCGTCCGGGCGTCACCGGCCTGGTTGAAGGACTGCGGCGAGGTGTTCGGAAACACGCCGACGTAGCTGTAGCCGCCCGAGATGGAAGGGCTCGAGACGTGCCAGGCGAAGGGCACCGTCGGCTTCACGGTGGTCACGTCCACGTTGAACATCGAGAAGTAGACCGAGACCTGCCGCCACGCCTCGGTGATCGTCGCCTGCTCGGTGGCATTGAACGTGGTGGGGTCGCCGTCCACGTCGTAGGGGGCATTGGCACCCTCGCCGTCGAAGTCGAGGTAGATCGCGGTCGGGGCGCCGGGCAGACTCCGCAGGTCGGGCAGCCCGTTGGCGGCCGTCGCCGTGGCCACGAACTCGCCACCGAGCGTGGCGAGGGTGCCGGTGGACGCGGCAAGGTTGACCGCGAACGAGTCTGCCAGATTCGCCGTGGGCACGGTGGCCAACGGCATCGCAGGGCCGCCCGTCAGTGACAGAGGCTCGACGAAGTCGACGGCGTGGCTGGCGCAGAGCGCGAACCGCTGCTCGAGCCGCTCCAGCCTCAGGCCGTGCCGGCCGCGCGGCCGACCGACCGCAGACCGGTCGCCACCTGTTCTGCCCCGGGCGTTGCTGCGCATGCCGCTTCTCGTGATGCCGAGCCCCAACGATCAAGAATACGCCCCGGTACGCGGGCTCGCCAGAGCGTCGCCGGGCGTTGGAAACCCCGGCCACACTCGCTATTCTGCCCGCAGCCTGCCGAATGGGCGCGTTTTCGTCCCCTCCCCTCGAGATTCAGCCCCGATGTCCACCGCGACCCTGCCCGCCGACGCCGCCGACCCCTGGTTTCAGGACCGATTCGCCCAGCGGATCGGCGGGGCGAAGTTCGGCAAGGGCACGGAGATCTACAAGTTCGAGCTCATCAAGCGGGCCAAGCGGAAGGCCCTCGCCGACCATCCGGAGCGGCGGATGCTCGACTTCGGCATCGGGGAGAACGACGAGATGGCGCCGGCGAACGTGCGGGCGGTCATGAAGAAGGAAGTCGATCGCCCGGAGAACCGCGGCTACGCCGACAACGGCATCGCCGCCTTCAAGGAGGCCGCCGCCGCCTTCATGCAGCGGGAGTTCGGCGTCGTCCTCGATCCCGTCACGGAGGTCAACCACTGCATCGGCTCGAAGACGGCCTACGCGATGCTCCCGGCCGCGTTCATCGATCCCGGCGACGTGACGCTGATGACCGTGCCGGGCTATCCCGTGGCGGGCACCGCCACCCGCTGGTACGGCGGCGTGGTCCACCGCCTGCCGCTCGTGCCCGACAACGACTTCTTCCCCGACCTCGACGGCATCCCGGCGGACGTGCTCGCCAAGACGAAGATGCTCGTCCTCTGCTACCCCAACAGCCCCACGGGCAAGACCGCCACGCGGGAGTTCTACAAGCGGGTGGTCGACTTCGCCCACAAGCACCGTGTGGTGGTCGTGCAGGACGCGGCCCACATCATGCTCTCCTACGACGACCAGCCGCTCTCGTTCCTCTCGGTGGACGGAGCCAAGGACGTCGGCGTGGAGGTGCACTCGATGTCGAAGGGCTTCCACATGATCGGCTGGCGGATGGGCTGGGTGTGCGGGCACGAGCGGATCGTGAGAGCCTTCGCCGACATCAAGGACAACAGCGACTCCGGGCAGTTCATGGCGATCCAGAAGGCGGCGGCCGCGGCCCTCGCCGATCCGGAGATCCCGCGGCAGGTGCGGGAGAAGTATCGCCGCCGCCTGGAGAAGCTCGTCGGGGTGCTCCGGGCGTCGGGCTTCGAGTGCGAGATGCCGGGCGGCACCTACTTCCTCTACACCCGCAGCCCGAAGGGCGCCGGGGACCGCGTGTTCGCCACGGCGCAGGAGGCCAGCCAGTTCCTCATCCATGACCTCTCGATCTCGACCGTCCCCTGGGACGACTGCGGCGCCTACCTGCGGTTCTCGGTCACCTACGAGGCCGAGGACGACACCGCCGAAGACGACCTGATGGCCGAGTTGCATGCCCGCCTGCAGCGGTCGCGGCTGAAGTTCTGAGCCGCCCGCCCGCGTTCCGAAGCACTTCGCCCGGAGACCGTCTCGCCATGTCGCGACTCGCCCCCCTCGCCTCGTGCCTCGTGGCCCTGCTCTGCGGGGCCGTGCTCGTCGCCCCGCTCGCCGGCTGCGGCGGCACGAAGAAAAAGAAGGCACCGCTGACGATCGCCGAGCGGCTCCAGAAGGCGCGGGCCGACAAGTCGCCGGGCGGCCCCGCGCGGGAGCTGGCCAAGGTGGCCCGGCTGCAGGGCAAATCGGGCGACAAGGCGGGCGCGATCAAGACGCTCACCGAGGCCCGGGGCACTGTTCTCCCCGACGCCGACGCCGCGATCTTCGCGCCGCGGCTGGTGGACATCGCCGCGGCCTACGGCACCATCGCCGAGAAGAACTCGGCCCGCGAGGCGATCGATGCCGCGGCCGCCATGGCCGAGCGGCTCGACGACCCGGTCGGCCGCGTGGGCCTGCTCGCCAGGATCGGCGAGGTGGTTGGCTCGCGGGAGGCCGGCCTCGGCGATCCGGCGAGGGCGAAGAAGGTGCTCGGGGAGGCCGCCGATCTCGCCATCGGGGAGCGGGTCAGCGATCGCTTCCGGCCGCAGGCGCTCGCCGCAGTCGCCCTGGGCTATGCCAACGCCAACCTCGCCGGTGACGCGGACGCCGTGACGGAGAAGCTCGAGTCGCTCGCCGCCGGCCTGCAGGAGCTGCGGCCCAAGGCCGAGGCGCTCGCCGCCGCCGCCAACGTGCGGGCGCGGAGCGGGGCCAAGGAGCGGGCCACGGCCCTGCTCGCCGACGCGGCGAAGGCGGCGCGGGCGATCGACGGTTCGGCCAACAAGACCTTCGCCCTGCTGGCCGTGGCCCGGGCGACGAAGGCGGCCGGCGACGTGGCCGGCGCGACCGCACTGGCCGGCGAGGCGGAGAAGGCGGCAGCCAAGATCGGCGACCCGGAGCAGCAGAAGGAAGCCCTGCAGGAGGTCCGCAGCCTGCAGGCGGCCCTGAAGATGTAGCCGGCGCGGTGAGTGGCGCAGGTTCTGGAAGTGGCCGCAGCTCCGGAAAGTGGCCGCAGGTTTTTAACCTGCGGAACCCAACGCCCAGTCTCACTGCCTGTGCAGGTTGAAAACCTGCACCCACGTCCGCTG
>JBBAVS010000039.1:0-30094 GCA_040397585.1 Pirellulales bacterium
ACTCATAATCCCTTGGTCGTGTGTTCGAATCACACCGGGCCTAGTTGTTTTTGCTGGCTTGAAAGGTTGTTGTTGCGCGAAGTGTTGCCGAGTCGTGGGGTCCCACACCTCAGTCGTTACAATCACGGGTGACGACCAGGCCGTAGGCATTGGGATTCCTGAGGACCACGAACATGGCCACCGTTTCATACCCCCACATTGAGTTGAGTTCGGACGGGGTGCCGTATCTCGAAGGTACTCGCACCAAAGTCGTCGAGATCGCGCTCGACAGCCTCGCCCATCATTGGGACGCCGAGGAGATCCAGCGACAGCATCCGCACCTCGCGATGGGGCAGATTCACGCGGCATTGGCGTATTACCACGATCATCGCGAGGCCCTCGACGCCGTGATCGCCCAGCAACTGGCGGAAGTGGATCGCATCGCCGGCGCACAGCAGCCCTCGGTGCTCCGCGAGAAACTGAAGCGTGCGGGTCGGCAGTGAGCCTCCGGCTGTACTTCGATCACCACGTGCCACGAGCGATTGCGGTCGGCGTACGGCAGCAGGGCATCGACGTGCTGACCACGGACGCGGACGGTACGGCCGATCGTGACGACGAGTTCCTCCTGCAACGAGCGACGGACCTCGGCCGCGTCGTATTCACACAAGATCGGGATTTCCTGGTGCTGGCTGCGGACTGGCAGCAGGCCAGACGGGAGTTCCCCGGCATGGTGTACGCCCACCAGTTGCGGATCACCATCGGCGCGGCAATCCATGATCTCGTCCTGATCGCCTCACTCATGAATCCCGACGACATTCGCAATCGGGTCGAGTTTCTGCCGTTCTGAGATGCTACCGAGTATCATGTCACCCGGAAGCCGGATGCCTCTGTTTGGGCTGGATCCCCGGCGATTCAAAGCCTGCTGGTCGGCTTCGTGGTGATCCACTGGGAACAGACGTGGCCGGCGTCGTGGCATGTGGGGGTCCGATGAAGACCGCGATCGTCTTTTCATTCCTCGCCTTGAGTGCGATGCAGGCTTCGGGCGACGGCGATCCGACGCTCGCCGATGTCGTCAGCGCTCATGAGGCGGCGCTCGGTTCGATTCACAAGATCGAACTCACGATGCGCCATGACACCCGCTCCTTTGCCTCAGGAAAACCGTTGTCAGAGCCCGATTCGTGGACATGGCATTGGGCCAAGGATGGCTCGACACAGCGTGTGCGCTACCGCACGGAACCAGCCGTCCGCAGCGACGGCTTACCGGATGGGATCTATGACTTTCTCGCCGACGATCGCGAGGTCCGAATGCTGTTGAACTGGGATCCGGATGCCCCACAGAAGATCACCCCGCTCAATCAGGGTTCGTTGCGTGCCCAGATCAGCCCGCGCGACCGGGGCTCGCCGTTCGTCGCGAATTCAGAGAAACACCTCTTGTGGCGGTTTGACTTCGATGTCGTCGGCGATAGCTGGTCTCTGGGTGATCTGGTTCGCGAATCGGGCGTGGCGGAACTGGTCGGCAAGGCAGACATCGACGGCCACCCAACGTGGCATATCCGCGTCCTCGACCCCAAGTCTGGCGGGACCGTCATGCCGGGGTTTGGCTTCGACATCTACGTCGATCCGGCGGTGAATTTCTTCGTACGAAGGGTGATCGAACATCATCGGGACATCAAGCAGGAGATCAACGGAGTCGAGGAGACCTACCCGATCGACATCACGCGCACCGTGACCACCTTCCATGATGCGGGGGGCGGTGTTTTCGTGCCCACATCGATGAAGTTTCGGGCTGTTTCAGGCTCGTCTGATCGGAGGGAAATGGCATGTGAGACCTCGGTGACCGAACTCAAGGTCAACGAGGAGTTGTCCTCCGGCGCGCTCGATTTCCGATTTCCCGAAGATGCCTTGGTGATCTACTCGCCGCCGCTCTCGCCGACCCGTCAGTGGGTCGTCTTGTGGGGGCCCGACAACCTGCCGCGGAAGGAAATCACGAACATGCACGACATTCCCGGCTTCGCTGAAGCCCTGAGGCAGTCGGACTTGGACGCGACTCGTCGACCGGTCGGTCGAGATGCGAAGTGAGTCCGAGTTCTGTTGCGAGATCTGTTCCGCATCGCCGTGCCGAACGGGCCTTTGGGCCATACCCTGCTCCACGGAAACGCGTTTCAGCCGGGCTAGGCGCACGTGAGAACGGGTAGGAGTCACAGCCAGCAGCAAGGCTGGGGGCTATACTCCAGCCAGTCAACAAACCCATCGAGGAGACTGCACTGTGCCAGACAACCGGGCGAACAATTGGCCGGACCTCTTGATCGGCCTCTACGACAACCTGACGGGTCGCGGGGCTGAGATCACGTACGAGTTCGACAACATGCACATCAAGATTCCCAGCGGCACAGGCCCTTCAGCCGAGCACGCCGAGTGGGTGGTGCACGGAACCATGAAAATCCGTACGAGAGACACGGGTACGTCCCCAAACTGATTCTGGCCGGGCGACTCACGGGAACGCTTGACGGTCGCCCGGTCGTTATCGAGGCAGGCGAACTCGGGATCGTTCTGAGCGCTCCGGCGTTTCAAACCGCTTGGGTGGCAAGGCGGACGGTCGGGACGCTGTTGCCAGTGCTCCAGACGCTCAAGCGGTTCAACGTGCCGCTCAGGCTGCGAATTGCAGGGCTCGTGTCTGTCGAACTGCTGCCGAACACGAGTACCTTGGCGAAACTGTTCTCGCCCACGCTGGCGCGGCTCTCCGCGCCGGTCTCCTGATGTGACCCTGGCGAGGATTCGCGGTCCGAGTGATCACGAGTCGGAGCGGCCACGTGGGCAACACCTGACCGTGATGCCGGCGGGCGAGCGTTCATCCGCCGATGGACACCGTCCGAGGCTCACTCCAGTGGCGTGTCGATCGTGTCGCCCACAGGGACCGCCAGCCGCAACTCACTGGCCACGACCCGCACGACGGCCGCCCGGGACGTGTGCCAGCATTCGGGCGTGTACGCCTCCAGCTCGGCCACCACGGCGGCCAGGCTGTCGGGAGCCAGCCCAAGCGCGGCCGGGGGATGACCCGGGGCTTCGTCATGGCCGCCGGAAAGTCCCGGCCATGCGCCGCCATCAGTCGCCGCCCGAAAGCTGGCCAGCAGTTCCCGGGCTCGCCGCGTGTGCCGGCTGACGCCTGCGGGCTTGCCCTCGCGGATCTTCACGGCGGCGGCAGCGAGGTGAATGAGCCCCTGAACGAATCGGGCTTCCCGAGTGGTCCGGCCGAGCGCATGCCAAAAGCCCTCCCAGACCTCATGCGCCTCCCAGGCGTAGCCCGCATTGAAGAGATCGAGAGCGTGGAGCCACTGCGGGGGGGAGGCGGGCGCGGCGGCGCGGGCCCGGGCGGCATACGAGTGGCCGCGGGGGTCGGTCACCGGATGCGGCAGGTCGTGGCCGGGAACGTAGGCGTAGGGGGGCAGCGGGCTCGCTGGGGCGTAGCGGGGTGGCATGCCTGCAGTCTACGACGCTCAGCGGCTGGTCTGACGGCGAATCAGAAGTAGCCTTCCCGCTTCTTCTTCTCCATCGAGCCGGCCTCGTCCTTGTCGATCAGCCGGCCCTGCCGCTCGCTCGTGCGGGTGAGCAGCATTTCCTCGATCACCTCCGGCACCGTCACCGCCGCCGACTCGTGCGCGGCGGTCAGCGGATAGTCGCCCATCGTCCGGAAGCGGACCCGCTTGATCACGGGCTCCTCGCCAGGCCGCAGCCGGAAGCGGTCGTCGTCGACCATGATCCACTGCCCCTCCCGGTCCACCACCGGCCGCTCGGCGGCGAAGTAGAGCGGCACCAGCGGAATCCGCTCACGGTGGATGTACTGCCAGATGTCGAGCTCCGTCCAGTTCGAGAGCGGGAACACGCGGATGTTCTCGCCGCGGTTGATCCGCGTGTTGTAGAGGTCCCAGAGCTCCGGCCGCTGGTTCTTGGGATTCCACTGGTGATGGTCGTCGCGGAAGGAAAACACCCGCTCCTTGGCCCGCGACTTCTCCTCGTCGCGGCGGCCGCCCCCCAGGGCGGCGTCGAAGCGGTACGTGTCGAGGGCGTCGATCAGGGCATGGGTGTTCATCGTCGGCGTGTAGACGCTGCTCGGATGGTCGAAGGGGTTCATCCCCGCGGCGAGCGCCCGCTCGTTCACGTGCACGATCAACTTGAGGCCATGCTCGGCACAGTAACGATCGCGAAACTCGATCATCGCCCGGAAGTTCCAGGTCGTGTCGATGTGGAGCAGCGGAAAGGGCACCGGCCCGGGCGCAAATGCCTTGCGGGCCACGTGCAGCATGCACATCGAATCCTTGCCGATCGAGTAGAGCAGCACGGGATTCTCGAACGCGGCGGCCACTTCCCGGATCGTGTGGATCGCCTCGGCCTCCAGGGCGTCGAGGTTCTGCAGGGTGTAGCCCATGGTGCGGGTCCTTCCTCGGGAGTGGCTCAGGTAAACAGCCGGCGCTTGGTGTTCGTCATCGAGTTCGTGCCACCCATGAGACGGCTCCTGCTGCGATCGTCGAATGGAGGCATGCACAGGCCTCGCCGCTCTCCATCATTGGCGATCGGCTCGCCCTGGCATCAATAGATAAGTTGCTTCGATCCATAGAAAAAATAACTTTTGGCGGCGGCGCGGGGAAATCCAGCCTGGAAACCTGGTTCCGCGACCCCTCGGCCGCCAGCCGCGTACGGATAGGCGGACGTCGCCGGCGGCTGGTTCACCCGGTCGTGGCGGCCCGGCCCAACCCGTCTTACGATCATCACAGGGGTCACGGAGGTGCGTCATGAACGTGCACCGATTTTTCGGCATGCTGGCCTTGCCGGCGGCGACCTGTCAGCAGCGCCTCGGCCAGCGGCGGCTCGTGTCGCGACTCATCCGTCGCGAGTCCGGGCAGTTCGCCCCGGAACCGCTCGAAGCCCGGGCCATGTTCTCGGTGAGCACCTCCGGCACGAGTGACGCCCTCGTGCTCGCTGATGCCCCGGAGCCCCCCCTGGCGATGGCGACCGCCATCGCCCCACGGACCTTCACGATCACGTGGTCGTGGAACCAGAACCTCACGATCCCCGACTTCCATCCCGCCTCCGACGTCCTCGCCCTCGACTGGTTCACCGGCAGCGAACTGCGGCTCGCCGACGAGGCGGGGAGCGCCGTGCTGCGGATCCCGGCGATGCAACAGTCCTACCGCCTCGAAGGCGTGCCGCTGGCGAGCCTGACGATCGCGAACTTCACCTGCAAGGATGCTTCGGCCACTGCCTACATCACCGGCGTGCTCGCCAACGCTTCCACGCCGACGCCAACGCCAGTCCCGACGCCAACCCCTAATCCGACGCCAACGCCCACGCCCACCCTTCCGCCCGGCGGGATCAACTCGGGCAACGCCGGTGACCAGAAGTGGGGCGAGGCCTACTTCGCCCCGTACGTCGACATGGGCATGTGGCCCGTGCCAAACCTCCTCGACATCGCCGGCACCCGGGGCGTGTCGCTGGTGACGCTCGGCTTCATCCAGGCCGCTCCCGATGGCACACCGGCCTGGGCGGGGCTCTCCGCGCTCGCCCCCACCTCCACCAACGAGCAGGCCGTCGCGATCAACCAATCGATCCGCTCGTTTCAGGCGGCGGGGGGAGACGTGATGATCTCGCTCGGCGGGGCGGCCGGGACGAGCCTCGCCCAGTGGTATGCGGCGCATGGGCGGACCGCGGCGGATCTGGCCCAGGCCTATGCCGGCATCGTGGATACCTACACGCTCAACCGCCTCGACTTCGACATCGAAGGTGCGGCGGTGGCCGATCCGGCTGCAATCACTCTCGGCAGCAACGCGCTCAAGCTGCTCCAGCAGTCCCGTCCCGGCCTGGAGGTCTGGTACACGCTGCCCGTCCTGCCCGATGGCCTCACGGCCGACGGCCTGAACGTGGTGCGGGCCGCCCTCCGGGCCGGCGTGGTGCTCGACGGCGTGAACGTGATGGCGATGGACTACGGCGAGTCGGCCGCACCGACCACCGGTGCCAGTGCGAAGTCGATGGGCGCGTATGCGGTGCTCGCTGCCACGAGCACGCACGCGCAGCTCGCGACCGTGTTCGCGGAGTTCAACCAGGGGTTCGGCTGGAATCAGCTCGGCGTGACCCCGATGATCGGCGTCAACGACGTGCGGTCCGAGGTGTTCACCGTCGCCGATGCCCAGATGCTCGAGGATTTTGCCCGGCAGAAGGGGCTGGGCATGATCGCGATGTGGTCGGTGGCCCGCGACAATCCCGGCACGCTCGGGCAGGCGACGTCCTCGGCCTCGGGGCTCGACGCGCCGGCGGGCAGCTTCAGCCTGGCATTCGCCGACTACGGCACCCGCAACGCACTCACCCCGAGCACGCCCACGCCCACGCCGACACCCACCCCCACGCCGTCGCCCAAACCCAATCCAGCCGCGCAGCCGGGCGACACCAACGTGGATTGGAACGTAGACATCCTCGACGTCGCCAACTTCCTGGCGGGCGGCAGGTTCGACGCCGGCAGCGCGGCGGGCTGGAGCGAGGGAGACTTCGGCGGCGATGGCCTCGTGGACGTGCTCGACGTGGCCGACTTCCTCGCCACGGGGCTGTTCGACAACGGCACGTACGGCGGCACGGATCCCGGAAATCCCCAGACGATCGCGACCACCGACAAGGTGCTCACGGCCTACTTCCCCGAGTGGGGCATCTACGGCCGCAACTTCCAGGTGGCCGACGTGCCGGCCGACAAGATCAACCGCCTCATCTATTCCTTCCTCGACCTCAAGAGCAACGGCGAAGTGGCGATCTACGACAGCTTCGCGGCCGTCGAGAAGCGGTTCGCCGCGAACGAGACGGTCTCGGGAGAGGCCGATCTCTGGTACTACCCGCCCGGCGATCCTCGCGCCACGCAGACCGTGTGGGGCAACTTCAACCAGCTCGCCCAGCTCAAGGCAAAGTATCCGCACCTCAAGGTGAACATCGCCGTGGGCGGCTGGACGCTCTCCACCAACTTCTCGAGCGTCTGCTCCACGCCGGCGGGCCGCGAGGCCTTCGCCACCTCGCTCGCCCGCTTCCTCGACACCTACCGGATGTTCGATGGCATCGACTTCGACTGGGAGTATCCGGGCGGGGGCGGACTCGGCGGCAACTCGGTGAGCCCCAGCGACGGGGCCAACTACGCGGCACTCCTGCAGCTCGTCCGCGCGAAGTTCGACGCCCTCGGCCAGCAGCTCGGCCGGCGGTACGAGATCTCGGTCGCCTCCCCCGCCGGGATCGACAAGATCGCCACCTTCAACCTCGCGGGCCTGAAGCCCTTCGTGGACCACTTCAATCTCATGGCCTACGACTTCCACGGCACCTGGGAGAACACCACGGGCCATCAGGCTGCGTTCACCGGCGACTCGGCCGGCTACGACGTGAAGACGGCGGTGCACGCCTACCTGGCGGCCGGCGTGAATCCCCGCCAGATCGTCCTCGGCGCGCCGCTCTACACCCGCGGCTGGAGCGGCGTGGCCGACGGCGGCGACGGAGGCTACTCGGAAACCACCTCGGGCAAGGCGCCCGGCACGTTCGAGGCCGGCGTCTACGACTACAAGGACCTCCTCCGTCAGGTGCAGGATCCCACGAGCGGCTGGAAGCTCTACTGGGACGACACGGCGCAGGCGGCCTACGTCTACAATGCCACGCAGCGGCTCTTCAGCTCGTTCGAAACGCCCACCTCGATCGCACAGAAGTCGCAGTGGGCCGAGGATCTGGGGCTGGGCGGCATGATGTTCTGGGACATCAGCAACGATGCCGTGGATTCCCCCGAGAGCCTCGTCACCGCGGCCTACTCGTCGTGGGTGCTCGACGAAGCCTTCGCCACGATCCGCAGCCGCTCGACGCTCACCCACGAGCAGGTGGTGGGCGGCGACGGCGTGATCGCAACCCTGCCGCCCGTGGCCTGAGCGCTTGCCATGAAACTGCCCTGCGGTTCGAGGTGCGGTGTTCACGTCGCGGCGGCGATCGCGATCCTCGCCGGACTGGCGACGGCCCACGGGGAACCCCTCGTCACATCCTCGTCACCGCGGCCGTTGGGGAAGGGGTCGGTGGTCGTGCTGCGGCCGGCGGC
The DNA here is from genome assembly GCA_040397585.1 of Pirellulales bacterium. Taxonomy (GTDB): domain Bacteria; phylum Planctomycetota; class Planctomycetia; order Pirellulales; family UBA1268; genus QWPN01. The sequence continues at coordinate 8,075 of JBBAVS010000039.1, forward strand.
GGCCTCAGGCGCGACGCCGGCCGCCGAAGGGGGTGATCTGCTGATCCACTTCCACGGTGCGGCCGACACGATCCGGCAGGCGCTCGAGCGGGCGGGCGTGGCCACCACCGTGGTGGTCGTCAACCAGCCGGGACTCTCGGCGGCCTACTCGGCTCCCTTCCGGGAAGACCCGGGGCTCTTCGACCGGCTGCTCGCGGAGCCCTGGCGCGGCCAGAGCGACGACGCGCCCGCAGCTCCGCCGCGCTGGCGTCGCGTCACGCTCTCGTGCTTCAGCGCCGGCTACGGAGCCGTCCGCGAGATCCTCAAGACCGAAAACGGGTTCGCCCGCGTCGACGCGATCGTGGCGGCCGACTCGATCTACGCCGGCATCGAAGAGCCGGCTCCCGGCGCCTCGGCAGACACCCGCCGCGTCGATGCCCGCGACATGGCGGGATTCCTCGCGTTCGCCGAACAGGCGGCAGCCGGCAGGAAGGTGTTCGTGATCTCGCACTCCTCCCAGCCGACACCCTACGCCAGCACGACGGAAACCGCCGACTACCTGCTCGGTCGCCTGGGTCTCGAACGAACGCCGCTCGAGCCGCCCCCCGGCGAGGAGTTTCCCCAGGTCTCGCACGCGCGTCGCGGCGGTTTCGAGGTTCAGGGATTCGCCGGGGCCACGGGGCCGGCCCACCTCTTTCACCTGCGCTCGCTCGACCGCTGGTGGAAGTCTGCCGAGATGATCTCGGCACCGGCAGGCGAGAGCCACTCCCGCCACGTCGAATAGGGCAACTCCGCGAGCAGGCCGACCACGATCCGCGCCGTGTGATCGGCGCCGGCGGCGGTCGTGTGGGTTCGCTCATCGGCGAAGAACGGCTCCACGGCTTCGTGGCCGAGCGCGTCGTACGACGCCGCCACAGCCTCGTGGAGATCGAGCAGCGTGGCCTCCTCGGCCTCGGCCACCTGCCGCGCCCAGACCACCGTGCCGTCGCTCGGCCGGCCGATCCGCGCTTCGCCAGCCTCCCACATCTTCCTCGGCACCTGCGTGCAGAGATAGGGAGTCGCCCCCTTGGCCCGCGCGTCGGCGAGATACTGCCGCAGGTACGCGCCGTAGGTCCGCACCGTCTCGTGCTGCTTCGTCAGCAGGTTGTCGATCTCCTCCGTCTCGCCGCCGACGCCGCGGATCGAGCCGCGGGCCCGCGAGTCGTCGTTGAGCGGACCGCCGTCGTTGTGACCGAACTGGATGATCACGAAGTCGCCCGGCTTCAGCATCGAGAGCGTCGCGGCCCAGCGACCCTCGGTGATGAACGTCCGGCTGCTCCGCCCGCCGATCGCCACATTCACGACGTTCACCGCCTGGGGATCGAAGTACTTCCCCAGCTCCTCGCCCCAGCCCCGCTGCCCCGGCGTACCGCACTTCACCGTCGAGTCGCCCACGAGAAACAGCGTGGGGAGGTCGGGATTCGCGGGGCGGGCCAGCTTGAAGCGGGCCGCATCCTCGACCGGCCGCTCGTCTTCCGGGGCGGCCCCGGCGGGCAGCGCAGCGAGCACGAGGGCGGCGAACAGCGGATGACGCATCATGGATCACCTGCCGTCGGGAACGGCCAGGACCTCGAAGGGACTCGGGGGGATCGCCACGGCGGCGAACGGGTCGGGCTCGGCGGGATCGAATGGCCGGACGGTGTCGGCGGCGAGCAGGGGTGCGAGCTCGGGCACTCCCCCGCGGATCCCCTCGACGACGCAGCGGGCGATCTCGTAGGCACCATAGTTGCTGAAGTGGGTGTCGTCGCGGATCGGTTCGGGCTGCCCTGGATAGACGCCCGCGGGCACGTGCAGAAATACGGCCTTGCTCCCCTCGACCCCGAGCGCCTGGTAGAGCCGTTTCGACATCGCGTTGAGATCGATGAGAGGCACGTGCCGCGCGGAGGCGACCCGCCGCACCGCCTCCGGGAAGTCGCCGAGCGACTCGACCACCCGCCCCGCGTCGTCGAATCGCCGCCGGGCTACCGAGGTCACGAGCACCGGCCTGCCGCCCCGCTCCCGGATCGCCCCCACGAACTCCCCAAGTGCGGTCGTGTAGCCCGCGAAGGCGCCGGCGGTGTCTCCCTTCGCCTTCTGATCGTTGTGGCCGAACTGGATCAGCACGACGTCGCCCGGGCGCAGCTGGGAGAGGATCTTGTCGAGCCGCCTGCCACCTCGAAACGACGCGACCGCGAGCCCCGACTCCGCGTGGTTCGCAACGACCGCGCGGGGCCCGAAGAACGCCGGCAGCATCTGCCCCCAGCCGGCATAAGGCTCTCGCGGCTGGTCGGTCACCGTCGAGTCGCCGGCCAGAAAGATCCGGGTCACGGGGGCGTCGTCCGGGAGCGGCTCGACCGCCACGCTCCGCACGCGGGCCGCATCCCCGAGAAACTCGAGCGTGAGGCGGTCGTCCCAGGTGGCCGTGCCGAGTTCCCGCTCCTTGAGCGTCACGCGCCCGCCAGAAAACGTCGGCCGGCGGACATCGACGAGGAACGTGCGGTGCACGCGGCGCCCCTTCGGCACCCGCTCACCGAGCACGAACAGCCGGCGGGCCTCACCCTTGCACGTGGTCACGCTCTCGACGTCATCGCCGCCGAACTCGACCGTGACGCGGTAGATGCCCTCGGGCACATCGCGGGAGAACCGCTCCGGCTCGGCGGCCAGGGCAGCGCTTCCGACCAGCAGCAGGCACCCCGCAAGCGACCGCAGCAGCATGACCACCCTCGACAGGCCGAACCGACGGCTATTTCCTGGTGCCTGGGCCGAGCATACTGCATGCGTCGTTCACGGTCGTGGCGACGGGCCGAGGAGCCGTCCAGACCATGAGCCATCGGCTCTTCCTGCTCGCAGCGATGGTGATCGGCGGCCTGCCCCTCCAGGCCCGCGGCGCCGGCCTCGATGCCGAGGCGCTCCTCGACGGCTCTCGCGTGGTACCGGTGGTGATCACGCTCCCCGCCGACCACTGGGAGGCGCTCCGCGGCGAGACCCGGGGCCCCGCGGGCGTGTTCGGTGCCGGACCGCCGGCGAAGTTCACCTGGCACCGCGCCGCGGCCACCATCGACGGCGTCGCGGTCGCCGACGTGGGCGTGCGCAAGAAGGGCTTCTTCGGCTCGGTCGATTCCGCGCGGCCAGCGCTGATCGTCGATTTCAACCGCTTCGTGCCGCAGGATCCGGTGGCCGGCCTCGGCCGCCTCACGCTCAACAACAACAAGCAAGATTCCTCGTGCGTGGCCCAGTTCCTCGCCTACCGGCTGTTTCGCAAGGCCGGCGTGCCCGCGCCGCGGGTCGGCTTCGCGGCCGTGACGGTCAACGATGAGCCGCTCGGCGTGTACTCGAACGTCGAATCGATCAAGAAGCCGTTTCTTGCCCGGGTGTTCGGCAGCGACGACGGCGGGCTCTACGAAGGCACGGTCGCCGACCTCGTGCCCGGCTCGCTCGGGAAGCTGGAGATCGAAACGCACGACCGGCTGCGGCCGCGGCTCGAGGAACTCGCCCGGCTGCTCGCAGCCGATGGGCCGCTCGCCGTCGAACGCGTGGAGGCACTCGTAGACATCGACGCGTTTCTGTCGTTCCAGGCGGTCGAGGCCCTGATCGGCATGTGGGACGGCTACTCCTCGAACCAGAACAACTTCTTCGTGCACGTGCCGGCGGGCAGCGGCCGGATCGCCTTCATCCCCTGGGGCGCCGACTCGGCGTTCACGCCCGTGCCGGCATTCCTGCCCGCGCTTGGCCGCGGTCCCGCACCGGCGATCTACGCCCAGGCCGCACTGGCCAACCGGCTCGCCTTCGCCCCGGGCATCATCGACCGCTATCGTCATCGGCTCGAGGAACTCCTCGACACGGTCTGGCGGGAGGACGACCTGCTCGCCGAGGTCGATCGGCTCGAGTCGCTGCTCGGGCCGCATCGCGCCCCGCCGCAGGCGGCGATGGCGCAGCCGCTCGACGCGGTCCGCGCCTTCATCCGGCGCCGGCGCGGAGAACTCGAGGCGGCCCTCGAAGCCTGGCCGCCGGAGCTGCCCGACACCTTTCGCCGGCCGCTGACGACCACCCGCGTCGGCCGCGTGAGCGGCACGTTCGCCACGGTGCCGCGGGCGACGGCCGACGCCGAGTCGGCGGCTGGCGAGATCGCCCTCGGCCTGTCGCTCGACGAGCAGCCGGTGGCCTTCGCTCCGGCGGACGTGGCGGCCTACCCGCTACCGATGCCCGGGCCCTGGGGCAGGCCGGCAGGGCCCGCCGACGCCCCGCTGGGCGTGACGATCTCCGGCACCCGCGCCGACGGCAAGCCGCTCACGCTCACCTTCATGCTCGACCGGCGGCTCGTTCGCGAGTCGACCGCCGACTTCGCGGCCGGCGGCATGCTGACGGAGGGACCGGGCTTCTTCGGGTCGGGACCGATGCGGATCCTCAGCGGCACCGTTGCGCTCGGCGACCGCGGCCTCGACCCGGGCACGCGGCTGACGGGCACCTTCACCTTCGGCATCGACGAGACGTCGGGCGGCTTCGGCAACCCCGCCCCGAAGCGCCGCCCCGGTGTGACGCCCGACTGATGCTCCGCCGCATCACGGCCCCACCGGGGCGGGATTGAGATCGACCCACACCTCGTCGCCGACGGCGATCCGGGTGAGCGGCGCGGGGTCGAACTCGACGGTCAGGCCACCGCTCACCCGATCCCAGACCGCGCGGGTGACCGTGCCCACGCGGCGGCTCGTCGGCCCTTCGGTGCGGTAGACCCCGTCACCGAGCGCCACATTCGGCCGCACGGTGAGGCCGCCGTCGCGGCCCATGTGGCCCGGCGTGTCGCCGAGATACTCCGCATCGTGGCTCTCGATCACCTCAAAGTGAAACTTGCTGCCTGGCGCGGCGAGGGGCAGCTTTGCCTGCGCGTCCTCGGCCCACCCCACCCGCGGCGATCCAGCCGGGCCGACGAGGACGAGGACAGCCGCGAGGGCCATGGCAGCACGGGAACCGTTCATGTCACGCTCCTGGAATCGAAAGGCGGGATGGCGAGGGCCAGCCGACGAAGGTGTCGGCGGCGGCGAATGCCGATAGTGTAGGAACCGACGCACTCCCCGGAGACAGGGCATGGCCCCAAACAACACCGACGACACGGCGGGCCTCGCGGCCAAACTCGCCTCGGCGGACGCCGACGAGCGGGCCGAGGCGGCCGAAAAGCTCGCCCAGGCAGGCACGGAGGCCGCCGCCGCGGCGATCCCGCTCGTGCGGGCCTGCGGCGATGCCGACGAACGGGTCCGCGAGTGGTCCGTGGCGGCGCTCGAGGAGTCGGGCCCGCCGCCACCGGAGGCGATCGCCACCCTGGCAACCCTCGCGCAGGAAGGCGTGCCGCTCGCGGCCTATTGGGCGGTCACGCTCCTGGGGCGGGCCGGGCAGGCTGCGGGAAGCACGGCGGGCGTGCTGGCCGGCTGCCTCGCCTCGGACGATGCGGCGGTGGCCCAGCGCGCCGCCTGGGCCCTCGGCAAACTCGGCCCCGCCGCCGCCGTCGCCCGCGAACCGCTCCGCACCGCCGCCCAGGCGGCCGACCCGCGGCTCGCGCGGCTCGCCGGCGAGGCCCTGGCGGCGATCGAGGGGGCGTGAGAAGCCCTGCCGCGGCCACGCGGCTTGGAGCATGACGGCCAGCCCGCCACGCCGATAGGAAGGATGTGGCATCCGCACATCCCCTTCCCTCGGCACGACCGCGCCCGTTCGCGGCGGCGGTCCGCGCGGTCGTCGTCGGCGCCGCGGTGGTCGTCGGCGCCATACCGGCCCGGGGCCAGCAGCCCGCCATGCCGGCCGCCAAGCCCTGGGACGCGGTGCTCGTCTGCAGCTTCAACATCCAGGTCTTCGGCGAGTCGAAGATGGCGAAGCGCGAGGTCGTGGAGGTGCTCGCCCGGGTGGCCCGGAAGTTCGACATCGTCGCCATCCAGGAGGTGCGGGCGAAATCCGACGAGATCATCCCGTCGTTCGTCAGGGCGGTGAACGCCGACGGCAGCCAGTATCACTACGTGATCGGCCCGCGGGAGGGCCGCACGGTGAGCAAGGAGCAATACACGTTCGTCTACGACACCCGGCGGATCGAGGTAGACGCCTCGTCGCTCGGCGTGGTGCCCAATCCCTCGGGCGCGCTCCACCGCCCGCCGATGCACGTCCGCTTCCGGACGCGCGTCCAGCCCGCCGAGATGGCATTCACCTTCTGGCTGGTCAACATCCACACCGATCCCGACGAGGTGCCCTCCGAGCTCCAGGCGCTCGCCACCGTGTTCCAGCATATGCAGGCGCTGCGGCCCGACGAAGACGACGTGATCGTGCTCGGCGACCTCAACGCCGGCCCACCCGAGTTCTCCGCCTTCAAGCGGATCCCGGGGATCGGCTGGGCGGTGTCGGGCACGACGACCAACACGCGGCGGTCGAAGACCTACGACAACCTGATCTTCACCCAGCCGCAGACGAGCGAGTATCTCGGCGCCTGGGGCGTGCTCGACCTGCAGAACACCTTCGGCCTGCCGCTGGAGAAGGCGCTCGAGGTCTCCGATCACAATCCCGTCTGGGCCGCCTTCTATCCGGCGGAGCACCGCGGCGGTCAGCCGGCCGGCTTCATGGCCGCGCAGCCCACGACCGTGCGCTAGTGGCCACAGGGCTGTGAGTGGCCGCAGGTTTGTAACCTGCGGAGCCCTGCCCGAAAGTGGCCACAGGTTTTCAACCTGTGGAATCGTCAAGCCCGAAAGTGGCCACAGGTTTTCAACCTGTGGGGAGGCCAAGCCCGGGGTGGTATTTGTGCAGGTTGAAAACCTGCACCCACTTTAAGAACCTGCACCCACTTTAAGAACCTGCACCCACTTTAAGAACCTGCACCGACTTCCAACACCGGCCCCCACTTCCGTTCACTCGGCCACTCTCTCGAGCGTCACGAGCACGTGCCCGCTGCCCTGCGGCGCGGCAAACGCCATGGGCCTGGCGGCATCCGGACCCGCGAAGCAGATCCGCCGCGTGTCCTGCTCGAGCTCGTAGATCCCCTGGTGCCGCCTGGTGTCGGCGCCGTCGGCCGTCTCGGTGACGACGAAGTCGATCCCCTTGGGCACGCTCCAGGGCAGGAGTTCGTTCGTTCCCTTGGCGAGCATCCGGCCCTCGGAAAAGATCGTCCAGCCGCCGTCCCCCGTGTTGACGACGGTGAGCTTGCGAGCATCCTCGGGCCGCGACGCGGTGCCGTTGGCCTCGATGCTCACGACCCGCCATGTGCCCACGAGCGTGTGGGCGTCTTGGGCACCGGCAACGGCCGGCAGCCTCTGGGCGACGGCCAGCGACGCCACGCCCAGCACGAGCCCGCACACGCCGCCGACGATGATCCGATGCATGGCGCTTCCCCTCCGCGTTCGCCACCCGCCGATCGGCGTGCGACACAGACTCGATTCTACCCGGTTCGTCCGCGCCGCCGGCAGCCTGATTCCAGCGGGCCGCGAATTGTCGGCGCAGAACCGCCAGCGGTACGATGCCGGCATGCACGCCGACTCGTCCGCCGCCCCGACCGTCGACTTCCTGGGAATCGGCGTCCAGAAAGGGGGCACGACCTGGCTCTATCACCAGCTCGCCCGGCATCCGCAGGTGGCGTTCCCGCGGGGCAAGGAAGTGCACTACTGGGACGCCGCGCCGACCCCGACCGCCGACGAGTGGGCCGCCCTGCTCGAGCCCCCCTCGCGGCAGTCGCGCACCGGCCGGCCGATCAAGACCGGCGAGATCACGCCCGCCTATGCCACGCTGCCCGTCGAGAAGATCACCGCGATCCAGCGCCGCTGCCCCGCGATCCGCCTGTTCATCAGCCTCCGCAGCCCACTCGACCGCGCCTGGTCGGCGGCGCTGATGGGCCTGGCCCGCGCGCAGATGCTGGTGCCCGAGGCGAGCGACCAGTGGTTTCTCGACCACTTCCGGTCCGCCGCGTCGCGGGCCCGGGGCGACTACGTCGGCTGCCTCGACCGCTGGCACTCGGTGTTTCCGCAGGAGCAGCTGCTGATCCTCTTCCAAGACGACATCGCCGCGCAGCCTGCGGCCGTGCTCGACACGCTGGCCGTCCATCTCGGCATCGACGCGGGCGCGTTTCGGGCGCTGCCGGCCGAGGCCCTCGGGGAAGTGGTCGTGCCGGGACTGGGCGACGGCGTGGTCTCGACCGCGCCCCCGCCGCTGCGGCCCTCGCTCCTCGGGCCGCTGCTCGAACTCTACGGCAGCGACATCGCCAGGCTCGAACAGATCACAGGCCGCGATCTCTCCGCCTGGCGGCAGGGCGGCGGCATGAAGCCACCGGCCGGCGACCGCCGGACGTCCACCGGCAGCGCCACACAGGCCGCCGACGCCGCGGGCTGACCACGCTCAGGCGGCGCGGACGGCCGCCCGTGGGCGATACGCGGCGTTGACGGCAACGAGCGCCGCCTCGAGCCGCTCCCGCCACGGGGTGCCGACCGGGCCCTGCGTCATCTCGATCGAGACGTAGCCGTCGTACGCCGCGGCCCCGAGCGCCTCGGCCACCGCGGCATGGTCCACACCCCCGGTGCCGACGGCGGCCAGGCCCGGCTCGCTGGCGTGGAAGTGCCGCCACCGCGGCCCCGCCTGAGCCATGATCTCGGCGGGCGACTCGGCCGCGAGCGCCATCGCCCCGGCGTCGAGGTGCACGCCGAGGCCGTCCTGATCCACGCGGCCGACGAACTCGATCACCTGCCGGGAGTCGATGAGATAGTCGCAGCCGTAGGCCGGCGGATTCGGCTCCAGGCACAGCCAGACCCCCTGGTCCGCGGCCCGCCGCCCGAGCGCGCGAAAGAACGGAATCGCGATCGCCTCGGCCTGCGCCGACCCCAGGCAGCCGCGGAGCCGGTTCTTCGGCGAGCCGAACACCAGCCGCGTGCCACCGAGGCCCGCAGCGAGCTCGATGATCGCGGCCAGGCGGTCGAAGAGCCGGCGCCGCGTGGCCGCGTCGGCGAAGAGCACGAGATCGCCCTGGCCGAAGAGCAGCGCCTGCAGCGCCACGATCGGTAGCCCGCGGTCCTCCCAGAACCCGCGATACTCGGCCACGCGGGCTGGCGGTGCCTCCCAGGGCCGCTCGCAGACCCGCGCGGGCGCCACCTCCACGCCCGTGGCGCCATGGGCGACGAGCAGCGCCGCCGCCTCGGCGTCGGCCTCGGCCGGCCAGGCGATGTTGGAAGCCGCTAGGCGCATTGCCGCACCTGCCGCTCGGCGGTGATGAAGGCCCGCATCCCCGCGAGCACCTCCTCGGCGGTCGCGATGGTGGGACCGCCCCGGCCAAACGCGGCGGCGTGCTCCGTGCGGACGTCGTAACGCGCGGGCGTGCCGGGCAGCACGTTGTCAAACTCGATGCCGAAGGCCTCGCGGGCCACGCGGGCCACCGTCACCGGCTCCGTGACGAGATGCACGAGCCGCAGGCAGGCACCTTCGATCACGTCGAGGTCGTGCGCCAGCCGCGCGAGGTTGTAGAACTGAAAGCAGCTGCGGGAGTCGATCTTGTCCGGCTGGTTGCCGTGCAGCAGATCGTAGACGACGTTCTTCTTGAGGCCCGTGCCGTAGAGTCCCGGCAGGCGGACGACCACCGTGTCGAACCGTTCCGCGAGGGTCCGCTCGAGCTCCAGCCGATGCTCGCCATAAGGCGTGGCGCCGGTCGGCTGGTCGTGCTCGGTCACCCGCTGCGGATCGCCGAACACGTCCACCGTGGAGATCAGCACGAGCTTTCGCGCCTGCGCCTTCGACACGGCGTCGATCAGCCGCCGGAGGTTCGCCCGGTCGGCGTCGGGATCGCGGTTGGCCTTCCACTTCTCGGCCGGAGCCCCCGCGCAGTAGATGCGGTCGAAGCTGCGGCCCGCGATCCCCTCGATCGTGGTCGAGCGGTAGGCGGCGGCGAACCGGCGGCGGGCCAGGAGCGTGCCACCGACGAGACCGGAACAGCCGATCAGGGCGTCGTTCATGGGCGAGTCCTTTCGGGGATGAAGGATGGGCAGGGGATGAGCGATGGTGTCAGGCGGCGCGGGCGGTCGGCGGGTCGAAGGCCCCGAGGCAGGCGCGGGCGAGGGTCTGGAGGATCAGGGTGTTGCCCCGCAAGCCCTTGATCTTCGTGGGCACGCCCCCGTGGGCCGGATACGCCCGCGTCACGGGAATCTCGGCCACGCGGAAGCCGAGCCGGGCCGCGCGGATGGCGAGGTAGTAGTGCAGTTCGTAGCCCGTGAACACGTCGCGAAACGGACTCACGCGGGGATCCTCGAGCAGCCGCCGCGAGTAGCCGCGAAAGCCGTTGGTGGTGTCGGTGTAGCGCCGGCGGGCCGCGAGGCTCACCAGCGGCGCGTGGAGGAGCGTGACGGCGAGGTGCCGCGACAGCGGCGTGTTCACCGCCTTGCCGCCGGGCACGTAGCGGGAACCCTGCACGTGGTCGTGGCCCGCGTCGAGCATCGCGGCGAACCGCGGCAGGGCCTCGGGATCGTCCTTGTCGTTGCCGTCCATGACGATCACGCCGTCGTAGCCCTCGCCGAGGCACCAGGCGAGGCCCATCCGCATCTGGGCGCTGAGCCGGCCGGGGCCCCGCTTCACCAAGAGCGCCCGCACGCCGGCCGCGGCGAGCCGGTCGGGAGCGGTCGAGCCGTCGGTGCTGCCGCCGTCGGCGAGCACGACGTCGAGACCGTGGTCCACGGCCTGCATCTTGGCCAGCTGCCGATGGAGCCGCTCGGCCTCGTTGATCACGAACAGGCAGACGGCATACCGCGCGCGGCGCGGAGCCAGGGGCAGCGCGTCGTGAGCGGGCACCGACCAGCCGCAGCCGTCAGCCGACACGGCGTGGAGACTCGATTCCATGCTTCTCCTCCGGGGTTTCGCTCGACACCATGCGGATGTTCCGCTTGCGGGCGTCGCTCATCGCCGTGGAGCTGCACCGCTCCTCGGCCACGTGGTAGAGCGGGCAGTCCTTCACTTCCTCGAAGGCGTGCGCGAGATACTCCGCGATCACGATCAGGGTGGTGAACAGGAAGAAGAACATCACCGCGATCTGCAGCGAGAGCGTGGTCCAGCCCTCCACGACGCGTTCCTTCCAGACGTTGGCCACCACCACCCACGCCATGCAGAGCACGTTCAGCAGGCTCGCCAGCCCGCCGAGATAGCTCACCAGCCGCAGCGGGGCGGGGGAATGCGTGACCAGCATCGAGACCGCCTCGGCGACGGTCGCCGCCAGCGGCGTTCGCCGCGGCGGCGTTACCGGTTCGTAGTCGAGCACGGCGGTGTGGAAGCCGACGGAGCAGCCGAGCAGCCGGAGGTGCACGGTCTTCTGGCGGATCCGCGTGAGCGCGTTGAGGGCCCGGCGGCTGAAGAGCCGCATCGTCGCGGCGCCCGGCACCAGGCGAAAGCCGGTCATCCGCTGAAACACCCCCCGGAACGCCTGCCAGGCCTTCCGCCGCGGCCACGAGCGGCCGGACCGGCCGGTGGCCCCGATCACCACGTCGGCCCCCTGGTCACCCGCGGCCACGAAGTCGGGAATCCGCGCCGGCGGATCGGTGGCCACCGCCATCACGACGGTCAGGTCGCCGATCGCCGAATCGAGCCCCGCGGTGACCGCGATGTCGGCGCCGAACCGGCGGGAGAGCCGGATCACGCGGATGCATTCATGCTCGGCCAGCAGCCGATCGCAGGCGGCAACCGTCCGCCGCCCCGAGCCGTCGTCCACGAGGATCAGCTCATGGTCGGCCGTGATGGCGGCCAGCACCCCGAGCGTCTCGACGACGAAGGCGGGCAGGCGGTCGGCGTCGTCGTCCACGATCGCGACCACGGAGACGAAGCTGGTCGATCTGGCTGTCATGCGGCCCTCCGGTGCGGCTCGCGCGCGGGCAGCGGGACCGCGTCGAGCATGTCGAACACGTTGTCGATCTTGGCGGCGAGCACACAGGTCAGGCCGGGGAGGCCGACGTCGTGCTCCATGAGGATCGGGCGGCCGTCGTCCCGCTCGCTCGCCGGCAGCACCGTCTTCACCTCGAACAGCGAATCGACGTGCTGGCAGTCGGCGAGCGCCGGCAGGTAGCGGGTCGCATCGCGGAGCATGAGCGGAAACCGCGAGTGCCAGCGGGTCTCGGCGAGCAGCTGGTGGGCGTCGAGCACCTCGCCGCCCCGGTCCTGCCAGCTGGTGTGCGGCGTGTAGCGGACGTGGCTGAACGAGTGGAGGCCGCGCGACGGAAAGGGCATGCAGGAGAAGAACGGCCCACACATCACCGTGACGCCGATCTCGGCCAGCGGCTCCGGCATGCGGACGAGGGCCATCTCCGTGACCTCGTGCTTGAGCGGGATGGGGGCGATGCCGGAGCGGACGAGGAGCGGGTTGAGCTGCGAGTAGGTACAGTTGAAAGCGCGGTCGGCCACGAGCGACTCATCCCCCGCCGGCCCGCGGCACTCGACCGCCAGGCCGCCCGCCGCGGCCCGGGCGATCCGCCGCACCTCGCTGCACAGCCGCACGTCCACGCCCGCCGCCCGGAGCCGCGACCACATCACCTCGCGGAGCCGGACCGCGTCGAACGCGTATTCCTCGACGGCGAACACCGCCTCCACGTGGTGCCGGTCGAAGAGGTCGCGGATCCGCGGGGCGGCCGGCCGCACCGGCGCCCCGATCCGCGTGCAGAAGTTCACGAAGTGACGGGCCGTCACGTGGGAGTGTCGGGCGGCGATCGCATACACCTTGTCGAACGAGGCATCGACGCAGCCCCGAAACTCCTCGACGAACCTCGGGAAGTTGACGCGTGAACGCAGGCCGGTGATCAGGCTCCGCGGGTAGTGGTAGCCGTTGTGCACGCGGGCCTGGTTGGAGTGCGAGGCGCGGAGCAACAGCTCGTCGTGCTTCTCGCAGAGCACCACCCGCGCGCCCTGCCCGCGGAGATGGACGGCGAGCATGCAGCCGTAGAAGCCGCCGCCGATCACCACGACCGTGCCGCCCGGGTTGGAGGAGTGATCGCTGACCATGGAGTCACAGGCGGGCTGGAGGGTTGGCCGCGATCCGCATCCGGCGGCCGGCGGGCGACCGCTCCACGGCCCGCCGCGGCAGCGTGATCGTCCGGAGCCGGATGTCGTTGAACGAGGGCACCGCGAGCTCGATGAACCCGCCCTCCGGATCAGGATGGCCGCTCGCGTTCACGAAGCAGCCGTCCCGCAGGCCGCGAGACGCCGTCCGTTCGATGGCCCCGTCGTCGGTGAGGAGGAACTGCGAGCCGGCGACCTTCCAGAGCGGCTCGTGCACCGCGGCCCCGATGGCCAGTGCCGCCAGGGCCCCCGCCGGCAGCCAGGCGAGCCGGGGCCGGCCCCGGAGCCGCTCGGCCAGGTCGGCCAGCACCACCACCATCACGAGGCTGGCCACGAGGTTTTGGCCGAGGAAGTAGCGGTCGGGAAACGTGGCCTGGTAGCCGCCGAGATAGCCGGCCAGTTCGCCCCGGCGGAGGACGAGCACGGCCGAGACGAGCCCCACCGTGGCGATCCCCGCGATCACCGCCGCCCGATGCCGCGGCAGCACCCAGCGCCACGCCGCCGCGGTCGCGATCACGGCGATGAGCAGCGTGCTCCAGGTCTCGAGCTTGCGATAGATCGGCCAGACGAACGGATAGAGCATGCTGCGGGCGAGGGTCATCTCGACGGCGCCGTCGATGCCGACCACAGGCGACACGGCCGCGGTGTGCGCCGGCCGCGAGGTGGGCAGGCCGTTGACGGCGATGCAGGCCACCGCGAGCAGGCAGAGGCTCACCAGCGCCCCCTCGCGCAGGAGCCGGCCGAGGGGCATCCGCTCTCCGAGCCAGCGCCGCACGGTCGGCCAGCCGGCCGCGGGCAAGAGGGCGATGCAGATGGGATTGGTCGCCGCGCAGACGAATAGCCCAACGTCCACGGGCAGGGCCTGGGCGAAGCTGCGGACCGCGGTGTTGCGATACCAGAGCAGCACGAACGCGATGAACAGAAACACGAAGCCGGCGTTCACCGCCCGGCCGAGGATCTCGAATCCCGACCACGCCGGCTGCGCGTGGATGCCCAGGGGCAGGAGGCAGGCCAGGAGCCATGCGGCCCAGCAAAACGCCGGCGGCAGCTGCCGCCGGAGGAGCAGCACCGGCAGCGCCGCGGCCGCGGCGAAGAAGCCATACGAGACAAGGGCGAGGTACTGCGGCACCCGAAACACGTCGCCGCTGCACCACTCGGCAAGCTGGATCCCGAGCCAGACGAGGATCGTGTTGCCGAGGATGTTGTAGTCGGGCCGCGCGTGCAGGGCGGTGTCCCACGCGCCCCGGTTGAGCACCATCAGCGTCCAGTCCAGGTCCTCGGCGAAGAGCATCGGCGAGAGCCAGGGGCCCGGGGCCCGGGCGAAGAAGATCAGGAAGCCCAGCGCCGTCGCGACGAGGTATTGGAAGCACGGGGTGGCGACGACGCGGCCCAGTTCCTGGCGGAACGACACGGGCGTCGGCAAGGGCGGCTGGATCGTCATCGGCTAACCTCCCTGCGCCGCGTAGACGAGCTCGATCTCCAGGGCGGCCGGCTGCGGCGTGTCGGCCGCGACCGCATCGGCGGCCTCCCGACGGATGGTCGGCAGCCGGCACGGCCCCTTGGGGGCATAGAGCGGCAGGCCGATCGGTCGCTCCGGCCGGCCCGGTGCCGCCCCGATCCGCAGCAGGTATTGCACGGCGCGGCTGTCGGTGATTGGCTCGAACCGTAGGTCGAGAAACTCCCAGTCGCGGACGGCGGTCGTGTCGATGGTGCCGCTGCGGACCTCGCGCCGCGACCGGCCGTCGGCCGAGATCTCCAAGAGCGCCCACGAGCAGCCGTAGGCGTTTGGCTCCTTGAGCCAGGTCACCGTCCGCAGCCGCAGGCCGGCCAGGCCGTCGCGGGCCGCGCCAAACTCCTGCCGCACCACCAGCCCGTCGGCCAGGGCGACGCTGCCCACGAGATCACCGATACGGGCGACGGTGTCGACGCCCTGCGGCGCTGCCACGGCAAACGCCGGGCGGGCCCAGGCCTCGATGCCGCGGAATGCGGCCAGCGTCGCCGCCACCAGCATCCCCACGCAGCACACCCAGGCTACGGAACGGTTCAGGATGCGGTGGGCCGTGTCGGGAGCGTGATGCATGCGAGGTGTCCTTCGTCAGGCTCAGGCGGCGCGGGCCTGCGGTGTCTGTTCGCCATGGCGGAGCTCGGTGAGGCGATCGGCGAACGACTGATCGATCCGATGCTTCTCGGCGAGGGCCTGAACGGCCTTCTGGATGTCCTCCGCCGCCACGGCCCACGAGGCGAGGCGGGCCCGCAGCGTTGCCAGCTCGGCATCGCCCGCCGCGCGGATGTTCATCCACTCCCGGCGGACCTCGTCGTTCTCCCGTTCGAGCCGTGCCGCCCGGGCCCACTCCTGGACCGCCAGTTCGGACGTCGGCAGGCTCGTCGCCGGCACGGCAGGCGGCTCCGAGCCGGCGAGGCCGCAGAGCACGCGATACAGATCGATCGCCTCGGGACAGGCGGCCGCGAGCAGCTGCGCCCGCCGCCCGTCCGCGTCGCCGCCGAGCAGTTCAGGGCGATACCGCTCGGCCGGGTCGCCGACCGGCACGTCGAACCGACCGCGGACCGCCGCGAACAGCTCGCGGGGGTCCGTGGCCACCTGCGTCGTCTCGCGGATCAGGCACCGCTCGGGATGCCGCTGGATGAACGCGAGGATCCGGCGGTTGTAGTGCAGCCACACCCGGGCGGCGAGCTGCGGATGAAACGTGAAGGCCGGGTCACCGCGGCGAAAGAAGGAGTCGACCACCTCCCAGGGCCGGCGGAAGACGAACACATAGCGGGCATCGGGAAGCCGCTCGGCCCAGAAGTCGAGAAACAGAACCGTCCGCGGATCCTTCCAGCCCCACACGCCTCCCTGCCGCCGCCGGTCGTCCACGATCCGCAGCGCCTCGGCATGCAGCGGCTCCGGCACCCGTGGCAGGGCATCGGCGGTGAAGCCCTCGGCGGACAGCCCGTTGCCCACCAGCGCCCGCTGATGGAACTCCTGAAAATCGAGGTCCTCGAAGTGACCGACGTCGTTGCCCGTGCCGCTGCCGAGCAGCCGCGTGCCGACCGAGACACCGGCGCCCTCGAACAGCGACGCGAGCAGCGAGGTGCCCGAGCGGTGCATGCCGCCGAGCACGAGCACGCCCTGATCGCGTGCCGCCGTCGCGGAGGATGAAGAGGAGGTCGTCATGGCCGCTGGAACTGGAGGACGGGCCGGCGGGAACGAAACGGGCAGGTTTGTAGGAATCCGGTGCGTTTGGCTCAAGACCAATAACACCACCAATGGGGGGATTCAGGCCAGGAAAACCCGCTGGCTGCCGGCCTTGACCCTGCCACGACACTTTGGCTACCACCCCGCCCTTCCCTGGCCGGCCAAGAGGGCCGCTGCGGGGACGGCCACCGCGGCCTCACACGCTACCCGGGTTGCAGACGACATGAAGATTGGCAGGACTCTCGCCGCCGCGGCCCGCACGATGCCCGGCTTGGGATCGGTCATCCCGAAGATGCAGTCACGATTCCGCGCGGCGCGGTCGCAACGCCGGCTCCGCCGGATCCAGGCCGCGCACGCGGCCCAGGCCGCCGTCGATGCGCCAACCGGCTCCATCGAGCAGCTCGTCGGGATGGGGGCGACGCCGGCCGAGTATGCCGCGTGGATCGTCGGCCGCGAGGTGCCCCTCGAGCGGCAGCCGCTCCGCGACCGGCCGCAGGCCGGACCGCCGGCCGAGGGGCCGCCGCTGGTGAGCGTGCTGATCCCGGTCTATCGCGTGAAGACACAGTTCCTCGTCCGCACGCTGCAGTCGCTCGCCACGCAGACCTTCACGAACTGGGAGGCCTGCCTGGCCTGTGCGGCGCCCGACGATCTGGAAAACCGCCGCGTGCTCGTGGAATGGGCGACCCGCGACCCCCGGTTCCGCGTCGCATTCCTCGAGTCCAACGGCGGCATCTCGGCCAACTCCAACGCGGCCCTGTCGATGGCCCGGGGTGAGTTCATCGCCCTGCTCGACCACGACGACGAGCTCACGCCTTTCGCGCTCGAGCGCATGGCCGAGGCGATCGCCGCCGATCCCGAGGCCGACTTCCTCTATTCCGACAAGGACTGCATCGACGAGGACTCGACGCTCCGGCAGAACGCGCTGTTCAAGCCCGACTGGAGCCCGGAGATTCTCTGGTCGGTCAACTACCTCACGCACTTCAACCTGATCCGCCGGAGCATCGCCCGGGAGATCGGGGGCTTCCGCCGGGAGACCGACGGCGCCCAGGACTGGGACATCTTCCTGCGGGCCTGCGCGAAGTCGCGGCACGTGGTCCGCGTGCCGGGCGTGCACTACCACTGGCGGATCCACGCGGCCTCCACCTCGACCGGCATCGCCGCCAAGCCCTACGCCCTCGAGGGCCAGCTCCGCGCGCTCCAAGACCACGCCACCCGGCTCGGCCTGCCGGCGATGGTGGTGCCCAACGACGACTCCGGCTTCCACCTCCGCTGGAACCCCGCGGCCCAGGGCGTGCATGCGATCATCGATGCGCTCGGCTGCGACGCGGGCCGGATCGCGGCCCTGGCCGGGAGCGTGGCCCACGCGTTTCCGGCCGGAGCGGCCCGTGTGACCGTGATCACCGACACCGCCGGGCTGCCCCCGCTCGACGGAATCGACGTCATCCAGGTGTGCGGCGAGTCGCGGCCGCGCATCGCCAACCAGATCGTCTCCCGCTCGCTGGCCGAGACGCGGTCGCTGGTGTTCGTGTCGGGCCGCGTCAACGACGTGACGGCGGGCGGGCTGGCGGAACTCGCCAACTGGACCACCTGCCATCCGGAGATCGGCTTCGCCAGCGGCCTGGTGCTCGATGCCGCGGGGAACGTGGTCGAGGCCGGCCTCGTGGTCGATCGCTTCGGCGCCGGCTCGCCGATGTTTCGCGGCTCCCCGCTGCGGCAGTGGGGCTGGTTCGGTGGGCCGCTCTGGTATCGCAACTGCTCGGCCGCGAGCCCGTGGGCGGTGGCCGTCTCCGCCGACTGCTGGGTGGCCGCGGGCGGCTTCGACGAGCGGCTCGACTGGCAGGGGGCGTTCGTCGATCTCTGCCGCACGATCCACCGCAACGGCCGCCGCGGCGTCGTCGATCCGCACGCCCGCGTCACGCTCCACGAGGGCGAGCTTCCCGCCGTGCCGGCGTTCGACGAAAGCCTCCGCGACGATCCCTACTTCCACCCGGCGTTCGCGGCGGTCGTGCCGCTCACGCTGCACGCCACACCGCTCGCCTCCCCGGCCGCCCCGCCGCGTCAGGAACCACCGCCGCGCCGCCGCGGGCTGCGACTGCCGCGGCTCGGCCGCAGCCGGCCGGCTCCGACTGCCGTAGCGAGCAAGCCCCAGCCCGGCTCCTATGCCGCCGACGCCCTGGTGCTCGCGCAGATCAACGGCCTGTCGATGGCCGACCTCGCCGCCCCCCAGCAGCATCCCGAGCGGGTCGGCCGCGGCAGCGGCGCTGGCTGGTGCAACTGGTATCTGCCGCCGTTCGACAATCCCTACTACGGCGGCGTGATGACGATCCTGCGGTGCGCCGACTACCTGCAGCGGGCCTGCGGGCAGCGGCAGCGGTTTCTGATCTGCGGCGGCTGCGATCCCGTGCAGCTGCGGGAGAAGATCGCCGCCGCCTTCCCGGGCCTCGGCCGATCGGTGGTGCTCGCGCTCGACTCGGCGGAGGCGATCCAGTCGATACCCGCGGCCGACCACTCGTTCGCCACGCTCTGGACGACGGCCTACGTGCTCCAGAAGGTCCGCAACACCGGCCTCAAGTTCTACTTCATCCAGGACTGGGAGCCGCTCTTCTACCCCGCCGGCTCCACGTCGGCGCAGGCGGAGCTGACCTACGACTTCGGCTTCTACGGCATCGCCAACACCCGCACCCTCCGTCGGCTCTACGAGGAGGAGCACGGCGGCACGGCAACGCACTTCGCGCCGCAGGTTGACCCCACGGTGTTCCACGGCCATCCGCTCCGCTCCTCGGGCGGTCCGCTGCGGCTGTTCTTCTACGGCCGCCCCGGCCATCCGCGGAACGGGTTCGAACTGGCGGCGGCGGCGCTCAAGAACCTCAAGGCCCGCGTCGGCGATCGCGTGCAGATCCTCTGTGCCGGTGCCCCGTGGGACACCCGCGACTACGGCCTCGACGGGGTGATCGAGAGCCTCGGGCTGCTCGACTACCGCGCGACGGGCGACCTCTACCGCTCCTGCCACATGGGCTTCGTGATGATGATGACGCGGCATCCGTCGTACCTGCCGTTCGAGTTCATGGCCTGCGGCGGCCTCTTGGTGTCGAACGACAACCGGGCCAACCACTGGCTGCTTCGCGACGGGGAGAACTGCCTGCTGGCCCCGGCGAGCGCCCCGGCGATCGCCGACCGGCTCACCTGGGCGGTCGATCACTACGACGAACTGCTCTCGGTCCGCCGCGCCGGCTGGGAGACGATCCGCCGCAACCACACCCACTGGGATCACGCCTTCGCCGACGTCTGGTCGTTCATCGACGGCCTGGCCCCGGCAGTGACCCGGCGGGCCGCGTGAGGAGCAACCTGTCATGATCACGATCTCTGCCGCTTCGTCGTTCGCATCCGCCGCGACCGCGCCACTCGATCCGGGCCCGATGCTCGACTGGCTCGGCCGCGAGGCGGTGATCCTCCAGGCCCGGGGCAGCGTGTTCGGCGAGCAGGCGTTTCTCTGCGCCCGCGGCCGTCGCCACCCACTCGTTTCGGCGGCGCGGCTCCAGGAGCTCGGCTTCCGCTGGCCCGCCGACGTCCATCACGTTTCAGAGCGGCAGCTCGCCAGCTACGCCCCGGCCGGCGGCGTGCCGAAGCCCTGGCGGGGCGCGATCGACGGCTCGGCCCTCGACGACGCGATGGCCGTGCGTGAGGCGCTGGCCTGCACGCTCGACGGCTACGGCCTGGAGATCGGCGCCGGCGCGTCCCCCTTCCCGGTGCCGCCACGCTGCCGGGTGATCTACGGCGACCGGCTCACCTACGACCAGTTGATCGCCGAGCCCTATCCGGGGCAGCGACTCTGCGACATCGTGATCCCCGACATCCTCACCGACTTCGACACCATCGAGAACGTGGCCGACGAGAGCCTCGATTTCCTCGTGGCCTGCCACGTGGTCGAGCACACCCGCAACCCGATCGGCTCGATCGCCGCGGCCTGGCGGAAGCTGAAGCCCGGCGGCCGGCTCGTGCTCGTGGTGCCCGACAAGGAACGCACCTTCGACCGCACGCGGCCGGTGACGACGCTCGCCCACCTCGTGGAGGATCATCGTCACCCCGACCGGGCCCGCGACTACGCCCACTACGAGGAGTTTTACGCGCTCGCCATTCCGATCCCGGAGTTTGCCCGGAAGGCGGGCGTGGCGCGGCACTTCGCCGAGGGCTATGCGATCCATTACCACGTCTGGACCCACGAGAGCTTCGCCGAGATGCTCGACCACGTGGATCGCGACGTCTGCCCGTGGACGCACGTCTGGACGCACCCGGCCGTGGCCGACGAGTCGCGGTGCATCGAGTTCTACGCCGTGCTGGTCAAGTAGCGGCCCCGCGGGACGGCGCTGCCATACTCACGAGCCAGGGCCTGCGACCGACGGGCCCGTGGTCGCGGGGCCAGTGTGGGTCGCGGGGAGCGGGCTTTGACGGCTGGGCGACTCGGGTGGTGGCCCACGATGGCCGGTTTCGGGGGTCTTTGCGGCTGCGCCGCCCCGCCAGCCCTCGGCCTACCACCCCCGGTCGGGCCGCCCCCCACGGCCGGCTGGTTACCCCGCCGTTAAAACTATTATCCTGCTCACGTGGGGACCGGTTCGGCGCTGGAACTCCTGAGGGGTTGGGGAGTTGCGACGAACGGCCGCACCGCTTCCATTCTCGTTAACGCGCCTCGTCGTCCCAATACACAGGTCCGTAGAATTACGAGTTCCGCGCCTCCTCTGTCGCTTGCGGCATGGGCAATCGGCCTGGGAGATATGCAATCGGTTCCGTTTCCAGCGTGTCATCGAAGTAGGTAGAGATGCTTGAGGGCGGCGGGCCCAAACGGTTTGGGCTCGTGCGGCCGCCGAATCCTTTGGAGGTTCAAAGGACTTGATGCGATGCCGGGCCGCCTGAGGCGTTGAGGCGCTGTGGTTCGGGCGGCTGCTGATTCCACGTCGAGGAGGCCCGTAGTCATCCGAGCCGGTGCAGCGGGCGAGCTCGAGTGGCCTGCAACCCCGGCGTGCTGGTAAGATCAGCCTGTTGTGGGGTGGCGGTGCAAACTCCACGCCACGACATGGCCCGGAACTAGGCGCTGGATCAGACGGCGGGCGTGGTCCAGCGGTAGCGCAGAGTCGAGCGTCCGCCGCTGATCAGCTTCGCCGTTATCCAGTCACAGAATGCGGAAGTCGGTTATCTCTACAGACGCCGACTCCACGTCGATGAGGAAAAATGCCCGAAGAGGCTCCTCGTCAATGTAGTACAGCCCTTCCGACAGGAAGTTTCCATTTCCCGCAGGATCAACTTCCAACCGCCGTCGAATTGAGTCTGCAGCGCGGATGGCTGACGCCGGGCCAGTCACACCGGCTATCCGTAAAAGCTCCGCTGCAGCGTCCAGCGAAAACTCGACGTTATAAGTCACTCGGGCGCTCCGTCTCGAACCTTTGCGACGACCTCAGCCCAAGACAGTCGCTTTCCTTCGGAGCTAGCCCGACTGCGGGCCCTTGCTATTTCCGCTTCGGTCGGCGGTCGCCGCACGAGTCCAATCGTCCGGCCGCTTGCGTCCACTAGTTCAATTGGCCCGTCACTGGCACGGATTTTTGCTGCAAGGTCTTCGGCAACTGCGACTTTCGTCATGCGTCAATCCTCCTGCTGGCATTCTATATCATCGGGTTTTTATGGGTAATCGCCGTCCTTTCGGCCTTTGGGTCGTAGGAACGCCGCCGGGGAGAATCGGGTAGGCGGGCGGATTGCTCCGCCCGCCCCCCACACCACGTAGCATGCGGGTCCGCACTACGCGGTTCGAC
>JBBAVS010000040.1:0-29052 GCA_040397585.1 Pirellulales bacterium
ACGCGATTGGGCTTCCTGACGGGCTCAGTGACGATTGGCGGCGGCGCGATCGGTGCCCGGCGTGACGTCGAGCGCGGAGCCGTCGTCGTCGCCCCGCTCGAGCCGCTCCCAGGCGATCGCGCCCATGGCGGCGTTGTCGGTGCAGAGCGACCGCGGGGGCACGAACACCGCCACCCGCCGCCGCCGACCGAGCGCCTCGAGCGACTCGCGGAGGAGCGTGTTGGCCGCCACGCCTCCTCCCATGGCAACGCCGGGGCAGCCGGTGCGGTCGAGGGCGAGATCGACCTTGGCGAGGATCGAGTCCACCACGGCCTGCTGAAACGAGGCGGCGAGGTCGGCCAGCGGTTTGCCCGTCGGGAGCGCGACATCGGCCGCCGCATGCGGCGGTCGCACCAGGTAGCGGAGGGCGGTCTTCAGGCCGCTGAAGCTCATGTCGAGCCGGTCGCGATCGGTGGCGAGGGGACGCGGGAGCCGGTGAGCACGCGGATCGCCGCCGGCGGCGATCCGTTCGATCTCGGGGCCGCCCGGGTAACCGAGCCCAAGCAAGCTCGCCGCCTTGTCGAAGGCCTCGCCGGCGGCGTCGTCGATCGTGCCGCCGAGACGGTCGGCGTCGAGCGGCCCGCGGAGGTGGAACAGCGACGTGTGGCCGCCGCTCGCCACGAGTCCGACGCACGGATAGGCAAACCGCTCCCCATGGGCGAGGCGGCAGGCGTAGAGGTGCGCGAGGATGTGGTCGTAGCCGACGATCGGGACGCCGAGGGCTGCGGCGATCGCCTTGCCGGCGGAGAGCCCCACGAGCAGGGAGCCCACGAGCCCCGGGCGGACGGCCACGCCCACCGCCTCGATGTCGCGCCGCGTGATGCCGGCCCGGGCCACCGCCTCGTCGATGACGGGCAGGATCCGCTCCACGTGCGCGCGGGAGGCGAGTTCGGGCACGACCCCGCGCCACCGCGCGTGCAACTGCTCCTGGGAGGCGACCACGCTCGAGAGCACCTCCCGGCTCCGGGAGATCACCGCGGCCGCGGTCTCGTCGCAGGTGGTTTCAATCGCGAGGAGCGGCATCGTCTCGGGCGCAGGCCTGGCGGACGGGGCGGGGGCCGGCGGTCGAGCGGCAGTCCGCCCCGCCGGAGGTCAGTAGTCGTACCACATGCCGATGCCACAGCGATTCTGGTTGTAGTAGACGAACTCGTACTGCGGGTCGGACCCCTGGAGATACTCAAAACCGACGCGGAAGAGTTTCTCGCTGCGGCTGCCCCGCCAGGCCCAGCCGGTCTGCACGCAGACGTTGCCCCCCCAGTCGAGTTCCTGCCGCGACATCCCGTTGATCGCGAGGAACGGGGCCCCGCGGATGCCGGTGGGGCGGGCCTGGATCAGCTCGGTGCCATACTGGAACTCCCAGGGCTGCGACCCGCCGGCGTTGAAGAACGCGTAGCCGACCTCGCCGTAGAGCCGCAGCCAGTCGAAGAGGTAGTAGGAGTTGCCCCAGACGATGCAGTCGCGGACGTAGTTCACCCGCGGGAAGGTCGGGTGCTTGAGCATCGCCTCGTCGCCGAGGTGGGCGCTGTTGTGGTAGTAGGCGAGCTTCGTCTGCCAGCGGCCGATCCCGTAGACGAGCGGCACGCCGAAGCGATAGTCGCCGGAGCGGAAGTCGCGATCGTCCTGCGGGTCGAGCCGCACGAACGCCGCACCCTCGATCTGCACCTCGAACCCCTGCGGGTGCAGGATGGAGTCCGACCCATATCGGAGGATCGAGGCCCGGCCGCCGAGGGTGGAGTCCCAGAGCACGCCGTTCTTGATCGACGGGTTCAGCGGGTCGGCCGCGGTGTCGTTGTACCAGACGGTGGCCAACCTGGGCTCCTTCGGCCCGGCGAGATAGCTCGTATAGATCAGGTTGTTGGGCAGCAGCTGCCACTCCCAGGGCCGCGGCGCCCAGAGGTCGTCGAAGCAGGCGGGATACCCGCTGCCCGACACGCAGCCGTCGCTGCACGAAGCGCCCGGCGGGCACTCGCCGTCGAGGATCACCGGTCCGCTCGGCCGAGTCGGCGGCAGGCCTTGGATCTCCGCCGGCCCCGCGTAGAAGCCGTCGTCGGCCCGCGTGGGTGGCGGTATGGACTCGGGCAGCGTCGCATCAGGCAGCTGCCCGCGGGCCGAGCCGCACCACGACAGGGCCGCGAGGCTCAGCAGCCACGGCCATGCCCAGGCCCGCCACGGCGCATCGCACCATCCGCCACAGGGGCGCAGCGCAGCGGATTCGGCGAAGCAAAGGAACGGCATGGCGAGGATCGGGTGCAGCGGGACTTCCGGCAGGGGCGGTCGCGTGGGCGTGGCTTGCGAACCCGCATCGCCGCGGCGACACTCTAGGGTCGAAGCCCGTGGCATCCACAGAGTGATCGGCACGCCGAACCCGTTTCCGCAAGGCTGTCGGCCCGCACGGGAACGGTTTCCCGGCGGCGCGGGAGGCGGGGCAAGATCGCGAACCCGAGGCCTCGCCAAGCCACCACGCTTACCGACTCCGCCACGATCACGCCGATGCAGCCATCCACCCAGCCTGACACGACCGCGGCCGACGCCGGCATTCCGGCCGCGCTCGGCCGGATTCCCAGCGGCCTGTTCGTGGTGGCCTGGCGGGACGGCGATGCCGACCGCTGCATGCTCGCGAGTTGGGTGATGCAGGCCGGCTTCGCGCCGCCGCAGGTGAGCGTGGCGATCGCCGCCTCGCGCGAGCTGCTCGGGGCCCTCGACCGTGGCACCACGTTCGCCGTGAGCGTGCTGGCCGATGCGCAGCGGTCGCTCCTGGCCCGCTTCGGCAAGCCCGCGGACGACGCCTTCGCCGGCCTCGCTGTGCAACGCACCGCAACCGGCGCCGCCGTCCTCGCCGACGCGGCCGCCTGGCTCGACTGCCGCCCCACCGCCCGCGCCGCGCACGGCGACCACGTCGTCGTGCTGGCGGAGGTCGTGGCCGGCGGCGGCACCGGCGCCGAACCTGCCGTGCACATCCGCAAGAACGGCCTGCGATACTGACCGCTATTCCCGGAGGACATCCATGCCCGCCACCCTGCCGACCGCCGGCCGCTTCCCGGCGCTTCTGCCGCTGCTTGCGGCGGTCCTGCTCGCGGGCTGCTCCAGCGAGCGGAAGCCCGGAGCACCGGCGGCGGGAGCGTCGGCCGAGCGGCCCGCAGCCACCGCGGCCGCGAAGCCGCGGCGGTTCATCTTCATCACCAACGGCGACGACCCGTTCTGGGATGCCCTGTTGAGCGGGCTCAAGGAAGGGGAGCAGCAGTTCGGCTGCGCGGCGGCCGGGATCACCGTCGCCCGCGACGTCAACAACGCCTCCGCCGAGGG
The DNA here is from genome assembly GCA_040397585.1 of Pirellulales bacterium. Taxonomy (GTDB): domain Bacteria; phylum Planctomycetota; class Planctomycetia; order Pirellulales; family UBA1268; genus QWPN01. Next base: position 3,343 of record JBBAVS010000040.1, read on the forward strand.
GCAGATCGAGCGGCTCCGCCAATACGCCACGCAGGACGACGTGGCGGGCATCGCCATCAGCGTGATCCAGGCCGACAACCAGTCGATCGTGGAGGAGATGAAGAAACTCCGGGCCAAGGGGGTGAAGGTGATCACCGTGGACGGCGACGTGAATCGCGACACCTTCCGCGACGCCCGCTCCTACTACATCGGCACCGACAACGTGGTCGGCGGCCGCACGCTCGGCACGGCGGCCCGGGCCCTCCTCGAGGCAAAGGGGCTGAAGTCGGGCGGCTACGTCCAGTTCGCCGGCTTCACCGACAACGACAACGCCCGCAGCCGGATGAACGGCGTACAGGAGGCGATCGGACCGGCCTACGCGGAGCGCGACCGGATGGCCGACGAGATGGACCTCCCTCGCGCCCGCGACAACGTCCGCAACGCCACCCAGAACCATCCGGACCTGGCCGCCCTGGTGGGCATCTGGGCCTACAACGCGCCGGCGATCGCCGACGTGGTTACGGCGAACGGCACCCGCGACAAATACGTGATCGCCACCTTCGACGCCCAGGACCTCGCGATCGGCCACATGGAGAAGGGGCGGATCGACGTGATGGTGGTGCAGAACCCGTTCGAGATGGGCGTGCGGACCGTGCGGCTCCTCAAGGCGATGGTCGAGAACGACGAGGGGGTGCTCGCGGAGATGTTTCCGAACGCGGCCGCCCCGCACGGCGACATCCACACCACGGGCCTGCGGGTCGTGGTGCCCGACACGGCGTCGCCGGTGAAGGCCGACCTCTTCGATCCGCAGATCGTCGAGTTCATGACGCTGCCCGACTTCAAGGCGTGGCTGGCGAAGTACCACCTCACCAGTTCCTGACCATGCACTCTCCCGGCAGCGCAGGCGGCGGCTGGCGGCTGCCCCGCCACGAACTCGCGATCCTCGCCGCGGCGGTGGTGGTGTTCGTGGCCACGGGCTGGCTCGACCCCAACCACACCTACTTCGCCAACTGGGCGGAGAGCCGCGACATCATCCTCCGCAACACGGCGCTCTTGGGAATCATCGCCCTCGGAGCCTCGGTGGTGATCATCGCCGGCGGCATCGACCTCTCAGCGGGATCGATGGTGGCCTTCAGCGCCACGACCTGCGCGCTGGTGCTCACGCTCTGCGCGGCTCCCGACGACCGGCGGCTGGTGACGGTGGGGCCGGCCGGCATCGCGGCCGCGGTTGCCGCGGCTCTGCTCTCCGGCCTGCTGGTCGGCACGCTCCACACCTGGCTGATCACGGCGATCCGCCTGCCGCCGTTCGTGGCCACGCTGGCGACGCTGGTGGGCCTGCGGAGCTTCGCCCGGGCGATGTGCCTGTTCGTCACCAAGGAGCGCTGGGGGAGCGAGTCGCAGCAGATCAACGTCAACACGCCCTTCTTCGCCTGGCTGAAGGAGCACAACGTCTGGATCATGACGGCCACGTTCCTGCTGCTCGCGGTAATCACCTGGCTGATCCTCTCCCGCACGGTCCTGGGCCGGCACCTCTACGCCCTCGGCGGCAACGAGCAGGCGGCCCGCCTGAGCGGCATCCGCACCGAGAACGTGAAGTGGTTCGCCTACTGCTACGCGAGCCTCACGGCCGCCCTGGCCGGCATCTTCCTGATGGCCGACAGCAGCGTGGCCCAGCCCGGCAACCTCGCCCGGGGCTACGAGCTCAACGCCATCGCCGCGGCGGTCGTCGGCGGCTGCAGCCTCCAAGGGGGCGTGGGCACGGTTCCCGGCACGGTGCTCGGGGCGCTCTTCCTGCGGCTGGTGATCGACGCCGTCTCGAAGCTCATCAAGGCGAGCGCCGACGTCTACGAGGGGATGATCGTGGGGATCATCGTCGCCCTCGCGGTCACGTTCACGCAGGTGGGCCGCCGCGGCCCGGCGGGCCGCTCGTTCTTCGCGGGACTCCGTGGACTGGCGGCCATCCCCACGATCGCCATCTTCGCGGCGCTCCTGGCGACCATGGCCGCCGCGAACGTGCCCGCCCTCGCGGCGCGGACCGGACTGTTCGGCTGCCTCGTGGGCGGCGTCACGGTCGTCGCCCTGGCCCTGGTCCGCCGCCTCGAATCCCGCCCCACGACATGACCCCGATCGTCGCCTTCCGCGGAGTGGGCAAGCGGTTTCCCGGGGTCGTCGCCCTGGAGGGCGTGTCGTTCGACCTCGCCCCGGGCGAGTGCCATGCGATCTGCGGCGAGAACGGCGCGGGCAAGAGCACGCTCATGAAGCTGCTCTCCGGCGTGATCGCCGACTACGAGGGGGAGATCCTCGTCCGGGGCGTGGCGGCGCGGTTCCGCGGCACCCGCGACGCGGAGGCCGCCGGGATCGCGATCATCCATCAGGAGCTGAACCTCGTGGAGCAGCTCTCCGCGGCCGCCAACATCTTCCTGGGCCGCGAACGGCGGACGCCCCTGGGCCTGATCGACGACGCGGCGATGGAACGGGAGGCGGCGGCGCTGCTCGCGGAGCTCGAATGCACCGTCGATCCACGGACCCCCGCCGGCAGCCTCCGGGTGGGCGATCAGCAGCTCCTCGAGATCGCCAAGGCGATGTCGCTCGCCAGCGACGTGCTGATCATGGACGAGCCGACGAGCGCCCTGACCGACGCGGAAGTCGCCCGGCTCGACCGCGTGATCGCCCGGCTCCGCAGCCGCGGGGTCTCGCTGCTCTACATCTCCCACAAGATGGACGAGGTGTTCCGGCTCGCCGACCGGATCACGGTGCTCCGCGACGGCCGGGTCGTGACCACCGTCGATCGCGCCGCCACCACGCCCCGCGAGATCACCGGCTGGATGGTGGGCCGCGACATCGCCGGCCACGAGTTCCACGGGGCCCGCGCGCCTGGCGCCACGGTGCTCGAGGTCCGCGGCCTCACGCTCCCCTGGCCCGGCCACTCCCGCGGCCACCGGCTCCACGACGTGTCGCTCGAACTCCGCGCCGGCGAGATCCTCGGCGTGGCCGGCCTGATGGGGGCAGGCCGCACGGAGCTGCTGGAGACGATCTTCGGCGCCGTCGAGCCGACGTGGACGGGCGAGATCCTCCTCGACGGCCGCGCCGTGCGGTTCACCCATCCCGCCGAGGCCTGTGCCGCCGGTATCGCGATGGTGACGGAAGACCGCAAGCGGCTCGGCCTGTTTCCCGACCTCGACGTGGCCGCCAACGTGAGCCTCTGCAGCCTCGCCGACGCGGTGCGGGGGGGCCTGCTCTCCCGCGGCCGCGAGGAGGCGCTCGTCGCCGTGCCGCTCCGCGAGACCGGCGTGAAGACCCCGGGGCCGCACGCCGCGATCACGGGGCTCTCGGGGGGCAATCAGCAGAAGTGCATCATCGGCCGCTGGCTCCTGGTCAGGCCGCGGGTCCTCCTGCTCGACGACCCCACCCGCGGCATCGACGTGGGGGCCAAGGCCGAGCTCTACACGCTGATCGACCGGCTCTGCCGCGAAGGGCTGGCGGTGATCCTCACCTCGAGCGAACTCCCCGAGCTGCTCACCCTCGCCGACCGGATCATGGTGCTCGCCGAGGGCCGCGTGGCCGCGGAGTTTCCCCGCGCCGCCGCGACCGAGCAGGCGATCATGGAGGCCGCGACGGGCGGCTCGCGGGCCCGCTGAGCGGCCATCTTCCAGACGGCAGTCGCCTACGCGCCGAGATACCGCGCCACGATCGCCCGGGCCCTCGCCTCGTCCCGCGTGCCGCTCACGATCGCCCGTCCGTCGGCGAACACCGAGAGTTCGATTCCCTCCTCGACGCCGGCCCGCACGATCCAGCGGTTGGCCACCACGTCTCCCACGGCCGCGAGCCGCGCGGCGAGCGCCGCAAGATCGATCCCCTCTGCCGCCGCCGCCACCTGCACAGCCTCGCGACCGCAGAGCGGGGTGGGCCGCCCGCCCAGCCGACCGTCGAGCCACGGCGCATCGCCGCTGCGGCAGGTCGGGCAGCCGGCCGCCGCCAAGGGGGCGAGATCGACGGTCCGCCAGACGCCGTCCCAGAGGTCGCAGACGAGCATCCGGCCGGCGGCCCCGCCACCGACGATCAGCTTGATCGCCTCGGCCGCCTCGACCGCGCCCACCACGAGCGCGGCCGGTCCGATGATGCCCGCCGTGTCGCACGTGGGCAGCGCGCCCGGCGCGGGCGGATCGGGGATCAGGCACCGCAGGCAGGCCGTCTGCCCCGGCACGATCGTGAGCACGCGGCCTTCGGCGCCGATCGCGCCGCCGTGGACCCACGGAATGCGCTCCCGGCAGGCGACTTCGTTGACGAGGAACCGGGCCTCGAAGTTGTCCGTGCCATCGACGATCACGTCTACGCCCGCAAGCAGCCCGACCGCGTTGGCCGCGGTGAGGTCCGCCACGATCGGCTCGACCGCCAGCGCCGAGTTGATCCGCGCGAGGGCATTGGCCGCGGCCACGGCCTTGGGGAGCCCCGCGGCCACATCGGCCTCGTCGAAGAGCACCTGCCGCGGAAGGTTCGACCACTCGGGCACATCGCGGTCGATCAGCCGCAGCCGGCCGATCCCCGCGCGGGCCAACGCCATCGCCACCACGCCGCCGAGAGCGCCGCAGCCCACCACGGCCACCCGCGCCGCGGCGAGCCGCTCCTGGCCGCCGGAGCCCAGCGGCGGGAAGCGGGTCTGGCGGGAATAGCGGTCGGCATCGTAGGTGGGCATCCTGGCAGTGTAGCCCGCCGGTGCCGCTACCCCACGAGGTAGCCGGCCCAGTCCCAGGGCGAGATGTCGCCCGCGCCCGCGAGCCGCCAGAGAACGAGGTCCGCTGCAGGGCGTCGCACGCCGCCCGCGGGGCCGCAGCATCGACGGCCTACCGCCAGTCGACCAGCGGCCGGGCCGGCAGGCTCGGTCGCCTTCTGAAGAGGCGTCTGCCCGTCGTGCAACGGCTGGCACATGGCACAGACCGCCGGCCTTCCTGCCGGCCCGACCGATCACGCAGGCCGACCTGGCCGCACTCACCGAGCGGGTGCGGCGCCGCCTGATCCTCTGGTTCAGACGCACGCAACTCCTCGACGCTGATGCGGCTGCCGACATGCTCAGCTGGGAGAACAGCGGGTTTTCGATCGACGCGAGCCCACTTTCGACCGGGGATTCTTCCACGCGACGGATAGACGAGTTGCCCGCGATCGACCTTGCTTGGTTCGTCGCGAGCAGCTGAGCCGGGCGAACCCCACCGCCACCACGCCACCGGCCACGGCCACCAGCGAGGGCTCGGGGACCACAGGCACCGGGGCCCGCGCCACATACGCAATCTCGTCGGCGGTGAGCAGCCTGTCCCACGCGGCGAACTCATCAATCTTCAGGCCGCTGACGGTGCCGCCGGTGTAGCGTCCGGTGCCGTCGTTGAAGAAGGTGAAGTCGAAGGCTCCGTCGAACGAGCCCGCCGAGGTCAGCGTGATCTCCCCGTAGAGCGCGCCGTTGACGTACAGCAGCGTCTCGCCATATCGCTCGACGTTGAGCAACACGTGGTGCCAGCGGCCTGCAGCCATGCCTCCGTAGGGCTCGATATCCCGGCGCATCCTGCCAGACGCCATGGTGTTGACGTCGAGGGCCGGCCCGCCCGACGTCTGGAGAGCGAGATTGATGCCGGTGTTGGCCCCGCTCGACCAGTTCTTGTTGCTGAAGAAGGCAGGGTCCCCCGTGAACGAGTCGAAGGTCACCCACATCGAAAGCGCGAAGTTCGTCTGGCTGCCGACCCGGGCCGCGAAGTCTCCGTCCAGCCGGACCACACCGCCGCCGTAGCTGGCCACGGTCCCAGCCTGACCGAACCGCCCGGGCACATACGCCACCGCGCCCTCGACCGTTCCGCCGCTCGTCCCGGCGGAACCAGCCGTCGAACCGTCGAAGCTGATGTGCGACACAAGGCGATTCGCCAGCGACACCTCGGGCGAACTCGGCGGGGCGGCTTGGCCCAGCGGCTTCCCCGGCAGGCCCGGCGCCGCCGGCACGCCGAAGTGATTGAACACCGTGGCAGCGACGTCGATCTGGGACGGGCCGACGCCATCCACCGGCATCACGCCCGCCACGGTGGTCCGGCTGCTGACCACGATGGGAATGGTCCGCTCCAGCTGCGTCTGTCCCCCGTGGCCACCGGCCGGCCGATGGCCATGGTCAGACACCACGACGACCTGCCAGTTCTCCTCCGCGAACGATGCGCGGCTCCGGATTGCCTGCAGCATGGAGCCGATCTGGGAATCGACGTCGGCCACCTGCCCCACGTAGGCGGCGCTGTAGAGCCCGGAGTTATGGCCGGCGATATCGAGGTCATCGAGATGGATGAAGGCGGCAGCCGAACTGCCCCGGGCCCGACCCGCGATCCAGGCGACGGTCGCGGACGTCGTGGCGACGTCGTTCTCGTTGGTAGCCAGCCGGTAATCGATCGCCGGGTTGACGCCGTCGGCCGCGAAGACATACGTGTCGAGTGGGTTCCACGAGACGATTCCGGCGGTCTGGACCGCCGGGACCTGGGCCTCCAGCCGCTTGAGATAGCTCGGCCATTGGGCGTAGCGACTGCCTGCGAATGTGTTGTCGGTAACGCCGTGCTGGTCGTTCCAGACGCCGGTCAGGATCGAACTCCACCCCGGGCCGCTCAGCGTGACCTGCTGGGTCGGGGTGCCAACGACGCCGCCGGCGTAGGCCTGCAACGTGATCGCACCCCGGTAGCCAGGCCCGCCCCACGATCCGTCCGCCAGGCTGTCGATGAACGGCGTCGCTGCCGCATCGATCCCATACGGACCAAGACCGTCGACTCCGACCACGAGCGAATACGTCTGCGCCGTCACCGCGAGGGGTAGGAGCATGACGGCAAACGCCGCTGCGGGAACTGCTGCCCGCAGATCAAACGAACACGACGCTCTCGACACGGTGTTTTTTCTCCATGGACGGCCGCTGCCCAGCCGCCGCCAACGGTGGCGACGCTGGCCAGACACAGACGCCCCACACACCAGTGCAAGATTCAGGCCAACGGCAGTGAGTTTTTCGTGAGGCTCGGCATGTCGATCGCAACATGCTTCGCGGTAGCACGTTGTGATTCACCCACGCGGGCCCGTCGGGGCTGCTCGCGGGTGGCCACGATCAGGACCACTCACCACGCGCGAGTGCCCGACGGGGCAGCCTCACCAATCTGGCGAGGCACATTGCCGAGGGTGCACAGCGGCCGCGGACCGCCGCGCGGGCCCGCACCTCACTTCTGTGTGAACGCAAACATGCCGCGATTGTTGGCCACGGCCACCTGCGTACCAACGCCGCTGTCGTCGTCGATCTTCTCGGCCGCATAGCGGGCACCTCCCGAGCCGTCCCGCTCCAGCCGAAACCAGTAGCGAACGGGCGGGGCGTTGGGGTCGATGCGCCGGCCCAGTCCCAGGACGGTGAGTCGCCCGCGCCGGCGTTTTTTGAACGTCCGAAGTGGCCGCAGGTTTTTGACCTGCGGTGAGTCCAGGCCCGGGGTTGTGCTTGTGCAGGTTGAAAACCTGCACCCACGTGAAGGCAACGAGCCGCATGTCTGCCCAAGTGGTCGCAGGTTTTCAACCACTACTGTCCGGTTAAGGCTTCAGCAGCTCGCCACAACTCGCGCGCCGACATGGACTTGCGGCAAAGAATCGGCGCGCACGATCTGAAAACGACTGCGGGTTTCCCGCGCGGCTCCGCCCCCGGCCTCATGCCGGCCCTGCTCCACGCCGCCGCTACGAGCGTCGTCGCCCCGAGAAGACACCGCTCCACACGGTCATCTCCGAGAACCTCGCGAGCTGGCTCGAGTGGCGTGACCAGGCGGAGCTCCGCGGCTATCTCGAGTGCGGCATCCTCTGCTTCTCACTTCGGCCGTGCCCTCTGCACGGGCTGCGGCCAGGGGTTTGTGATCGCGTTCATCACAGAGCCGGGGCCGATCCGGAAGATCCTCACACATCTTGGCGAACCGCTCGAGCCGCCTCCGCTTTCGCCTGCTCGCGGCCCGCCCACCGACTGGGGCGAGCTCGTGCGGGCCCACTTTCGATCGGGCATTCTTCCAAGCGACGGATAGACGAACTGCCCGCGATCGACATCCACAGCCTCTGACCGCTGCCGGACGCGAGGCGTCGAAGCCCTCGAAAAAGGCAAACTGGGACGCGGTCTGCGCACACGCCAGAAAAACGCCACCGAAGCCAGTGCGGCGGGTTTCGAAAAACACGCTCCGGCCGCCCGGGCCGCTCCTCCCGAGGCTCACGAGTCGCTCATCGGCCGGAAGACCGCTGCTGAAGCGCCATTGACCGGGCTATCTTTAGGGCCGGCCAGGGCGACCGCCGGGGCCTTCCCCCGGCCGCCACCGCTGCGCGCTGGCCGCGTGGACGTCGCCGCCACGATTCAATGCTACTATCATAATTGAACCCGCTGGGCATCTGCTGGACGGCGGCCCGCTGTGTGCAGACCGCCGCCAGGATGAGTGCGAGGCGATCCCCGGGCCGCGGGGGCGGCCGTCGTCCTCCTGGTCTTCCGTGCGGAGGAGAGCATGCACGTTGTCGCGACTTTCCTGCCGGCACGGTGGCGACACGCCGCCGCCCTGGTCGCCGCAGCGATCCTCGCGCTTGGGACAGGCAGTCGCGTCGCGCGGTCCGAGGATGCCCCGCCCGCGCCCGACTTCCAGCGGGACGTGCAGCCGATCTTCTCGGAGCACTGCGGCCACTGCCACGGCGTCGACGAGCAGAGCCGTAAGGGCGACCTCAGGCTCGACATCCGGCAGCACGCCCTGGAAGGGGGCGAGTCGGGACAGCCGGCGATCGTCCCGGGGAAGCCCGAAGACAGCGAACTGGTGAGCCGCATCCGCGCGGATGATCCCGACACGATCATGCCGCCCCCGCACGAGAAGAAGCCGCTCACGGCGGCGCAGATCGCCACGCTCGAGCGGTGGATCGCCGCCGGTGCCCCGTACGATCCCCACTGGGCGTTCGTGTGCCCGCAGCGGCCCGCCCTGCCGCCGTCCGCGGCCGGCACCAGCCCCATCGATGCCATCGTCGCCTCGCACCTCGCCCGGCACGGCCTCGCACCGGCGGCCGAGGCCGACGCCGCGACGCTCTGCCGCCGGCTCCATCTCGATCTCGTCGGCCTGCCCCCGTCGCCCGCGGAGTTCGCCGCGTTCGAGACCGACGGCTACGAGAAGACCGTCGACGCCCTGCTCGCGAGCGACCGTTTCGGGGAGAAGTGGGCGCGGCACTGGCTCGATCTCGCCCGCTACTCCGATACCAACGGCTACGAGAAGGACTTTCGCCGCGAGATGTGGATCTGGCGCGACTGGGTCATCGCCGCCTTCAACCGCGACATGCCCTACGACCAGTTCGTGATGGAGCAGATCGCGGGCGACCTGCTCCCGAACGCGACGCCGGACCAGGTCGTCGCCACGGGCTTTCTCCGCAACAGCATGCTCAACGAGGAGGGGGCGATCATTGCGGAGGAGTTCCGCATGGCCGAGATGTTCGACCGCGTCGACTGCCTCGGCAAGGCGGTGCTGGGGCTGACGACGCAGTGCGCGCAGTGCCACACGCACAAGTTCGACCCGCTGACGCACGACGAGTACTACGGCCTGTTCGCATTCTTGAACAACTCCTACGAGGCGCGTTCGTACGTCCCCACACCGGAGCAGCGGGCCGTGATCGGCGACCTCCAGCGGCACCTCGCCGCCGCCGACGAGAGCATCCGCACCCGGCGGCCCGACTGGCGGCGGGAGATGGCCGCCTGGGAGCAGCAGCTCGCGGCCGCGGTGGTTCCCTGGACGCCGGTCGAGATGCAGGAGATGAGCTCGAACGGGCTGCTCACGCACCCCACCCAGCTCTCCGACGGGACGATCCTCATGCTCGGCCACTGGGACAAGGAGATGATCTTTGATTCCCAGCCCGGCCTCCGCGGAGCGACGGGGCTCCAGCTCGAAGCCCTCACGCACGGCGACCTCTTCATGCACGGCCCCGGCCGGGAGGGCGCCTGGGGCGTGGAGGAGCTCAAGGTGTCGGTGAAGAAGCCGGGCGCGCAGGCATGGGAGCCGCTCAGGCTCGTGAACGCGACGGCTGATTTCTCCAGGGCCGAGCGGATCGAGACGAGGCCCGCCTCGGCCGACGGCAAGCAGCCGGAAAAGAAGATCCCGCACGGGCCGGTCGCGCTGCTCGTCGACGGCGACGACGAGACGTCGTGGGAGACCGACCGCGGGCATCTCCTCCGCCACCAGCCGTCGGTCGCGGTCGTGCAGTTCGAGCAGCCGCTCGACCTGCCGGAGGGCACGGAACTGCGGGTCGTGGTGCGGATGGCGGGCGGCGATACGCAGCGGATGCTGGCCTGCTGCCGCGTGAGCCTCACGACCGCGTTGTCTCCCGCCGCTCCGCCGATCGACCATGCCGCGATGGTCGCGATCCGCACGCCCCCGGATCGGCGGACGTCCGCCGACGACGCAGCGCTGTTCGCCGCCTGGCGGAAGGGCGCGGCCGACCTGCAGCCGATCAACGACGAGATCGCCGCCCTGTGGGCGAAGATGCCCGTGGCGCCGACCACCGTGCTCCACCTCGACGAACGGCCGCACGCGCGGCATCGCGTGACGCATCTCCTCGACCGCGGGGCCTGGAACCAGCCGCTCCGCGAGATCGGGCCGCACGTTCCGGCGGCGCTGCATCCGTTTCCGGCCGACGCCCCGCGGAACCGGCTGGGATTCGCCCGCTGGCTCGTCGATCCGCGCTCGCCGCTCACCGCCCGCGTGGCGGTCAACCGCGTCTGGCAGACGCTCTTCGGCACGGGGCTCGTCGAGACCTCCGACGATTTCGGCACCCGGTCGCCCGTGCCCGAATACCGCGACCTGCTCGACTGGCTGGCGGTCGAGTTCATGGAACAGGGCTGGAGCCAGAAGCGGCTCATCAGGGAGATCGTCACGAGCCGCACCTACCGGCAGTCGTCGCGGACGACGCCCGAGGCGCTCGCCGGCGACCCGGGCAACCGGCTGCTGGCCCGCGGTCCGCGATTTCGCGTCGATGCCGAGACGGTGCGCGACGTCGCGTTGTCGGCCTCCGGCCTGGTGACGCACGCGCTGGGAGGCCCGGGCGTGATTCCGCCGGTGCCACAGAACGTGCTCGATTACAACTTCCACTACCCCGACTTCTGGAAGCCGGCCGAGGGGCCGGAGCGGTACCGGCGGGCGGTCTACCTCTTCCGCAAGCGCTCGATGCCCGACCCGGTGCTGGCGAGCTTCGACGCCCCGACCGGCGATCTCTCCTGTGCCCGCCGCCTGCGGTCGAACACACCGCTGGCGGCGCTGGCCGGGCTCAACGAGCCGGTGTTCGTGGAGGCCGCCCGGGCCCTCGCGCTGCGGACGCTGCGGGAGGGAGGCGGCGACGACACCAGCCGCGGCCGGTACGCCTACATGCTCTGCACCTCGCGGCCGCCGACGGACGATGAACTCGCAGAGCTTCTCGCCTTCGTCGCGGTGCAGCGGCGGAAGCTGGCCGACGGGTGGATGAACCCGCGCGAGGTCGCGACCGGCGACGTGGAAAAGATGCCCGGCCTGCCGGACGGCGCGTCCCCGCAGGATGCCGCGGCGTGGACGCTCGCGGGCAGGGTGCTCCTCAACCTCGACGAAACGCTCTCCAAAAACTGAAGTCCGGACCTGACTCACGAAACTGGCGCACGAAACTGGCGCACGAAACCGAGGCACGACCATGACTGACGCGCATCTGCTGCACGACGCCCGGGCCCGTCTGCTCAGCCGCCGCTGGTTTTTCGGCGACTGCGGCCTGGGCCTCGCCGGCATGGCCGCCGGTTCGCTGCTGGCGGACGAGGCGGCCGCCGCCAACGCGGCCCCCGCCGGGCCGCTCGCGCCCAAAGCACCGCACTTCGCCCCGAAGGCGAAGCGCGTGGTCTACATGTTCCAGGCCGGGGCCCCGAGCCACCTCGAACTCTTCGACCCGAAGCCCGAGCTGACGAGGCGCGACGGCACGCTGCCCCCCGCTGAGCTGCTCCAGGGCTATCGCGCCGCCTTCATCAATCCGAAGTCGGCGCTGCTCGGCCCGAGGTTCTCGTTCAACAGGTACGGCACGAGCGGCATCGAAATGAGCGAGGTGCTGCCGCACATCGGCAGCATCGCCGACGACATCTGCGTGGTTCGCTCGATGCAGACCGATGCCGTCAACCATGCTCCCGCGCAGATCCTCATGAACACGGGGTCGCAGCAGTTCGGGCGGCCGAGCTTCGGGACGTGGACGCTCTACGGCCTCGGGAGCGAGGCCTCCGACCTGCCCGGGTTCGTGGTGCTCACGAGCGCGAAGGGCACCAGCGGCGGCGCCAGCAACTACGGATCGGGCTTCCTGCCCACGCTGTACGGCGGCACACCGCTGCGGAGCGGTGGCGATCCGCTGCTCTACCTCTCGAATCCGAAGGGGATCGACCGCGAGACACAGCGGGCCTCGCTCGACGCCCTCAACCGGCTCAACGACCTCGCCCTGAAGGCGGCGGGCGATCCCGAAATCGCCGGCCGGATCCAGGCCTACGAGATGGCCTTCCGGCTGCAGGCGAGCGCCCCTGAACTGCTCGACCTCGCGAGCGAGCCCAAGGAGGTGCTGGCCCGGTACGGGATCGCGGATCCGACCAAGGCGAGCTTCGCCCGCAACTGCCTGCTGGCCCGCCGGCTCCTGGAACGGGGCGTGCGGTTCGTGCAGCTCTTCCACGAGGCCTGGGACCAGCACGGGGCCCTCACGGCGGCCATCAAGCAGAACGCCCTCGACACGGATCGGGCGAGCGCCGCGCTCGTCGCGGACCTCAAGCAGCGCGGCCTGCTCGACGACACGATCGTGGTCTGGGGGGGCGAGTTCGGCCGGACGCCGATGATGCAGGGCGGAACCGACGGCCGCGATCATCACAACCGCGCGTTCAGCATGTGGCTGGCCGGTGGCGGCATCAAGCGGGGGCACGTCCACGGGCAGACCGACGACTTCGGGTTCAACGTCGTCGCCGACCCGGTACACGTCCACGACCTCAACGCCACGCTGCTGCACCTGCTCGGCTTCGACCACACGAAGCTTACCTACCGTTTCCAGGGCCGCGACTACCGGCTCACCGACGTGCACGGCACGCTCGTGCGGGGCATCCTCGCGTGACCCGGAGCCCGGCCCCGTCTGCTCCGCATGCGGCCGGTGGCGTCGTCGAGCTCTCGCCGTTTGAGTTTCTCGACCGGCTCGCCGATCTCGTGCCACCGCCGCGCAAGCACCGGCACAGGTATCACGGGGTGTTTGGTCCGAGGTGCGGCGGCGACATCCGGCTCAGAGGAGACGGCCGGTAGGAGCCGGCTCCCGCGAAGTGAGAGATTCGCAAGCGGGAAAAGGCCAGGATGGCTTCGCCCGCGTGGAGTCAGATCCTCACACATCTTGGCGAACCGCTCGAGCCGCCCCCGCTTTCGCCTGCTCGCGGCCCGCCCACCGACTGGGATAAGCTCGTGCAGTGCCACTTTCGATCGGGCAATCTTTCAGGGACGGATAGACGAACTGCCCGCGATCGACATCCTCAGGCTCTGAGCAGTGCCGGACGCGAGGCGTCGAAGCCCTAGAAAAAGGCAAACTGGGGCGCGGTCTGCGCACACGCGAGAAAAACGCCACCGAAGCCGGTGCGGCGGGTTTCGAAAAACCCGCTCCGGCCGCCCGGGCCGCTCCTCCCGAGGCTCACGAGCCGCTCATCAGCCGGAAGACCGTTGCCGAAGTGCCATTGACCGGGCGATCATTTTGACAACCAACGATAGCGTTATATGATGACGTCATCATGCGAACGATCGTGGATCTTACCGATGATCAAGTGAAGTCGCTTGCGGCCCTCTGTGCAGCGCAGGGTATTTCCCGCGCCGAAGCGGTAAGGCGAGCAGTCGCACGATTGCTCGCGGAGGAGCACCGGCCGAATCGATCCCGAGCGTTCGGCGCCTGGAGCGAGAAAAAACTCGACAGCGCAGCGACGGTCCGCCAACTCCGTGACGAGTGGGAGCGATGAAAGCGGTCATCGACAGCGATGTGCTGATCGACTTCCTCCAAGGTCTCGATGCAGCGGCCGCTGAGATCGATCGCTACGAAGACCCCTGCTATTCGGTCATCTCCTGGATGGAAGTGATGATCGGCGCCGAAACAGACGCGGAGCGTTTCGCCGCCGAGACGCTCTTCGATTCCCTGCGCCGGATCGAGCTTTCCGCGCAGATAGCCACGAGGGCCGTTGACCTCCGCAGGACTCTGCGATTGAAGCTGCCGGATGCGATCGTGCTGGCGACGGCGGACAGAGAAGGCTGCATTCTCGTCACCCGGAACGCCAAGGACTTCGATCCAAACGATCCGCGAATCCGTCTTCCCTATCGATCGTAAATCGCGTTCGGCGACATGCGTTTCTAGCCATACACCAAGATCCGACTGCCCGCCGGTGGCGCTACCCCACGAGGTAGCCGGCCCAGTCCCAGGGCGGCGAATCGCCCGCGCCCGCGAGCCGCCAGAGAGCGAGGTCCCGCTGGAGTGCGTCGCATGCGGCCCGCGGCGCCGCGACGTCGGCCTCCTGTCGCCAGGCAACCAGCGGCTGGGCCGGCGGGCTCCGCCAGGTGTCGTGCGGCAGGCCGCCTGCCGGGAGCATCACCGCCAGGAAATCGCACCCCTCGCCACCGACCGGCCCCACCTCGCCTCCAGGCGGTTCGACCCGCGCCTCGACCCGGTAGAGGTTCGGAAGGTCGGGTGTCCAGAAGGCCGGCTCGGTGAGGATCACTCTCGTAAGCCGACTGCCAGCCGACTGCGAGCGGTCTCGGGTGCGGTATTCATGACATCAGGCGACGGTCGTCACGAAGACAAAACGAGGTCGCTCGAGAGATAGCCCGGTCAATGGCATCTCCGCAACCATCTCCGACTTCCAGCGCCGGACGGCTTCACTGGCGAACTGATGCCGAGACACCGCGTGCATCCCACCCACGGCTCGACGGCATCTCCTTCCTGCACCGCTTCGGCTCGGCGCTCAACCACCACGTGCATCTCCACGCCTGCGTGACCGATGGCGTCTTCGAGCCGGCTGCTGCCGCAACGGCGGGTGACGCTCCGCCGGCGTTTCTGTCGGTCCGGCCGATCACGCCGGCCGATCTGGCCGCGCTCACAGAGCGGGTGCGTTGCCGCGTGATCCGCTGGTTCCGGCTCGCTCGCCTGCTTGTCGCTACTGCCGCCGCCGACATGCTCGCCTGGGAGAACAGCGATTGCCCACGCCAACGCGGGGCGATGCTGGACGCGTGGATTGGCGATGGCCGATCAGCGGAGAAAAGCTTCGTCGTAGCTGGCGACGAACCCACCGCGGCCGCCGCGCCCCGTCGGGGACCGCGGCGACACGAGTTGCAGAGGTCGCCCGCGACGACCGAAGTCGGCACTGCCTTGGAACGCACCCCAGACCCGCGGTGAAATGCCCAGCGAGGAGACTCCATCCACGATGTCTTCGTCCGCACCGCCGAGTCCGAGCGACCTGCCGGCGGCCGTCGTGCCGTCGGCCTGAATCTGCACGAGATAGACGTCCTGCTTACCCCGGCTCACGAGCGACTTGCGATCGGCGGCCGCCGGATCGGTGTCGATCGCGCCGGTAAACGTGCCGACGGCGTACACGATCCCGGAGGTTCCACAGGCCACGCCCGTGCCCACCGCCGCGCCCGAGGGACGTGCGGCGATCTGCCGCGACCAGACGAGCCCGCCGGCCGCCAACTTCACCACGAAGGCGTCGCATGAACCGCCGGCCGTGAGCACACGTCTGCCGGCGCCGGGGTCGACGTCGATCGCTTTCGTGAACGAGCCGGTCACGACCACGTTGACGCTCTCGTCGACCGCGATGTCGCCGGCGACATCCACGCCCGGACCGCGGAGCACCGACACGCGACGAAAACTTCCGTCGCCGGCGAGCTTGAGAACGTAGACGTCGGGATCGTCCTGGCTCACCGACGCATCCGCAGTCTCGACGACGCGACCAGGCCCCGGATCGAAATCGACGGACCGCGTGAACGTGCCGGCGACGAAGATCCCGCCGGCGTTCGCGAGGGCCACCGCCGACGCCGTGTCGTCGCCGACGCCACCGAACGTGCGTGCCCAGGTCGCGGCCGCCGACATCTTGACGACGAACGAGTCGCCCGCCCCCGCGCTCAGGCGCGGATCGACACGATCGGGGTCGGGATCGACGTCGGCGACCCCCGTGAACGTGCCCACGACGATACAGCCCCCGGCCGGGTCTGCGACCACGTCGGAAGCCGCATCGATACCGACGCCACCGATGCGTTTCGCCCAGCGGTATCCGCCATCCGCTCCGAGCTTTGCCACGAAGGCGTCAGCGGATCCCTCCGCACTCGTCAGGGGCGCGACCCCCTCACCCGGATCGAAGTCGATCACGCCATTGAACGTGCCGGCCAACCACACCCCGCCCGCCGGCGACGTCGCCAGCCGCGCGGCCGACGCGTGGCCGACGCCGGTGAACCGCCGGACCCACTTCAGCGCCGACACCGCGTCGCGCTTGAGTACGAACACCTCGTCGACGTTCGGGTCGGCCGACGTCAGCGACTCGATCGCCGGCCAGGTGTCGAAGTCCACGGTGCCACGAAATGTGCCGAGAATGAACTCCTCGTGGGTGACCGGGTTCCAGACCACGTCGCGCACGACCACGTCGCCGATCCAGCCTTCGACGCGGCTCGTGCGGCCCGCCAGCGGCACCCACGCGTCGGTGGCGACGGGCACGGCGATCCGTGAGATGAACCCGTTGCGGGCCGGATCGGCCGAGCCGACGAGGTCGGCCCACCCGTCTCCGGCCGGAATCCGCCCCTTCGCCAGGAACGCGCCCCCGACGAGGGCACTGCCGTCGGCCATGCAGGCCACGCCGAGGCAACCGTCCTGGGAGATTTGCACCGGGTCGAACACGACCCCGGCAGCGCCGCCCAGCAGGCCGACTCCGAAGCCGCCCCAGTACCGCCTCCAGCGGGCCTCTCCGTCGGATCGCATGCCGACGGCGAAGCCGTCGATCGCCCCGGCCGGATTGTCGTCCGCGCCGCCAGAAAAGACCCCGTCGGCCAGCACCACACCCTCCGTGCATCCGCTGACGACGATTCCGCCGCTCGGATCAGTGGCCACCCCGATCGCGGCGTCGTTGGCGGCCGCACCGAGCGTCCGGGACCAGACGAGCCCGCCGGCAACCGACACCGCCGCGACGAACGAGTCGATGCCGCCCTCGGCCTGCACGGCTGCGGCGACCGCCGCCCCACCCGAACTGGAAAACCCGGCGACGCCGGTAAAGTGGCCCACGGCGATGTAGCGCTGCTCGAGCGCGCCATTGTCGAGTAGCCCGCCATCGGCGATGCCATTCGCGACATCGTCGCCGAGTCCGCCGATCCGCGCGCCCCAGGTCGTAACGCCGCCGGCCGCGATCCGCACGACGAAGCCGTCGAGACCGCCGGCCGAGGCGAGCAGCCGACCGGCGGCGTCAATGGTGGCCTGCCGCTCGAATGATCCGCTGACGGCGAAGCTACCGTCGCGTCCAGCGGCGACCCCCAGCGCCTGGTCGCTTCCAGGGCCGGCCACCTGCGCGGACCATTCGTAGCCGCCGGCGGCCGACAGCTTGATCGCGAACGCATCGGTGCCGCCGGAGTTGGGAATCAGGTTCTGCGCGACCGGATCGGGATTCGCGTCGAGCACGCCCGAGGCCGACCCGACCACGCACACGCCCCCCGACGCGTCGACCGCCACGTCGAAGACGCGATCCCGCGATTCCTTTCCCTCGAGCCGCACCGCCCACTGCAGCCGACCGTCCGCCGCGGCACGGAGCACGAAACCGTCCTCGCCCAAGGAGGGGAAGGCCTGGCTGCCGGCGAGGGTGGCACCGGGATCGAACTCGACACTGCCGGCGCCGGCGGAGTACGACCCGGCCACCACCACCCGGCCCGAGCCGTCCACGGCGATCCCCATCGGCCGCACCCTCACCCGAGCGTCCGCCGCGCCGCGGAACGCCTGCACCCAGCGGAGGCCGCCCTCCGCGGTGTAGGCAGCGAGGAATCCGGTCTCGCCACCGACGCCACTCAGCGCGGGCACGGCGTTGACGCCGGCTCCCGGATCGAAATCGACGGTGCCGGAAAACTCTCCGACGAGGTAGGCGTTGCCGGACGAGTCGGCCGCCACGTCCCGCACGACGACCGATCCGCCATCGGAGACGAGAGATCCGGCCCAGCCGAGATCATCGATCCCGAACGCCGCGAGCATCCTCCGCGACTCCAACCGCTCCGCAATCGACACGCGACGCCGACGCACGGCGGGCTCTCCTGCTGCCTCGTGACGAGCACCGTCACGCTCCCGAGAGACTACCCCGCGGCCGCATACCCCGCACGCATTGGGACCCACTCGGCCGGGCGTCAGGCCCGCCGGCGACGTCAAGGGCGCGGGCACGACGGCGGCCCCCATGAGCCCGAATGGCGTACGGATACAAGGAAAGCCCGGCCAATGGCACTGCCGCCAGCATTTTCCGTCCGGTGAACTGCGTATGAGCTCCGGCTGGTCGCTGAGTTGTGCCGGGCCGGCCTGCAACCGCTGCTCCCAGCCCGCGTCATTCTCCAACGCTCAGGCTGGAGCCCTTTTGTTTCGGCGGATACTTCTGCAACGTCGCCATGTGTTGTCCCAGTCGATCCATCACCTCGTTGTAGAGATACGTTTTTTGTTGGGTGAGAGTCGCCCGAGGCCCCGGCGCCTGATCGTAGCTTTCGTAGGGGTCCTGTCGGACGTTGAACAGCCAGGCAAGGTCGGGCTTGGTTGTCGTGCCGTAATAGCCGTCCCGAGTCAAAAAGTGAGCCTTCCACTGGTTCATGCGGATGGCCTGGATCCGGGATTCCGCGTAATAGATGTACTCGTCCCGCGCTGATTCTTTCGCTGCGCCGGTCCAGTAGCCAAGATTGTTGACGCCGTCGATGTGGTTTTTGTGTTCCACGTCGGTGCAGAGCTTGTCACCTCGACCAATCCGCTCGCGGATATCGGGAACACCGGCGGCAGCCGACAATGTCGTGAATACGTCCTCATGGCTCTGGATGCCGTTGAGTTCTGATCCCGCGGGAATCCTGCCCGGCCAGCGGACCAGCATCGGAACCCGCACCCCGCCTTCCCACGTCGTCATCTTTTCCGAGCGAAACGGTGTTGTGCCGCCGTGCGGATACGTGGAGTGCTCGACGCCATTGTCCGTCGAGTAAATCACGATGGTGTTGTCAGCGATGCCCATTTCGTCAAGTTGTTTGAGGATCATGCCCACATGTTCGTCGTGCTGGATCACACCCGCACCGTAGGCATCGTGGTAGCTCGTGTGCTGCTTCACCTCGTCGCGATATCGCTCGGGCACGCGAGTGAAGGTGTGCATGCGTGTGGTCGCGAACCACACGAAGAACGGCTTGCGGGCCGCCTGAGCCTTCTTCATGAACACAGTGCCTTCGTTGACAAGTTCCTCGTCGACGGTCTCCATCCGCTTGCGGGTGAGCGGCCCCGTATCCACGATCCGCTGTTTCCCGATCTTTCCGAATCGAGGATCGACTGTCTCATCGATCGTGTCGGTGGCCCATGTGTGGAGCACCCCCCGCGGTCCGTGCCGCTTCTTGAAGTCCGGATCGGTCGGATAGTCCTCGTCTTCCGGCTCCTCCTCGGTGTTGAGGTGGTAGAGGTTGCCGAAAAACTCGTCGAACCCGTGCACCGTCGGCAGGTGTTCATTGCGGTCGCCCAGATGGTTCTTGCCGAACTGCCCGGTGGCGTAGCCCTGCGTCCTCAAGACCTCGGCGAGTGTGGCATCCTGCGGCTGCATGCCCACCGGCCCACCGACCATGCCCACTGCCGTTAAGCCCGTGCGGATCGGATACATCCCGGTGACGAACGCCGCCCGCCCGGCGGTGCAGGAGGGATGCGCATAGTGATCGGTGAACAGCGCCCCTTCTTTGCCGATGCGATCGATATTCGGCGTGCGATATCCCATCACGCCGCGACTATAGATGCTGAGATTGGTGAAGCCGACGTCGTCACCCCAAATGACGACGATGTTCGGTTTGTTTCCGTCTGCCCCAGTTTGAGCAGCGACGTTGTGGTGACCTATCCAATGCAGGGCGGTGAATGCAAGAACCATCGAAGCAACATGCGATCGTTTCAACATCGTGAAAACCCCTCGTCAGTGAGCGAATCAAAGAGCACAAAGTGTTGAAGTACAGATGTCCGACCCGCCTCCGTCGCCAAACGGCTGCGACCAATGGCCCTGCGTCTCTCCCCTGAGGAACGTATCAGGAAAGCGGCACAGCCCAAAGTGCCGCGAACGGCACCGGACTGCAACTCATCGGCCGCTCGTCAACCGTCTGATGCTTGCGGAAGCACCGTTGACCGTTCTTTCCCTGGACGTCACCGTCAAACCCTTCTGCGTCGAGCAGGTGCCGAACGTCGAACAAGTCCCGGGGATGCTGTCGATCCAAGGCCGCCGATACCTTGCCGCCAAAGAGGTCGGCATGCGACACGACCGGCACCGGCAGCCCGGCCCGCTCGGCCATGAACATGAAGAGCCTCTTCACCTTGACCGAGGAGCATGCCTCCAGGAGCGATTGCATAAGCTGGGGTCGCAGCGTCCGCAGATTCTCGAGCAGGCCGTAGGTCTCCACGAGATCCATCCGCTCCGGTGCCAAGAGCAGGCATTCGAGGATCGCTCGCTCCGGCGCCGAAGCCACGAGCGAGAAGCCGCCGAAACCAGAGTGGCGGCCGCACCCCCGGCGATGAGAACAGCCATACCGGCTCCCGCCCAAGCCGCCCAGCGGCGGAAAGCGGGTCTGGCGGGAATAACGCTCGGCGTCGTAGGTGGGCATGCTGGCAGTGTAGCCCGGCGATCCCGCTACCCCACGAGGTAGCCGGCCCAGTCCCAGGGCGGCGAATCGCCCGCGCCCGCGAGCCGCCAGAGAGCGAGGTCCCGCTGGAGTGCGTCGCATGCGGCCCGCGGCGCCGCGACGTCGGCCTCCTGTCGCCAGGCAACCAGCGGCTGGGCCGGCGGGCTCCGCCAGGTGTCGTGCGGCAGGCCGCCTGCCGGGAGCATCACCGCCAGGAAATCGCTCCCCTCGGCACCGACCGGGGGCGGCCGCGTGCCGTCCACGGCGATGCCGATCAGGAGCGTGCCCTTCGCCCGACGGACCGCCGCGATCCGTGCTGCGATCGTATCCGGCGACGCGTCCGCCGTGATCACCACGAGCATGGCCGACGGATGGCGGGCCAGTGCGGCGATCCGGGGCACGTCGAGGCTGCCGGCGTCGAGCAGCGGCAGCACGGCCACGCCGAGTTCGTCGGTCGCCGCGAGCAGCTCGGCAGCGGGGGACGCGCTCGCCAGTCCGACCGTCGCCGCCTTCGCCGCGACGACGTCGCGGAGTCCCACGACCACCCGCGGCACCCAGCGGCGGCCATCGAGCCAGAACGACCGGCCCCGCACCCCGAGCCGCCGCAGGCCGATCCAGGCATCCACCGGTCCCGCCGCGCCAGCGGAGGGCTCGAGCCGCGCCTCGACGCGGTAGAGGTTCGGGAGCTCGGGCGTCCAGAAGGCCGGCTCGGTGAGGATCGCCCGCGAGGCGGGCCCGGAATCGGCCGCCTCCGGCAGGGGCACGAGCCGCGCCGTCACCGGGAGCGTGGTGTCGCGGCCGCGGCTGGGCCCGGTGATCGAGCCCACGAGCCGCGTGCCGGGAGGCACGTCGTCCGCCGGCCGCAGGAACACCTCCGCCCGCATGTCGTCGCAGGGTCCGAGCGTGACGATGATCTCAGACGGGCTCGTCACGTGGCGCGGGCCTCGCCGAAGCGTTCGCGGGCCATCTCGGCGAGGTGGCGGAGGTCGAGCTTGCCCGACCCCAAGAGCGGCAGCTCGGCGATCTCGGCGAAGGCGTCGGCGCCGGGAATCCAGAGGTTGGGCAGGCCGCGTTCCTGGAGGCGGCGGACCACCTCCTTCGGATCCTTGGCCGTCGGCAGGTGGAACACGATCAGCCGCTCCCCCTTCGCGCGATCGGGCACGGCGGTCACCACGGCCAGCAGCTCACCATCCGCCGCGCCGAGCTCCGCATTGATCGCCTCTTCGACGGAGATGTGCGGCACCATCTCGCCGCCGACCTTCGAGAACCGGCTCTCGCGGCCGGTGATGGTGATGAAGCCGTCGGTGTCGAGTCGGGCGATGTCGCCAGTGCAGTACCAGCCGTCCTTCACCACCTTCGCGGTCAGGTCGGGCCGGTCGAGATAGCCCTGCATCACGTTCGGGCCGGTGATCCAGAGCAGGCCGTCGCGGCCGACCGGCAGTTCGTGGCCGCCGTCGCGATCCGTGATCCGGGCCCGGCAGCCGAGGATCGGCTTGCCGACGGTGCCCTCGCGGGCATCGGCGGGGCGGCCCGGCACGTGCCGCGATGCCGGCACGTTGGCGGCGACGAGCGGCGCGAGTTCGGTGGCGCCGTAGGCCTCGCTGGGGCGGATGCCGAACTTCTTCTCGAAGGCGTCGCAGACGTCGGCGGGGAGCTTCTCCGCCGAGCCGAACACGCACTCCAGCGACGAGAAGTCTTCGGCGGGCGTCCGCCGCGTGTAGATCCGCAGGAACGTGGGAGTGGCCATCAGGAGCGTGGCATGGTGCTCGCGGGCCAGCCGGCCCACCACCTGCGCGTCCCGCGGGTCGGTGTGGTAGACGACGGCGGGGTCGAGCGTGAGCGGCGTCCAGAGCGTGGTGGTGTAGCCATACGAATGGAAGAACGGCAGCACGCCGAGGGCCACGTCGCCCGGCGACAGATGGAGGAGGTGGTCGATCGCCCGCACGTTGGAGCCGACGTTCTCCTGCGAGAGCACGACCCCCTTCGGATCCCCCGTGGAGCCCGAGGTGAAGATGATGGTGAGCGGATCGTCGGGCCGGATCCGGTCGAGGCCGAACGCCGACTCGAGCATCCCCAGCGGCATCAGCCGGGCCTGCACGAAGGCGATCCCCTTGTCCACCGCCGTCGCCTGCTTCCGCAGCGTGCCCGCGTCGAGCAGCCGTGCACCGAGATCGAGCTTCACGCGGGCCAGGAACGCCGGGCTCGAGATCACGTGCCGCAGGCCGGCCCGCTCGACGCAGAGGTCGAGGATCGACTGGCTCGACGTGTAGTTGAGGTTCACGGCCACGCGGCCCGACAGGGAGAGGGCCGCGTTCACGACGGCCCCGCCGACCGTCGGCGGCAGCATCACGCCGACCCGCTGCTCGTCGGCCGCCAGGACGCGGTCGAGCACCCGCTTGACGACGAGGATCGCGAGCAGGAGATCGCGGCCGCTGAGCCGCGTGCCGAGCGAGTCGGCCATCTTCATCCGGCCGCCGGCGCTGCGACACGCCCGCAGCATCTGCCGCTGGAGAACGACGGGGCCTGTGGTCTGGGCTGAGCCTGCCATGATCCCTCGGCGGTCGGCTGGGCATCGGGAATGGCCGGGGGTTCGTTGCCCCGGCGTCGATGGCCATTAGAATCGCGGCACGCCGGCACGGCCAGCCAAAAACCGCGGCGATTCGACCACTTTCGCCGGCCGCCGGGGCGGGGCTCCGCAGCGTCGTCCGGCCGACCCTCCTTCACAGACACGAGCGCAGGATGCCCCGCTACCAGCCGTCACGGATCGAGCCGAAGTGGCAGGAATGGTGGGCGGCCCGGGGCACGTTCGCCACGCCCCGCCTGCCCGGCGGCCGCAAGACCTACGTGCTCGACATGTTTCCCTATCCGAGCGGCGACGGCCTCCACGTCGGCCATCCGGAGGGCTACACCGCCACCGACATCGTGTCGCGGTTCGAGCGGATGCGGGGCACGAGCGTGATGCATCCGATGGGCTTCGACGCCTTCGGCCTGCCCGCCGAGGAGCATGCGATCCGCACCGGCACGCCGCCGCGGGAGAGCACCGAGAAGAACATCGCCACCTTTACGCGGCAGCTGAAGATGCTCGGCTTCAGCTACGACTGGGACCGCGTGCTCGCGACCACCGATCCCGACTACGTCCGCTGGACGCAGTGGATCTTCCTCGTGCTCTTCGACACCTGGTTCGACCCGGCGGTGCAGAAGGGCCGGCCGATCGCCGAACTGCCGATCCCGGCCGACGTGGCCGCACACGGCGCGGCGGCGGTGGCGAAGTATCGCGACGCCCATCGGCTCGCCTACCAGTCGGAGGCGCCGGTGAACTGGTGCCCGGCACTCGGCACCGTGCTGGCCAACGAGGAGGTGATCGGCGGCGTGAGCGAGCGGGGCGGCCACCCCGTGGTCCGGATCCCCCTACGGCAGTGGATGCTGCGGATCACCGCCTACGCCGACCGGCTGGAGCGGGAGCTCGAGGGGCTCGACTGGCCGGCCAGCATCAAGAAGCTGCAGTGCGACTGGATCGGGCGGAGCACAGGCGCCGAGGTCGATTTCCTGATCCCGCCGGCCGGCGCGGCAGACGACGCCGGCGCGGCCTGGAAGCAGGCCCGGGGGGCGAGCGGCTTTCCCGCGAAGCCCGGCTGCGACGTGCTGCGGGTCTACACCACGCGTCCCGACACGCTCTACGGCGTCACGTTCATGGTGATCGCCCCGGAGCATCCGCTGCTCGACACGCTCACGGCGCCGGCCCAGCGGGAGGCGATCGCCGCCTACCGCGAGGCGGCCGCCCGCAAGAGCGACCTCGACCGCACCGACCTGGCCCGCGAGAAAACGGGCGTGTTCACCGGGGCCCACGTGATCCACCCGCTCACGGGCCGGCCCGTGCCGGTCTGGGTGGCGGACTACGTGCTCGCGACCTACGGCACCGGGGCGATCATGGCGGTGCCGGCCCACGACGACCGCGACTTCGAGTTCGCGCAGGCCTTCGGGCTCGAGGTGGTCACCGTCGTCGAGCCGCCGGCGGGCCCCGCGGCGCCCGGCGAGCTGTTCGCGGGCGACGGGCGGGCCGTGAACTCCGGCCCCTACACCGGCCTCGACACCCGCACGTTCATCGAGCGGGTGGGCCGCGACCTCGAGACGGCGGGGCTGGGCCGGCCGGCGGTGAACTACAAGCTCCGCGACTGGCTCTTCAGCCGCCAGCGGTTCTGGGGCGAGCCGTTTCCGATCCTCCACGAGCTCGATGCCGACGGGAACCCGACCGGCGCGATCCGCGCCGTCGATCCGGCGGAGCTGCCGGTGAACCTCCCGCACCTCACCGACTTCAAGCCGGGCAACACGCCCGATCCGCCGCTGTCGCGGTCGCCAGCCGACTGGCTGTATGTCGAGCGCGACGGCAGGCGCTACAAGCGCGAGACCAACACGATGCCGCAGTGGGCCGGCTCGTGCTGGTATTACCTGCGGTTCCTCGACCCCCGCAACACGTCGCGGTTTCTCGATCCGGAGATCGAGCGGGCCTGGATGCCCGTCGATCTCTACATCGGCGGCGCCGAACACGCCGTGCTGCACCTGCTCTATTCGCGGTTCTGGCACAAGGTGCTCTACGACCGCGGCCACGTCTCGCATCCCGAGCCGTTCGGCAAGCTCGTCAATCAGGGCATGATCCTCGGCGAGATGGAGTTCACCGGCTACCGCAGCGGCAAGGGGGGCTGGGTGTCGGCGGAGAAGCGGTCCGCGGACGACGTCGCGGCCAAGGTGCCCGCCGACCAGGTGGAGAAGCAGGGGGAGCACTTCGTCCTCCGCGACGCGCCAAAGATCCGCGTCGAGAGCCGGGCCTACAAGATGTCGAAGAGCCGCGGCAACGTGG
>JBBAVS010000041.1:0-28745 GCA_040397585.1 Pirellulales bacterium
TGGACTTCCCGCAGGTTGAAAACCTGCGGCCACTTCGGAAAACCTGCGGCCACTTTGGAAAGCCTGCGGCCACTTCGGAAAATCGCTGCCGTCATCAGGCCCCAGGGGCCCGGGGCACCAGCCAGGCGGATGCGCGGTTGAAGGCGATCGCCAACACCGCCGAACCGGCGGCGTAGACCAGCGGCGACGAGCCATACGTCACGCCGTCTTTCGGCTTCATCGCGACGAGCAGAAACAGCGCGGTCGCCGTGAAGCACGTCACGGACAACCCCGTGAACGCCACCCGCCAGGCTTCTGTCTTCATGCCGAAACTCCGTGTTCAAGAAGCAGACCCCGCGCGACGGCGAGCGCGTGCATGGCCTTGTCGTCGAGGTTCGTGGAGTTGCCCGAAGCAACCCCGGGCATGATACCCGCCAGCGCCGCCCGGGCGAACAGTCCCAGCTTGCCGAGCGCCGAGACCCGGGCCCGTTCCTCGAGCACACGATAGCCCCGCCACCTGATCCGCGTGCCGATCGCCCGGTAGATGCTCGACGCCGCCCGGACCCCTAGGCGGGCATCGGCGTCTAACGCCGCGATGCCCGAATCGCCCGCCGCGTAGAAGCCGTCGGCGACGTCGAGGACGTGCCGCACGCCGCTGCGAACGCTCTCGGCAGCGGGGGCCGCGCCGCTCGGCCGCAAGCCGTCGGTCCATTCGACCGGCAGGTAGCAGCGGCTCCGCCGCCAGTCTTCCGCGACGTCGCGGGCGATGTTGGTGAGCTGCATGCCCATGCCCAGGGCGGCGGCATGGGGCAGGAAGCGGCGGTCCCGGAGCCCGAGCAGCGGGCACATCAGCACGCCCACCGCTCCGGCGACCCGGAAGCAATACCGCATCAGGTCGGCCTCGTGGAAGTCCGCCGCGGGAGTGAGGTCCGACTGCATGCCCGCGAGCAGGGCCTCCGCCGCCGGGATCGAGAGCTGGTGCCGGTGGACGAGCGTGGCCAGCCAGAGGCTTTCGGCCGTGGCCGGCTCGCGCCCGGCCGCGATCAGCCGCAGGTCGCCGATGGCGCGATCGACGAACGCCGCAGCAGCAGCGGGTGACGGAGCGGTATCGACACCGTCGTCGCACCACCGGCACCAGGCATAGAGCCGTTCCACATCGGACCGCGTGGCGGCCGGCAGCAGCCGGCTCGCGAACGAGAACGACCGGCTGTGCCGACGGATCGACTCGCCGGCGTCGGCGGTCCGCAGCCTGCTAGCCGGTGACGACATGGAAATCTGCGACATGGAAGTCCGCGGCGATCGTGTCGCAGGTCGCCTTGGCGGAGTTGACCACCCCGGGCACGCCGGCGCCCGGGTGGGTGCCCGCTCCGGCGAGGTAGAGCCCGGGGATGTCAGGGTCGCGGTTGTGCGGGCGGAAGTAGGCGCTCTGCGTGAGCTTCGGCGCCACCGAGAAGGCCGACCCCTGGTAGGAACTGAACTTGGCGGCGAAGTCGGCGGGCGTGAAGTGGCGGCGGATCACGATCGATTCGCGGAGGCCCGGCAGGCGCTGCTCGAGCGCGGCGAGGATCGTGTCGCCATACCCCGTGGCGATTGCATCCCAATCGACCGCCGCGTTGCCGAGGTGGGGCACGGGGCTGAGCACGTAAAACGCCTCGCACCCCGGCGGCGCCATGCCCGGATCGGTGACCGTGGGGGCGTGGAGGTAGAGGCTGAAGTCGTCGGGCAGCCGTGGGCCGCGAAAGATGTCGCGCACCAGCCCCTGAAACCGCGGCCCGAACAGGATCGTATGGTGGGCGAGCTGCGGATACCGCCGCTTCGTGCCGAAATAGAGCACGAACAACGACATCGACCACGACATCCGTTCCAGCCGCCGCTGCCGCCGTTCGGCACCGGCGACGCCGCGGTAGAGCTTCGCGTAGGTGTGGTGGACGTCGGCGTTCGAGACGACGACGTCGAACGCCTCGGGCGGCAGACCGGCAGCGTGGACGACATGCTGCGGGCCATCCGGGCCGGGCTGGAGCGCGACGCGATCGACCGGGGCCCCGAGCCGGAGCGTGCCGCCGAGATCCTCGAACAGGCGGACGAGCCCGCGGACGAGCGCCCCGGTGCCCCCCTCGGGAAAAAACACGCCCCACTTCCGCTCGATCCAGTGGATCAGCGTGTAGATGGAGCTCGTGTCGAGCGGGTTGCCGCCCACGAGCAGCGGGTGGAAGCTGAAGGCCTGCCGGAGGTGCTCGTCCTTCACGAAGTGGGAAACCTGGGCGTAGACGCTGCGATCGGCCCGCAGGCGGGCCAGGTGCGGCGCGGCCCTGAGTATGTCGGTGAAGCTCAGGAACGGGACGGCCCCGAGTTCCTCGTAGCCCTTCTCGAAGACCCGCCGCGTGTAGTCGGCGAACCGCCGATAGCCCTCGACGTCTCCGGGGCTCACGCGCCGGACCTGCTCGATCAGCCCCGCCTCGTCGGCGACGTAATCGAACGACACGCCGTCGCTCCACTGGAGACGGTAGAGCGGCGTCACCGGCAGCAGGCGGACATAGTCCGCCATCCGCCGCCCGGACAGCTCGAACAGCTCCTCGAGGCAGTGCGGAGCGGTGATCACGGTCGGCCCGGCGTCGAAGATGAAGCCGCCTTCTTCGTACACGCTCGCCCGTCCGCCCGGCTGGTCGTGGGCCTCGTAGCAGACCGTGTCGAAGCCCATCGACTGCAGGCGGATGGCCGCCGCCAAGCCACCGAAGCCGCTGCCGATCACGGCGGCACGGCGCCGCGGTCCGGCAGCCGCTCCGCGGGCATGCCGAACGGCTCCAGCCGCCACGCTCATCAGGTGGCCTCCGCCCCGGTCGGCTGCGTGGCGATCCGCAGGATCTCGGTCACCTCGGCGAGCAGACCGGCCCGGCTGTCGCCGTCGGTGGCGGCGGCCAGAAGATCCGTCGCCCCCCGGAGCCGGGCGTGAATCGCCGCGGCCGCAGGCTCTCTGGTCGCCTCGAGCAGGTCCCTGGCCAGCGGGCGGAGCGCAGCCGGATGCAGGGGCAGCCCTGTGAGCTCCCGCTGCAGCGCGGCAAAGCCCTCCGCCGGAAGACAGTCCGCGGCCCATGCCCAGGGCCACGTGACCCGCCGGTTCCGCAGGTCGTCGCACCGCTCAGCCCCGCCGACGAACTCGACGAGCTCGTCGAGGTCGTTCTTCATCTGCAGGCAGATGCCGACCCGGCAGCCGAACGCGGCGGCGGCCCGCAGGGTCTGCGGGTCTCCCGCCGCGGCATGGGCGCCGCACCAGGCCGCGAGCGACACGAGGCGGCCGGTCTTCCACCGCGAAATCGCCAAGGCCGCGGCCTGCGCCTGCCGGGGCGTCACCTCGTCGATCCGCGTCGAGAGATCGATGGCCTGTCCTTCGTGGCACTGGCGGGCCACCTCGATGAACCGCCTGAGCACCGCGGCCGACCGGGCCGGATCCGAAAAGGCCACGCCGGCCAGCTCGAGGGCCCTGAAATACATCCAGTTGCCGGCGTTGACCGCGCGGGCCGGCCCCACCACCAGGTGGAGTGCGGGCTGGTTTCGTCGCGACAGCGAGCCATCCTCGAAGTCGTCGAGCACGAGCGACCCGGCGTGCAGCATCTCGACCGCGTCGATGATCGAGGCCGGGGCCGCGGCCCGCCCGCCGGCAAACTCATACGCCTTCTGCAGAAGGGTGGCCCGGAACCGCTTCCCGCCGACGCCGGGGTAGAGATCGGGGGCGAGTTGCAGGGCCTTCGACCAGCCGTGCCGCGTGCGGGCGGTCTGGTGCGAGCGGCCGGCGAAACCGAGCGGGTTGGTGATCATGTCAGCCCCGGACCAGCAGGAGAAAGAAAAGACCTGGCGAAACGGAGCGGTGCCAGGCCGCTCGGCGGCCGCCCGATGACGATCCGGGCCGCGTCGGAGATGGTGAAGCGGTGGGCGTAGAACCTCGCGATGCGGTCCTCGGACAGCACGCCATAGAACCGCCGGAAGATCTTCCAGCGGTCACGGGGCGTGACCAGGCAGAACAGCAGCCGGTTCAGAAACCGGGTGAATCCCCGCCGCAGCGAATCCCCCGCCGCCGCCGCAGCGAGTTCGTCGGCAATCCGTTCGGGGGCCGCCCGCGCGACGATGTCGGCGAACCGCGCCGCCAACGGCATCGAGTATCCCGTGGCGGCGTGATACCAGCCGCCCGCATATCCGCCGGCGACCGACCCGCCCGGGGCCTGACAGGGAGCCGCGTAGGGCATGGGCAGGCATCCCCGCTCGGTCCGCACTCGTTCGGGGGCACCCACGCCCGCCTCGGCGAGCCGCGCGGCGATCAGCTTGTCTGCCCGCGCTTCGTCGCAGGTGGGCTCATCGCTGAAGCGGGTGTATTCCAGCAGTACGCGATCGTGGCCGAACGGAAGTTCGTAGAGAAACTCGAAGCCGCAGGCCTGATCCTCCCGCACGTCCATCACCGTGGGCTCGGCCGCGGGCCAGCGCCGACCGACGCGAAACTCGTGCCCGATGAACGACTGGTATCCCGCGCCCTGCGGCGGGCCGGAAGCCGCCGCCCGGCCGCGACAGTCGATGACCGTCGCGGCATCGACCGGAGAGCCGTCGCCGAGCCTCACGCGGGTCGGCGACACGATCTCACAGGTCTCGCCACTGCGAATGACGAGCGCTCCGCGGCCGGCCGGCCGTTCCGCCTCGATCGCCAGCCGGCGCGTCGCGGCGCGGAGACCGTCGGACGAGATCGTGGCGTAGGGAATCCCGACCCGGCGAGACAGCCCCGGAAACCGCACGCGATACCCGGGCCACCGGTGGGCCACCAGCGGGTCGAACCAGACGCGGGCCTGCTCTGGAATGTCGGACTCGTGAAACGACCAGGTGTGGTTTCCGCAGAGGTCGCCCTCCCGCTCGACGAGCAGCACCCGGGCATCGGGCCGGTGATGCGCGACCGCATGCGCGAGCAGGCAGCCCTGGAGGCCGCCGCCGACGAGCACGTGGTCGAACTGCCCGGGCTGACTCATACGGCCCCCCGCAACGCGACCGCCTGAGCGGCACGATGGCGGCTCAGCTGGTCGATCAACGGGCCGGCCCCGTGCAGCATGAGATGAGGCAGGGCGACGGCGCTCAAGCCGACGAACGTGGCGCGGATCAGCGTGTCGTTCCAGGTCGGAGCCCGCAGCACGAGGCAGGTCGTGAGGGCGACCAGGCCGATCGCCAGGGCCGTCAGCGGAGCCAGGCTCGCCGCCAGCTGCCACCAGCTCTCGCCCAGTTCACGCCGCAGTCGGCGCAGGCCGCGGGCGGAATGCCAGCCGCAGAAGTAAATCAGGAAGCCCACGACAGGGTTCACCCAGGCGAACACCAGCACGAGGGAGGCGACCATCAACGTGTCGAGGAGCAGAACCCGCCGCCGGCGTCCCGCGCTCGCGATCGCCAGCAGCGCCTGCCAGCCCCACGCGACGCCCGCGATCGCCAGCATCACCCACGAGCAGGCCACCAACGCTTCGACGGCCGATTCGATCTGCGGCGCGAATCCGCGCGGTGCGGTCAGCGAGAGAATCCGCACGACCTCGTCGGTCTGCAGGGCGACCGGAACCCAGATCACCAGGCCTCCGCGGGCCACGCGGAAGGCCTGCCGGAGCAGGTTCGCTCCGTGCGGGCCGGCAACCAGATTTGGTTCCTCCTGGCCGAAGTGCCAGGCCGAGGCCAGAAAGAACACGAGGATCGTGGCCGCAGGCACGAGAAACCACCCGAGCACGACGGCGCCGGCGATCGCCAGATACCCCGCCAGGAACACGCCCCACCACGCCGGCCCGAGGAGCGGTTCGAGCCGCGGCCGGGCGAAGCGGTGGTCGGCTGCCCCGTGGGGCAGGCCGACCACCGCGACGAGCACGGCCAGCACACTCCCGACCGCCAAGGCCGCGGCGGCAGGAAAAAAACACGCGGCCCCGATCATTGCCCAGGCGAGCAAGGTTATCGAGGCCGCGTGCATGTCATCACTCTCGTGACTGAGAGGTCGGGCCGATCAAGCGTATGCCCCCTCGCCCCCAGCCCGCTTGCTGCTCTTGGCACGGGCGATGAGGTAGATCAGCACGCCGAACCCCGCCTTCGCGGTCATGTCGGCGATCGCATACCCGACCTGCAGGGCGGCGATGCCATTGGCACCGGAAATCCCCCCCGCAGCATCAGCGAGCCCGGCCTTCGCCCGCAACGCGTCAGGCGTGCCACCCAACGCATAGGCGATCGGATACACCGCCCACGTGACGAGGATGACGAGCCGGGCGATCTCGAGCAGTGTGCGAGCCGCGGGCGGCTGCGTGTCGAGCGAGTTGGTGAGTTCCGTCCAGAGCACGTAGAGGATGTAGAAGAACGGGATCGAAGACAGACCACCCCACATGACCCGCTCACCCCACCGATTCGGATCGGCGATCACCTCACCCGGATAGCCCAGCGCGATCATCGCCGCCGCCGCGATCACGAGCCGGGTCAGCAGGCTCTTCGCCTTCCCCTCGGGCAACCGCAGGACCGCCACCAGTTCCACCATCAACAGCGGCACGGTCAGGATCCAGTCGGCGTAGCGATAGAAATCGTTGAAGGCCGCGCCGGTGCCCACGTATCCCGCCCCGCCCTCTGCGAGTTTGTAGGCGTCGTGCCAGCTGTGCCGGATCATGAAATAGTGGTAGCAGGCGATCGCGACCACCAGCCCAGAGATCGTCAGGGCCGGCCGGTATTCCGGATCGACGTTCGCCCGCGACAAGAACAAGAACAGCGCCGCCGCCCCCATCGTGGCGACCGTCATCGAAAAGATGTTGTCGACCGCGTTGTACTGGAAGATCGAAAGATTCGGCATGGTCGCCGCCAGACAAAACAAGCCATTGATCATGTGTTCACCTTCGAAGGTAGAGAAGTGGGATATCCACGCAGTGGTCGTGGTGGTTGGAGGTCCCCCGGGCGGGATTGTAACCGCTCTCCGGGCGCAGACAACCATCGCGCGGCCGAGTTTTCCCCCCTGAACCCGGATCGGGACGGGGTCACGGCGGGGCCGGACGGACGGTCCGGCTGGAGCGGCCGCACGCCACGAGTGCCTCCTGAGATCCGGTCGAGGGCGTATGCTTCCCGGAGCGGCGCTTTCAGGTGTGGCAGGGCGGGTGCCGCATGGAACGCTGAAAATTCGGACCCCAGGGACACGGGAATCGCGTCATCGACCACGCCCGGAGCCCTGCCGTCTTGAGCTCGATCAGCCGCTTCCTCGTCGCCGTGTTCGACGCGCTCGACAGTCCGTCGGCGCGCATCCGGCTCGAACGTGCCGTCGTCGTGGCCGCCGCCGTGGGTTTTCTCGTGCACCTGGCGGTGATCGGCGTCGCCCGTTCCCTGCCCGACGTGCCGCAGACACTCTTCGAGGGGCTCGACAAGAGTCCGCTCCACGCGGTCTACACCCCGTTCAGCGTGATCCTGTTCTACGAGGTGGTGCTGCTGGTGTTCGCCCTGACCGCCTCGCACACCGGCGAGATCGCCATGCAGTACCAGATCGTCTCGCTGATCGTCGTCCGCCGGGTGTTCAAGGACATCGGCTGCTTCAGCGAACTGGAAAACTGGCTGGCCGAGCCCGAGGCGGTCAAGGCGGTGCTGCTCGACATGGGGGGCGCCTTGCTGATGTTCATGATCGTCACCGTCTTCACCTTTCTTCGTCATCGGATGCCGAAGACGCCGAGCCACCGCGACCTGCAGGGCTTCATCCGGCTCAAGAAGGGGGTGGCCCTGCTGCTCCTCGTCGTCCTGCTGGCACTGGCGGCGATCAATCTGGGCAGTTGGCTCGGCGTGATCGGGGGTCTGCCGGCAGCACCGGCCAACGTCGACTTCTTTTTCTTTCCCCGGTTCTTCGAGTTCATGATCTTCACCGACGTGTTCCTGTTGATCGTGTCGCTCGCCTACTACGAGCGGTATGAATACGTGTTTCGCAACGCCGGATTCGTGATCTCCACGGTCTTGCTCCGGGTGTCGCTCTCCACGCCCAAGCCATACGATCTGCTGCTGGCGTTGATCGCGATGCTCTACGGGGTCGCCGTGCTCGGCGTGTTCGCCTGTTTTTCCGCGATGCCGAAACCCTCCGAAAAGAGCCCCGGGGCGTAGCGTGGTGTCCGAGTCCGAGGCACTCGCGTGGCCGCAGGGCTTGAAGTGGCCGCAGGTTTTCAACCTGCGGAATCTCCGCGCCGACTCTGCTGCCTGTGCAGGTTGAAAACCTGCACCCACGTCGGACAGTGCCGGTCGCACCGTGGCCGCAGGGCTTGAAGTGGCCGCAGGTTTTCAACCTGCGGAATCTCCGCGCCGACTCTGCTGCCTGTGCAGGTTGAAAACCTGCACCCACGTCGGGCAGTGCCGGTCGCATCGTGAGGGAGGCCACGCGGCTGCGCCCTGCCATTTTGGGGGTACGCGCCGCGCCGAGCCACATGCAGGCTTGGTGGTCTGACCGCGGCAGATCCCCGCCACCCACGCCCCCATGATCATTCGCCACCCGCCCATCGCCACGCGGGCCACACTCGCGATCCTCGGCCTGATCGGCTGGCTGCTCGGGGCCTCCGAGGCCCGCGCCCAGCTCCGCATCTGCAACTACAACGTCACCGCGAGCGACAGCTCGCTCACCAGCCCCCGGCCCGGCGTGGACACGATCCTCTCGGCCATCGGCAGCTCGGCGAAGGGGGGCTTTTCCCGGCCCATCGACGTACTCGTGCTCCTGGAGGCCAACTCCGTGAGCACCACCGGCGTCCAGTTCGCCACGCTGCTCAACACCATCTACGGCGGCACCAACTACCGGCAATCGGCGCTCAACGGCGGGTCCACCGGCGCGGGCCGGCCGATCTGCGTCTACAACGCGGCGACGGTCAGCCTCGTGAACGAGAAGGCCGTCGGCATCACCAGCTCCACGGGCCAGCCCCGCCAGACGCTGCGGTATCAGTTCCAGCCCGTCGGCTACGACTCCAACGCCAGCTTCTCCGTGTACGCCAGCCATTTCAAGGCGTCGAACTCGTCGTCCGATGCCGCCCGCCGCAACGTCGAGGCCCGGGCCATCCGCGCCGACCTGGATGCCCTCGGCGACGGCGTGGGCGCCATCCAGCTCGGCGACCTCAACCTCTACACCTCGTCCGACCCCTCGTTCCAGACGCTCACCGGCACCGGCCCGGGGCAGTTCTTCGATCCGGTGAGCAGCGTGGGCTCGTGGACCGGCAACGCGGCCTTCTCGGCGGTGCACACCCAGTCGCCGGCCACCACCGCCTTCTTCGGCGGACAGGTGACCGGCGGCATCAACGACCGCTTCGATTTTCAGCTCACGACGGGCGAACTGCTCGACGGTCGCGGCCTGGACTCGATCACCAGTTCGTACTGGGCCTTCGGCAACACCAACACCCACACCATGAGCAGCGCCATCACGACCGGCAGCCCCGCCGCGCTGGCGGCGCTCATCCCCGGCTCCACGATCGCGCAGGCATCGAGCGTGCTCACGGCGCTCAGTCAGGTGACCGACCATCTGCCCGTGGTGTCGGACTACCAGCTGCCCGCCAAGATGGCGGCGAGCCTCACCGGCGTGCCGACGACCGTCATCAAGGGCGCCGCCGTCTCGGGCCTGCTCACCGTTTCCAACGCCGCGCCCGTCGCCGTCGTGATGGGAGCCGACCGGCTGGATTACGGCTTCACGGGCACCGGCGCCTGCGTGGGCACGGGTACGGGAAGCGACGCCGCTCTCGGCGGCGGCAACACGCACCTGGTGGCCTTGAGCACGGCGCTGGCCGGGCCGGCATCGGGCACGCTGACCGTGCAGGCGACGAGCCCCCAAGCTTCGAATCCGACGGTTTCGCAGGCCGTCACGCTGGCGGTGCTGGACCAT
Source organism: Pirellulales bacterium (assembly GCA_040397585.1). Taxonomy (GTDB): domain Bacteria; phylum Planctomycetota; class Planctomycetia; order Pirellulales; family UBA1268; genus QWPN01. The sequence continues at coordinate 9,839 of JBBAVS010000041.1, forward strand.
GCCATCGGCTCGTTCGCGGCGGGCAGCAACGTCTCGTCGCTCGACATCGACTTCGGCACGCTCACGCAGGGCAGCGGCACGTCGAGCCAGGCCTTCGGCGTGTTCAACCGCGCCGGATCGCTGGGCACCGCGTGGACCGCGAAGCTCGACCTCGACAGCATCGCGCCGGCCGTTCCAGCGGGCGTGTTTGAGACCACGCTCGCGCCGTTCGCCAACCTCGCCTCGGGCTCGTCGCGGTCGTCTGCGATGTCGATGCTCACCACCACGAGCGGCTCGTTCTCGGGAACCTATTCGCTGGCGGTCTCCGACGAAGACCTGCCCGGGGCCACGGCCAAAACCATGACGATCACCGTGCGCGGCGCGGTGGTCACGCCGGCGAACGTGGTCCTGAGTGTGCCGAGCGGCTCGCAGACGCAGCTGGCCGTCGGCTTCGCCGGGATCACGGGCACGGCGGCGGTCACGAAGACGGGCACCGGCACCGTGGTGATGGGGGGCAGCAACACCTACACCGGCTCCACGAGCGTGCAGCAGGGAACGCTCGCCCTCACGGGCACGCGGTCGGTGGGCGCCTCGTCGAACGTGAGCGTGGCTGCCGGGGCCACGCTCGACGCGCGGGCGCTGCCCGGGGGCTTTTCCATCGCCACGGCGAAGGTCCTCAGCGGCTCGGGCCGCGTCCTCGGGGCGATCACGCTGGCCGGCGGCACGCTCGGCATGGCGTCGCTCACGATCTCGCCGGCCGCGGGGCTCGACCGCCTCACGATGACCAGCGGCGCGCTGGCCAACACACCCGCGGTAACCGTCAGCGGCAGCGGCGTGTGGTCACTCCCCGTCACCGCGCCGGCCGTCGTCAACGTCCGCAGCCTCCGCGTGGATCCGGCCCCGGGCGGCGGAAAGCTCGACGTGGGCACGAGCCTCGTCACCGTGGCGGCCGGCGGGCTTACGGCCTCGAACCTCGTCGCCGCGCTCGTGGCCGGGCGGAATGCGGGCCTGTGGGACGGCGGCACGGGGATCACGTCGAGCCGCGTGACGGCCGACATGGCGGCAGGCCTCACGCGGGCGGTCGGCTGGATCGACAATGGCGCCGGCTCGCTGACGTTTGGCTACGTAGCCTCCGGCGACACGAACCTCGACGGCGCGATCGACATCCTCGACATGGCGGCCTTCATGTCGGCCGGGAAGTACGAATCGGGCCAGGCGGCCATCTGGGCGGAGGGCGACTTCAACTATGACGGGCTCGTGGACCTGTTGGACGCGGCGGAGTTTCTCTCGACGGGTCTGTTCGACGCCGGTGCCTACAACACGGCAGCGGGGAGCATCGTGGCGGTGCCGGAGCCAGAGCCGCTTGCCGGGCTGGGAGTTGCCGCCGGGCTGCTGAGCCTGCTGGCGGTGCGCCGCCGGCGCCCGTGCTGACGCTCGCTGCCACAACTCCCCTGACGGGGCCGCCTGGTAGGCCCCAAGCCCCCTCCTTGGCAGGGGCGACGTGCCGCCTGATAATGGCGGCGATCACGGGGCGGGCTGATGGGCCCGATGGCATGGCGATGCTCCCCGCGACATCGCCTTCACAACGACGCGAGGGTTCCACATGGTCCGGCCATGGGTCTGGGGAGTCTTGTGGCTCGCGGTCATGCTCGTACCGCAAGCCGCCCGTGGTCGTGCACCGTCTCAACCTGATCCCCCCACGGGCGACGTGCCGGCCTGCACGCTCGCTGGCACGGTGGTTGACGAGTCCGGCAAGCCGGTGCCGGGCGCCGTCGTGAGTGCCGCAACCTGGCTCGGCGACACCGCGGCCTCGACGACCGCCGACGAAGCGGGCGGCTTTTCGTTCGAGGTCCCGATGTCGCGAGAGGCCGCGACCGGGCTGTCGGTGTCGGCCTCGGTCAGCGATTGCTCGCTGGTCGGCTTTCACCGTTTCCCGATGGACCCTGCCGACGAGCCCCCGGATCTCGAGGGCATTCGGATCACCCTCGAGCCTGCGCGGGACGCGACGGTGAAGGTGATCGATGCCGAGGGCAAGCCTGTCGAGCGTGCGGAGGTCTCCCTGCAACTCGGCTTCCCCATCGCGATCGGGCCGCGCGAGACCGACGCCGACGGCGTGGCCACGTTTCCGGTGCCGAAGTCCGACACGATCGCGAGCGTGATCGCGCTGAAGGATCAACTAGGCTTTGACTATCAGACCTACGGGCTCGCTCGATTCCAGAAAGGGGATCAACTCACTCCCCCGCCAGAGTTTCCCTTCGCGGATGGCCAGACGCTGGTGCTGGACGGAGCGGCTCCCCTGACCGTGGAGGTGACGGATGCGGAGGGCCGGCCGCTGCCCGATGGCAGCTCGAGCGTGTGGCTGCTGCACAAGGAGAGCCGCAACGACGAATTGAATCTCTCGTTCTTTCCGTGGGTGTCCCAGAAGGTGGACGCGACCGGATCGCTCACCATCGCCTGGTTTCCGAGATGGCAGGCGGAGCCCGTCACCATCTGGCTTTCCGCGCAGGGATGCGTGCGGCAGCGCTCCGAATACGACCCGAGCGCACCGTCCGGCCCACTGACCGTCCAGCTGCAGCGGCTGGTTCCGCTGCGCGGCCGGGTGACGCTGCCCGACGGCAACCCAGCCGCCGACATCGCCGTGACCGCCGATGGGGCTGGATACACGCTCGAGAACCACCATGGCTCGGTCCGCACCGACGAGGCGGGGCGCTACGAACTGCTCGTCGCGCCCGATCAGACCTACATGCTGACGGTCGCGGACAAACGGTGGGCGGCTCCGGCCCAATCCGGCTTCGTGGTTCTCGCGGAGCAAGACGTTCCCGATCACGACTTCACGCTCCGGCCTGCGACGCGGGTCCACGGCCGCGTGCTGACCCGCTCCACGTCCGAGCCTATGGCCGGCGCGTGGGTGGCTCTGCAGCACCGAGGGATCCCGCTCCACGAGATCGGCATGGATCTCCTGCCCAACCCCGACAACCAGCGGACCTGGGTCTGCCCGATCCGCCAGCTCAGCGCGCTGACCGACGCCCACGGCCGCTTCGAGTTCTTCGTCGGCGAAGGTGCCTACAGCCTGCTGGCGGACGATCATCCGGGCGAGTCGCTGGCCATTGCCGACGAGCCCGAGGAGGAGGTCGAACTTCGCGTCGACGTTCGATCGCAGAAGATCCTCACGGGTTCCGTAACCCTCGGCGACACGGGCACCCCCGTCGCCGACGTGCGGGTGTCGGTGCACTCCGGTGGACCGAACTCGTTCATGGGACAACGCGCGATGTCGACCGCGGACGGCAGCTTCTCCGTCAAGACGCTCGCCGAGCCCGCGAAGGTCCGCGCGATCGACAAGGAGGGCAGACTCGGGACGATCGTGGAGGTCGCCGCCGACCAGACCGCGGTCGCCCTGTCGCTCCTCGAGCTCGGCAGGGCCACGGGAACGCTGCTGACCGAAGATGGCTCGCAACCGGCCGCCGGCATCCCACTCCAGTACGGCGTGCGGTGCTTCGATCGGAAGACTGGCTTGCGCTGGCATCTCTTCGGCGGCTCTGTCACGACCGACGCGCACGGCGCCTTCACGCTGACGACCCTGGTGCCCGGCTGGGACTATGAGTGCACTTACCACGACGTCGCCACCGGCGTCGTCCCCACGGTGGCGACCGTCAACGTCCAGCCCGGTGAAGCGAGGACGCTCGGCGACATCCGGCTTCCGAAGCCGAAGGCGCTGGAGCCTTACGTGCCCCCCACGCTCAAGGAACGGACGCTCGCGGCGTTCGACGTCGCGGGCACGCCGCTGGAGCGATTCGAGTCGGCCACGCAGCGGGTGCAGGAAGCCGATCAGAACCTGCTCGTCTTCTTCGGCGACCCCGAGGGCCCGCGGATCGAGGAGTTGATGCGGCTCCGCTTCGAAGACAAGGCCTTCCGGCCCTATGCCGACGATTTCCGGTTCTTGGCCATTTCCACGGCCGCGGACCGGCTGGAGGCTGCCCGGGCCCTGGCCACGTCGCTCGACATGCCCGCGGCGCCCGGCGACACGGAACTGCTGCTGGCGGTCGTCGACAGAGACGGCGAGGTCGTCGCCAGGCTCACGAGCGACGACGTCTGTGCCGGCGGCTCGCTCTCGAAGGACTTGCTGCTGGCGGAGCTCGAGAAGCACAAGACAACGCCCCTCGATGCCCATGACCTGCTGCGGCAGGCGCTCGCCAAGGCTCGTCAGGAGAACAAGCGCGTGCTGCTCCAGGAGACGGCGACGTGGTGCGGACCGTGCCAGATGCTGAGCCAGTGGCTGGTGAGAAACCGGCAATGGGAAAGCGACTACGTGTGGGTCAAGATGGACCACCGCTGGACCGGTGCGGAGGAGATCATGAAGGAACTGCGTGGCGACGCCGTCGGAGGCATCCCCTGGATCGCGATCCTCGACGCCGACGGCAAGAAGCTGGCCACGTCCAATGAGCCTGACTCGGGCTGCAACATCGGATTCCCGTCGGGCGAGACTGAGCAGCAGCATTTTCGCCGCATGCTCGAGACCACATGCCAGCGCATGACACCGGCGGAGATCACCGAGCTTCTCGAGGCCGCGAGTGAGGGGAACCGCTAGGTATCGCCGCCGCGGCGCTGCCTCGACGCCCCGCCAGGCGGCCGGTAGGCCGACGTCCGGCGAGTGAGCCGAGGACCTCCATACGGTGTCACACGCCCCGCCCAGGAGACATCCCATGCGTTGTCGATTCTCGCCGCGATCGCGCTCGGCAGCATGCTCGCCGGGGCCACCACCCACGCGGCGCCCGACGCCGGGGCCAAGGCCAGCGGTGATTTCAACTTCTACGGCCACAGCGCCCATTGCCGACTTCCGATCGCGCCCGCCAGGTTTTCCCGTGGCCGCAGGTTTTGAAGTGGCCGCAGGTTTTTAACCTGCGGAATCCCCACGCCGACTCTGCTTCCTGTGCAGGTTGAAAACCTGCACCCACTTCCGACGAAAACCTGCACCCACTTCTCTTGAAAACCTGCCCCCACGTCTGACGAAAACCTGCTCCCGCTGCTCGCAGACCGGAGGCCACGTCCCGGTAAGGGCAGCGAGGGGCTGCCCGTGCCCAGGAGCCGGCGCTTGCTTGCTCCGCGAAGCCAGGATGGCGAAGCGGAGCAAGCACCGAGCGAGCGGAGCCCTGGAGGGGCGAAGCGAGCGTCCGGCGACGGGCATGGGCAGTCCCGAGCGGGGCGGCACACCAGGCTACAGGCAATGGGCAGGTTGAAAACCTGCACCCACTTCTGACCTGCCGCGGCCTCAGAGCCAGATGTTCAGCCGGCCGTCGAGCATGTCGGGCAGCTTCTTGGCGAGAATCCGCCGGATGCGGTCGTCGGTGTACCGCGTCGAGAAGTGCGTGGCGATCACCAGCTCGTTGCGAAACCGCTCGCGGCGGGCCAGCAGGTCGTCGAGATGCATGTGGCCGAACTTGTGGATCTTCTCCTTGCGGTGCGAATGGGCCACGAACGTGAGCTCCGTGATCAGCACCATCGCCTCGAACATCGCCGGGCAGCGATCGAGGCCCTCGGGGGAGCTGTCGCCCAGGTAGGCCACCAGCGGCGTGCGGATCTCGTGCGTCACGTCCACGCCGGAGAGGCGGAGGTCGCGGATCTTGTCGCCCGGGAGCCCCTGATACTCATGCTTGAGCTTGCGGCGGCGATCCCAGACCACGTAGCCCACGCTCGGGATCGTGTGGGTCGTGCCCGACACCGTCACCACATGCTCCCGCGAGAGCTCGATCTCGTCGCCCGGCCGCGCCGGCAGGAGCGTGCAGGGCAGCCGACCGCGGTCGAGCCGGCTCACCGCCTTGAGCAGCCGCTCGATCGGCTCGAGCGCCGACTCGGGGAGGTAGATCGTGGGCGGTTCCATCTTCATCATTCGCCGCCGGGCCACGTAGACCGGCAGGGCGGCGATGTGATCGAGATGCGTGTGCGTGATGAACCAGGTGGCCGTGGCCATGAAGCCCCAGGGCTGCGAGCCGAGATCGAAGCCCAGCTTGAGTTCGGGAATCCGCCAGCAGCTCTGCACCGCCGCCCGCGAGTAGCCCTCGATGGTCAACCCCTTGTGGACGAGCGTGCGGTAGGGGGAGTTGTCGATCATGCGGCGGCGGGGGGCGGGGAGATGGGGGGGGCGGATCGCGGGGCCGGCGGTTCGAGCCAGATCTCGTCGAAGAGCTGCTCCTGCCGGGTCGCGAGCTTTCCGCGGCGCACCAGTTCGAGCGCCGCGAGGAAGATGCCCACGATCCGCGAGCGGGGCATATCGTCGTCGAAGAGGCTCGTGAATGCCACCCTGCCCTGCTCCGCCACGATCGCCTCGATCCGGGCGGCGTGCGTCTCGATCGGCGTGTCGTCGTGGACGATCTGCCGCGGCCGCCGCTTTTCCCGCTTGGCCATCACCCGCGTCATCGCCCCGACGAGATCCCAGACGTGGGCGTCGGCGATCGCCACCTCGGCGGGCGCCGCCCGGCCCACCGTGTCGCCTGCCGCCTGCCGCGCGAACCGCAGCTCCCAGTGCCGGGCCCGGTCTTCGAGCATCGTGGCGGCGTCGCGATACTGTTTGTATTCGAGGAGCCGCTGCACGAGGTCTTCACGGACGAGTTCGACCGGCTCCTCCGTCTCCTCGGGCCGCGGCACGAGGGCCCGGGCCTTGATCTCGAGGAGCACGCTCGCCAGATCGACGAACTCCCCCACCTGCTCGATGGCGAGGCCCTCGAGCACGTCGAGGTAGGCGACGAACTCGGCCGCGATCGCCGCGATCGGCACCTCCGTGACGTCCACCTCGTGCTTCTTGACGAGGTACAGAAGGAGGTCCATCGGCCCGGAAAAGACGTCGAGGTCTACCTTGAATTCCACGACCACCTCACCGCTCGACCGGGAGCCATGCCACGAACGTCCACGGCCAATCATAGGGAAGGCCGCCCCTCCGCTGAACGCCGGAATCGGCGGTACACTCGCCGCATGGACAACGACCGTCTCTGGGCGCCCTGGCGACTCGGCTACGTGCAGGGAGCCGGCGCCGCCGAACCCGACGTCGGGACGCCCGCCTGGCGGCCCGGGGCCGACCACGACTGCTTCCTCTGCCGGGCGGCCGCCGTCGCTCCCGCGCACGACCGGGTGCTCGGCGTGGTCGAGCGGACACCCGCGTCGCTCGTGATCACCAATCGCTACCCCTACGCCAACGGCCACCTGCTCGTCGCCCCGCTCGACCACCGGGCCACGCTCGGCGACCTCGCCGACGACGTGCTGCTCGACCTCCAGCAGCGGATCGCCGCCTGGTGCCGGCGGATGACGCGGGCGATGCAGGCCCAGGGCTTCAACGTGGGCCTCAACCTCGGAGCTGTCGCCGGAGCCGGCGTGCCCGGCCACCTCCACTGGCACGTCGTGCCCCGCTGGCCGGGCGACGTCAACTTCATGCCGGCACTGGCGGGCGTGCGGGTGCTGCCGCAGTCGCTCGACGCCCTCTGGGAGCAGCTCACCAAGGCCGTCGCCGAGGAGGCCCCGTGAGCGAGTGGCCCGAAGGCTGGAGCCAGCCCGACTGGCGGACCCGCGAGAGCCTGTTGCTCGCGCCGTGGGCGATGCACGCCGTGGACTCCGCGGGCCGCGTGCATCCCGAGCCGCCCCATCAGTTTCGCAGCCCCTACCAGCGGGATCGCGACCGGATCGTCCACTCGGCGGCCTTCCGCCGGCTGGCCCACAAGACGCAGGTGTTTACCGGCTACCACGGCGACTACCACCGCAGCCGGCTCACGCACACGCTCGAGGTCACGAGCATCGCCCGCACCCTCGCCCGCGCACTGGCGCTCAACGAGGACCTCGTCGAGACCCTCGCCCTGGCCCACGACATCGGCCATCCGCCGCTCGGCCACGCCGGCGAAGACACGCTCGCCGAGCTGCTCCGCGACGAGGGAGGCTTCAACCACAACGCCCAGGCGCTGCGGATCATGGAGTTCCTGGAGACCCGCTATGCGGAGTTCCCGGGCCTCAACCTCTCTCGCGAAGTGCTCGACGCCCAGGCCACGCGGAAGAAGGACGGCACCGCGCCGGCGCCGCTGCTCGAGGCGCAGGTGGTGGATGCCGCCGACTCGATCGCCTACGACACGCACGACGCCGACGACGCCGTGGAGCTCGGCCTGGTGACGCTCGAGGAGCTCTGCGAGCTGCCGCTGGTGGCCGACGCTGCCGCCCGTGTGGCCCAGCGGCATGGCGCGCTCCGGGGCACCGACGCCCGCCGGGCGATCCTCCACGAGCTCGTGGACCACCAGGTGGCGGAGCTGATCCGCGAGACCCGCACCACCATCGACGCCCTGGGCGTGGACTCGGTGGCCCGGGTGCGGCAGGTGTTTCGCGGCGGCGACGGCGCGGCCGGTCGCCGGATCGTCGCCCCGGCCCCCGAACTCGCCGCCGGCAAGCGGCAGCTGGAAAAGTTCCTTTTCGAACGGGTGTACCGCAGCGGCCGGGTGCTCGAGGTGCGGGTGCCGGCCCAGCAGAAGCTCACCGAGCTCTTCGACTGGTACGTGGCCCATCCCGACGACCTGCCCGCGGGCTACCGCCTCCGGGCCGACACCCTCGGCCTCCGCCGCAGCGTGGCCGACTACATCGCCGGCATGACCGACCGGTTCCTGGAGTTCGACCACCGCCGCCGGCTGTCGCCCCCTCCGGGCAGTCGTTGGTAGACTCTTGCGACATCGTCAGCCTGCGGCTGATCTCGTCTCGACCCGACGGTTCCGATCATGGCCCTGATTGTCCTTCGCGCGATCTTCGTGATGGTGTCGGTGGGCATCGCGGTGCTCATCTTCAACTCGCCGGCCGTGCAGGCCTCGCCCACGTGGGTGCCGTGGGCCATCCTCGCCGGCATGGTGGCCCTGCCGCTCACCGTGATCGGCTTCGACGGCATGATCCGCCGCAAGGAGCTGACCACGATCACGGCGATCTACTTCGGCCTCCTGATCGGCGTGTTCCTCACCTACGTGACGATGCTCGCGCTCCAGCCGATCATGCCCCTGAGCCAGAACGATCCGCTCCACTCCTGGCTGCCGCTGATCGTCGGCTCGGTGCTCTGCTACATCTGCACGAGCCTGCTCATGCAGACCCGCGACGACTTCCGCTTCCTGATTCCCTACGTCGAGTTCGCCCGCGACGTCCGCGGCCTGCGGCCCAACGTGCTCGACGCCTCCGCGATCGTCGATGGCCGGATCGCCGACCTCGCCGAGGCGGGCGTGTTCGAGAGCCGGTTCGTCGTGCCGTCGTTCGTGCTCGACGAACTGCAGGCGGCGGCGGAGTCGAACGACCGCCAGAAGCGGACCCGGGGCCGCCGCGGCCTCGACATCCTGGCCCGCCTCCGGGAGAACGACGCGATCGACATCGACGTGATCGCGCCGCGGCAGGAGTCGCACGAGGAGCTGTCCACCGAAACCCGCGTGATCGATCTTGCCCGCGAACTCGGCGGCCGCGTGATCACCGTCGATCCCAGCGCCGCGAAGCTCGCCGGCGTCCGCAGCGTGCCGGCGATCAACGTCAACGACGTGGCCGCCGCCCTCAAGCCGTCGTTCGTGGCGGGCGATGCCCTGAGCGTGCGGCTCGTGAAGCAGGGGGAGGAGCCCGACCAGGCGGTCGGCTACCTCGAGGACGGCACGATGGTGGTCGTGGAGAACGGCCGCGACCAGATCGGCCGCACCGTCCGCGCCAGCGTCACCAGCACCCTCCAGACCTCGGCCGGTCGGCTCGTCTTCGCCCGTCCGGCGTAGCCCGCCGCGACGCCAGCGAGTGCGGCCGCCGCCTCCGCCGACCATGCCCCCCCCGTCCCTCCGCCGTCGCGCGATCAGCCTCCTCGTGGCGGCCGTCTGGGCCTGGATCTGGGCCTGCAGCAGTTCCGCGCCGGCCGAGGATCATCCGGGCCTCTCGATCTACCGCGAGCACTGCGTGCGCTGCCACGGCGAGAACGGTGGCGGCACGGCCAACGTGCCGGATCCGCTCATCGGCGAACGCTCCGTCAACCAACTTGCCGCCTACATCGACGAAACGATGCCCGAGGACGATCCCTCGAGGGTCACGGGCGAGGCCGCCCGCCACGTCGCCGAGTTCGTCCACGCCGCCTTCTATTCGCCCATCGCCCGCGACCGCCAACGGCCGGCTCGCGCTGCCCTCGCGCGGCTCACCGTGCGGCAGCATCGCCAGGCCCTCGCCGACCTCGTCGGGAGTTTCCGCAGCCCGCCCCCCGCGGTCGATCCGGCCAGCGGACTCGCGGGGGAATACTTCAAGACCCGCCTGTTCATCCGCGACCACGGGCTCGTCTTCGAGCGGACCGATCCGACGGTCGCCTTCGACTTCGGCACGGCCGGCCCGGCGCCGGGCACGATCAAGCCGACGCGGTTCGCCATCCGCTGGACCGGGGCCATCCTGCCGACGGAAACGGGCGTGCACGAGTTCGTGATCCGCACCGAGCAGGCGGCGAAGCTCGAACTCAACGGCGGCTCGGACGAGGCGGCGTTGATCGACGCGGCCGTCCAATCGGGAAGCAACACCGAGCATCGGGCAGCCGTGTTTCTGCTCGGCGGCCGGGCGTATCCGCTCACGCTCAAGTTCTGGCGGGCCAACCAGGGGGTCGATCAAGAGGAAAGCGAACAGGCGACGCCGGCCTCGATCCGGCTGCTCTGGAAGCCGCCGCACGCCGCCCTCGAGACGGTGCCAGAACGCGCGCTGATCCCCCACGAGGCTCCGCGGGTGTTCACGCTCGCGACGCCGTTCCCGCCCGACGATCGGTCGATCGGCTACGAGCGCGGGACGAGCGTGTCGGAGGAATGGCTCGCGGCCACCACCGCAGCCGCGATCGCCACGGCCGACCACGTGCTCGACGACGTCGAAAAGCTCGCCGGCGTCGCGGCCGATGCCTCCGACCGCGCGGCGCGGCTCGAGGCGTTCGCCGCCGCGTTCGCGGAGCGGGCGTTTCGCCGGCCGCTCACCGCCGAGCAGCGGGCGCTCGTCGTCGAGCGGCCGTTCAGCGACGCTCCCGACCCCGACACGGGCCTCCGCCGGTCGCTGCTGGCGGTGCTCGGCTCGCCGCGGTTCCTGTTCGTCGAGGCCGGCAGCGACGACGCGTTCGCCACGGCCGCGCGGCTGTCGTTCGGGCTCTGGGACTCGATCCCCGACGAGCCGCTCCGCCAGGCCGCGGCCACGGGCGAGCTCTCGACTGCCGAGCAGATCCGCCGCCAGGCGGAACGGATGGTGGAGGACCGCCGGACCCGGGCCAAGGTCCGCGACTTCCTGTTCGCGTGGCTGCGGGTCGATCTCGGCCCGGAGCTGGCCAAGGATCCGGCGCGGCATCCGGAGTTCACGCCCGAGGTGGCGGCCGACCTGCGGACGAGCCTCGAGCTGTTCCTCGACGAGGCGGTCTGGAGCGGCCGTGATTTTCGGGGGCTGTTCACGGCCGAGGAGCTGCCCGTCAATGGCCGGCTCGCCCCGCTCTACGGTGCCACCATGCCCGCGGACGCCGACTTCCGCCGCGTGCAGCTCGACGACGGCCGGCGCGGCGGCCTGCTCTCGCATCCGTATCTGATGAGCGTGCTCTCGTATCCCTCCTCCACCTCGCCGATTCACCGCGGGGTGTTTCTGGCCCGCGGCGTGCTCGGCAACACGCTGCGGCCGCCGCAGGAGGCGATCGCACCGCTCCCGGCGGAGCAGCATCCCGAGCTCACGACCCGCGAGCGGGTGGCGCTGCAGACGAGCGCCGTCGCCTGCCAGACCTGTCACACGCTGATCAACCCGCTCGGCTTCGCGCTCGAGGAGTTCGACGAGCTCGGCCGGTATCGCGCCGCCGAGCGCGGCGCGGGGGGTGCGCGGCCGATCGACGCCTCGGGCTCCTATCAGCCCCGCACGGGTCCGCCCGCAGCCTTCCGCGGCGGCCGTGAACTCGCCGCCTACGTCGCCGGGAGCCACGACGCCCACGAAGCCTTCGTCCAGGCGGCCTTCCACGCCCTGGTGAAGCAGCCGGTGCGGGCCTGGGGCGGCGACACGCTCGAGCGGCTGACGGACTCATTCGCGGCCTCGGGGTTCGACATACCCCGGCTGCTGGTCGACATCATGGTGGTGGCGGCGATGCCGCCGCGGCCTGACGTTCGCGAGTGACGAGCACCACCGCGGCCGCAGGTATTGAAAGTGGCCGCAGGTGTTGAAAGTGGCCGCAGGTTTTCAACCTGCGGAATCCCACCCCGGCTGTGCCTCGTGGCCGCAGGTTTTCAACCTGCGGAAACACCCCGGTCGTTCTTCTTGTGCAGGTTGAAAACCTGCCCCCACTTCTGAGAATCTCCACGCCTTCGAAAAACTCCCTGCCGGCTGCTGGTCGATATCATGGTGGTGGCGGCGATGCCGCCGCGGTATCGCGTTGCCTCCACGCCCGTCCCGGAGCCCTCCCCATGACCCAGCCCGGCCTGATGCCGCGCCGCGATCTCTTGCGCCGGCTCGGCGTGGGCGCGGGAGTGCTGCCCTTTCTCGGCAACCTGCCGAGCCTCGCGGCCGCGCCGGCGGGGCCGAAGCGGCGGCTCGTGATCGTGTTCAGCCCGGACGGCGTGGTCAAGCAACACTTCTGGCCGTCCGCGCCGGGGCCGCTCGCCGCAGACGCTCTGCCGCGCATCCTCGCCCCCTTCGCCCCGTTCACCGACCGGCTGCTTTCGATCAAGGGCATCAACAACGTCGTCACGGGCGATGGCGACGGCCACATGCGGGGCATGGGCTGCCTGCTCACCGGCATCGAGCTGTTTCCCGGCAACGTGCAGGGGGGCAGCGACACACCCGCCGGCTGGGCGAGCGGGCTGTCGATCGACCAGGAGATCAGGAACCACCTCCAGGCCGATCCCATCACGGCCACGCGGTTCGGCTCGCTCGAGTTCGGTGTGCTCGTGCCCAACAAGGCCGACACCTGGACGCGGATGGTCTACGCCGGCCCCAACAAGCCCGTGGCCCCGATCGACGATCCCTACCAGATGTTCGTGAAGCTTTACGGCGAGACCAAGGATCGCGAGAGCCTGCAGAGCGTGCTCGACGAGGTCCGCGAAGACCTCGCCCGGGTCGCCGCGGCCGTGCCTGCCGAGGACCGGCGGATCCTGGAGGAGCATGCCGCGCTCGTCCGCGGCCTGGAGCGCGACCTCACCGAGCAGCGGCCCGCCCTCACGCACGCCGCACCCGTGCTCGAGCAGGGCGTGATCGAGCAGAACGACCAGATGCCGCGGATCAGCCGGATGCAGATCGAGCTCGTCGTCTCGGCGCTCGCCGCCGACTTCACCCGGGTGGCCACGCTGCAATACACCAACTCCGTGGGCCAGCCCCACATGACGTGGCTGGGCATCGACGAGGGCCAGCACGAGCTCTCCCACGAGCCCAACTCCAACGAGGCGGCCCAGGAGAAGCTCACGAAGATCAACACCTGGTATGCGGGCGAGATCGCCTGGCTCGCAAAGCGGCTCGCCGAGACACCCGAACCGGGTGGCGGCGGCTCGCTCCTCGACCACACCACGATCGTCTGGACCAATGAGCTGGGCGAGGGCAACTCGCATTCCCGCAACGACATCCCCTGGCTGCTCGTCGGCGGCGGCCTCGGGTTCACCGCGGGGCGGGCGGTCGAGTTTCCAGGAGTGCCCCACAACCGCTTCCTGCTGGCGCTCGCTCAGGCGATGGGCCACACCGACCTCGTGCGGTTCGGCAACCCCGACCACTGCGGTGAGGGGCCGTTGACGGGCCTTGCCTGACCGGCGGGCAGCCATCATGCTGCCCGACATGCCCGCTTCCCAGCCACCCGCCGACGACCTCGCCCGCGCCGCGGCGGCGCTCGCGGCGGCGCGGCGAACGCTCGTCACCGGCCTGATGAACGCCGATGCCGCGGTGGCCCTGGCCGCCTGCGACCTCGCCGAGGCCGCAGGGGCGGCGGTCGATCCGGGCTCGCCCGAAACCGCCCGCGTCGCGGGGCCGATCCTCGCCCGGATCGGCAGTGTCACGGCGGCGCCCGCGGAGCTCCGCGACCGCGCCGATCTCGTGCTCGTCTGGTTCTGCGATCCCGAGAGGGCGGCGCCGGGATTCGTCGAGCGATTCGTGGCCCCGCCCCTGGACAGCCAGCCGCGGCACACGATCGTCGTCGGACCGCGAGCCGAGCCACCGCCGGCTCCGGCCCGTCACCTCGACCTGCCGGCCGCCGCGGCCATCGACACGGCGCGGCTCGTCGAGGCGCTCATCCGCGGCCTGCCGCGCGGCGATGCCGCCGACCCCGCGGTCGCTTCCGCGGCGGATGAACTCGCGGCGGCGATCGGGGCCGCAACGTGCGTCGGGATCGTGACCGACTGGTCGGCCGACCAACTCGGGCTCGCCGCCTGGAGCACGGCAGCCCTCGTGCGGGCGCTGGCCCACATGAAGCCGGCCTTCGAGGTGCCGCTCGGCGACCGCGACGACGACGCTGTCGCCGTCTGCACCTGGCGGTATGGCGCGGCCGGTGCGATCGATCGGGCCGACCGCGGCGGCGGCCGGTTCCGCGCCGCCGAGGGGGATGCCGTGCGACTGATCGACCGCGGCGAGGTGGACTGCGTGGTGGTTGTCGGCGAGCCCACGGCCCACGTCGCCGCCGCCATCGCCCGGGCCGCAGGCCTGTGCGTCGTGAGGCTTCCGGCCGACGAGGCGGCGCTGCGGCCGCTCGCAGCCCGTGTGGCCGCGGCGGGAGCGGCCCCATGACCGCGGCCCCCCGCGACAAGCTCCTGCTCGCGCAGGGCACGATCCACGATCCGGCCACGGGCCGCGACGGCATGATCGACGACCTCTGGATCGACGGGGGCACGATCGTGCCGCGGCCCGCCGATCCGCATGGCTTCCAGCGCGTCGATTGCACCGGCCTCGTGGTCATGCCCGGCGGGGTCGATCTCCACAGCCACGTCGCCGGGCCGAAGGTGGGGTTTGGACGACGGATCGCCCCGCATCTCGCCCGCCGTGAGGGTGTGCCCGCGGCGGTGCCCACGATCCACGCGACCGGCGCGGCGTATGCAGGCCTCGGCTACACGACCGTGTTCGACGCCGCGATCGCCACCTCCGCCGCCGCCCTCGCGCACCTCGAGCTCGCCGAGCTGCCGATCCTCGACAAGGGGATCTACCTGCTCGCCGCCGACGATGCAGCCGTGCTCGCGGCGCTCGCCCGCGGCGACGCCCGCGAGACCGCCCGGCTCGTGGCCGCCGCGGTGACGGCCGGCCGCGGCTGGGCCGTCAAAGTCGCCAATCCTGGCGGCGCCGCCTTCTGGCGCCGGGGCCGCGGCGACCACCACGATCTCGACGCGGCGATTCCCGGCCACGAGCTCACGCCCCGGCAGCTGCTCGAACGGCTCGCCGACGCCGTGCAGGCGGTCGAACTGCCGCATCCGCTCCACGTGCACACGGCGAACCTCGGCCTGCCGGGCAACTGGCGAACGCTCCTGGAGACGATGCGCACGCTCGAGGGCCGGCGAGCCCATCTCGCGCACGTGCAGTTCCACAGCTACGCCGGCGGCGATCTCGACGAGGGCTCGTTCGGCTCGGGCGTGGCCCCGCTCGTCGAGTTCTTCAACGCCCACGACTCGCTCACGCTCGACGTCGGCCAGATCCTGTTCGGCGACACAGTGGCGATGACGGGCGACTCGGCCGCCGCGGAACACCTCGCCCACGCCACGGGCATGCCCTGGGTGTCGCACGACCTCCACGTGTCGGGCGGCTGCGGCATCCTGCCGATCGCCTACAAGGAAAAGAGCCTGATCCACGCCTGGCAGTGGGCGATCGGCCTGGAGTGGTTTCTCACGGCGCGGGATCCCTGGCGGGTGGCCCTCACCACCGACCATCCCAACGGCGCCCACTTCACCGCCTATCCGCACCTGATGGCGCTGCTCGGCGACGCCGCCTTCCGCCGGGCCGCGTTCGACCGGATCCACCCGGCGGTGCGGAAGCGGAGCCCGCTCAAAGACCTCGATCGCGAGTATTCGCTCCAGGAGCTGTGCATCGTGACGCGGGCCGCGCCGGCGCGGATCGCGGGCCTCGCGCACAAGGGTCATCTCGGCCCGGGCGCCGACGCCGACATCACGCTCTACCGGCCCGACCGTGATCTGGCGCGGATGTTTTCGCTGCCCGCGAAGGTCTTCAAGGGCGGCGTGCTCGTCGCCGAGGACGGGCACCTTCGAGCCACGCCGGTGGGCGCCACGCTCGCTGCCACGCCGCGGTGATCTGCAAGTGGCCGCAGGTTTTCGAAGTGGCCGCAGGTTTTCAACCTGCGGTGTCTTTTGTGCAGGTTAAAAACCTGCACCCACTTTCTTTCTGAAAACCTGCACCCACTTCAGGCACGCCATCAGGCGAGCCCGTCGAGCGCTGCCGCGAAGCCGGCGACCATCCGCTCGACAGGAAACACCTCCGTGGCCCGCGCCCGGGCCGCGGCGCCGAACCGCGCCGCCTCGTCGGGCCTCTCGAGGAGGTTGAACGCCCGCCGCGGGAACTCGCTCTCGGGGAGCGGCGGCACGATCCAGCCCGTCTCGCCGCTGACCACGAGCTGCCGGGCCGCGTCGCTGGCCACCGCCACCGCCGGCACGCCCCGCGCCATCGCGTCGAGGATCACCCCGCCAGCGGCCGTCGTGCCCGATTGCCAGACGTAGCGGACCTGGCCGAGCAGGTCGGGGAGCAGGTCGCAGTGCGGCATCACGAACAGCCGCTCGGCGAGCTGCTGCACGCGGGCCCGCCGCCAGAGCCGGCGGAGCTGCGGCCCGCCGCCGACGAGTACGTGCTGCAGGCCCTTCGAGACCACGCCGAGCTGGTCGATGCCCCAGACAAGCCGTTCGAGCCGAGTGTCGGCCACGAGCGGCGCCACCGAGAGCGTCCAGCCGCAGGCGGGGTCGAGGCCGAGTCGCGCGGCGATCGCGTCGCGCGACACGCCCGCCCCCTCGTCGGCCACGATCCCGGGGGGCACCGTCGCGAGGCGAGCGTCCGCAACACCATGCCGCCGGCAGGAGTCGGCCACGCCGGCCGAGGCCGCCACGACGACGTCCGCTCGGCGGAGCACGCGGCCCAGCCGCCGGGTCCGCACCGGCACCGCCGCGTGCACGAGCGTCCGCAGGCCGGGCACGGCGAGCCGGGCCACGGCCGCCAGCGCTGCCTGCCGGCGGCCCAGCGTGACGAGCGACGCGGCCCGCAGCCGCCGCACGAGCCCGAGCAGCCGCAGGGTCGCGGCCAGATCGGCAACGGGCCTCCGGCCGATCTCATGCACGGGCAGGCCCGCGTCGCGGAGCCGCCCCGCCAGGCTGCCCCCGGCCGACGTGATCGCCACGTGCACGCTTCGGCCCTGCGCCGCGAGTCCACGGGCGAGCAGCTCCGTCTGCCGGCCGGTGCCGACGGGGTCGAGCCCGCGGACGGCGATCAGGACCGGCTGGCGGGCTCTGTGCATCGTGCCTGGGCTGCGCGGGCGGCGGCGATGTCGTCGTCGTCGAGGGCCGCGAGGTGGGGAAGATGCCGCAGGTCGCCGTCGAAGTCGAGCCCGTAGCCGACCACGAACTTGTCGGGAATCTCGAAGCCGACGAAGTCGGGCTCGATGTCCACCTCCGACCGGCCGGTCTTCCGCAGCAACACGAGCGATCGCACGCTCGCCGCGCCGCGGCGGCGGAGTTCCTGGAGGAGGGCCTTGAGCGTGTGGCCCGTGTCGAAGATGTCGTCCACGAGGAGCACGTCCTGACCGGTGAGGTCCGGGAGGAGGTCGAGCCGCAGTTCGAGCTCTCCGGGCCGCGTGGCGGTGCCGCGGTAGCTGCTCGCCCAGACCATGCTCACCATCACCGGGCCCTCGAGCCGGCGGATCAGATCGGCGACGAGCACGATGCTGCCGGTGAGCACGCCGACGACCGTGAGCGGCCGGCGGCCCACCTCGCGCTTCACGTCGTCGGAGAGCCGGCCGATGCCGGCGGCGAGGTCGGCGGCCGAAAGGAGAACTTCCATGGATGCGATCCTGCGAGTCGGGGCCGCCCCGTGGAGGCTGGTGGCGGAGCGAGCAGAATACCGGCCCGACGGTCGGCTAGAATAGAGGCTCGTTTCTCCCGCCTGGCCCCCTCTCATGCCTCCGCCGCGAGCCCACTGGTCCGTGATCGAGGTCGGCGGGCATGCCTGCGAACTGCATGCACCGCCCGACCCGCTGCCCGGCCGGGCGGTCATCTACCTGCATGGCGTCCGCGAGCGCTGGCTGCAGGACATGCCGGCGCTCACGGCGCTCGTCGAGGAGCACCGGCTGCCCGTCATCGCCCCGCGGGCGGGGCGGTCGTGGTGGCTCGATCGGATCGTGCCCTCGTTCGACGCCGGCATCACGCCCGAGCGGCACGTGACCGAGACCATCCGCGGCGAGATCGCCCGGCGGTTCGGCGTGGCGTCCCCCGGGATCGCGCTGCTGGGCACGAGCATGGGGGGCCAGGGAGCGCTGCGGATCGCCTACCGGCATCCGGCGGTGTTTCCGGTGGCTGCGGCGATCGCGCCGGCGATCGACTTCCATCAGGCGATGCGGCAGGCCGGCGACCGCGACGACGGCGAATACTACGACACGCTCTGGCAACTATACGGCGACGTGGAGCGGGCCCGGCAGGACACCGCGATCCTCCACGTGCATCCGCTCAACTGGCCGCGGCATCAGTTCTTCGCCAGCGACCCGGACGATCTCCACTGGCACGACGGCGCCGCCCGGCTGCACAGCAAGCTCGTGGCGCTCGGCATCCCGCATCGCGCGGTGCTCGAGCCCCGCGGCGGCGGGCACGGCGTGGACTACTATGACAAGGTCGCCCCCGACGCGATCCGCTTCGTGCTCGACGCGCTCGACCAGGAGTCGCGCCGCGTGGCGTGAGGCCGGTCCCCATCGCTCACGCGATTGGGCTTCCTGATCCGGCAAGCGTAACCGCGTCAGCGGTACGATCGC
>JBBAVS010000042.1:0-24780 GCA_040397585.1 Pirellulales bacterium
CGCGTGCAGCGGACGCTGCAGCGGTACCGCGAGCTCCAGGACATCATCGCGATCCTCGGCGTAGACGAGCTCTCGGAAGAGGACAAACTCGTCGTGCACCGGGCCCGCCGCATGGAGCGGTTCCTGTCGCAGCCGTTCCTCGTGGCCGAGGTGTTCACCGGCAAGCCGGGCGAAATCACCAGCCTCGAAGACACGATCCGCTCGTTCGAGGAGATCGCCGACGGCAAGTGGGATCACCTGCCCGAGCAGGCCTTCATGTACGTCGGCCCGATCGAGCAGGCCGAGGAGCAGGCCAAGAAGATGGCCGCCAAGGCCTGACCAGGAAAAGGGCCCCGAGGAACACTCCGATGGCAGACGCGAAGCAGAACGGTGTGCGGTGCGTGATCGTCACGCCCGAGCAGACGAGCCTCGACACCCAGGCTCGGTCGGTGACGCTGCCGCTGTTCGACGGCTCGCGGGGCGTGGGCCATGGCCATTCGCCCTTCATCGGCCGGCTGGGTGCCGGCGAGGTGCGGATCGTGGGCGAGCAGGGGGGGCCGGCCGATGCCGTCCGTCGCCTGTTCGTGGAGGGTGGCTTCGTGGAGGTGGGGCACGACGCGGTGACCGTGATCACCCAGCGGGCGATCCCGGCCGAGAAGGTCGATGCCGCCGCGGCCCGCGCCGACCTCGCCAAGGTCAGCGGGGTTCGGGCCACTGGCGACGAGGCGATTGCCGCGAAGCTCGAGGCCGAGGCGACCGCTCGGGCCCTGGTCCGGTCAGCCACCGGCGGTCGATAAACCGTTTCAGGCCAGAACGCGGCACCGCCTGAGCGGTCTGGCGGACCGCCGCAGCGGGCGGCTACTCGCCGGCCGGCCGGTCGGCACTCGGGGCGATCACGAGCACGCCGGTCTTGATCGCGTTCTGCCGCTGGCGGACCAGTTCGAGCACGTCGGCGGGGAGTTTGTCGTTCCAGCCGTGCCAGGGGGCGAGCACCGCGCCGCCCCGGGCCAGTGACGAGAGGTCGATGTAGTTCTCCGCACGAACCATGCCGGCGGCGGCGAGCTTCGACGCGTGGTCGATGAGCGGAGTCATGCTCCACACCGGACCGGTGAGCACCGTGTCGGGCCCTTCGGCGGCCTGGTCAACGAGGTTGCCGAAGGCGAGCACACCCTTCTCGCGGGCCGCCGCGATCGCCCCCTCCCGCTCGGCCCAGATCAGGTCGGCCCCCGCGGCGATCTGGGCGAGTGCCGCCTGCTTGGCCTTCGGCGGGTCGTACCACGACTCGATGAACGTCACCTTCACCTTCGCGGCCGGATTAGAGTCCTTGACGCCCTGGATGTAGGCATTGATCGCCCGGTGGACCTGCGTGTCGCTCTTTCCGGCGACGACGCCGACCAGGCCGGTCTTCGTCAGCCGGCCGGCGGCGATGCCGCAGAGGTAGGCGGGTTCGGAGAGATTGCTGTCGAACGTGGAGAGGTTCGGGGCCACCGGGGGCTGCGAAGTGCCCACGAGGAACGAGATCCCGGGATTCGCGGCAGCCACGGCCCTGATGGCGTCGAGGGCCTCGACGCCATCCGCGACGACCACGTCGGGACGACGGACGAGGGCCGAGTTGAGGCCCGAGGCCATGGCGGCGGGCGTGGAGAGTTTGTCCTGCCAGGCGTACGTGATGCGGCCCGTCTTCTCCAGGCCTTGGAGCGCCTGGTGGATCACCTGGTTCCAGGGCTCGGCCAGTTCGGTGGCGTAGGCCGCAAACACCATCGGCACCTTGGCGGGAGCCGCGGTCTGCGCGAAGCAGGCCGCGGTGGACGCGAGCAGGCAGAGCAGGGAAGCAAGCAGGGCACGCATGGCAGATCGTCTCCGGAGGCGGGAACCCCCAGAGACTAGCGAAGCCCGGCCTCCCCAGCCCATGCCGATTCGCCCGGTGAAAACCGCCCTTTCGGCCGCACCGCTCGGGGCCGCACCCCGCCGCGACACGCATCGAAGTGGCCGCAGGTTTCCAACCTGCGGAAGGTACCGCCGGGGCCCGCTTCTCGTGCAGGTTGAAAACCTGCACCCACTCCTGAGAGCCCCTCGGCTTCACCACCGACGGGCAAAGCCCGCGGGGGCCAGGGATGGCGCCGTGGGCGTGAAATCAGATCTGCCAGTCGTTGCCCGTTCCCGGTTCGGGCACCTCGCCCCGCATCCGGAGCTTCGGCTTCTCGAGCACCACCGTCGTGTGCGGGTCGACCGACCGCGTCAGCCAGACGCTCGAGCCGATCACCGAGTCGTGACCGATCCGCGTGGCCCCGCCAAGCACGGTCGCGTTGGCATAGATCACGACGCGGTCCTCGATCGTCGGATGCCGCTTCGTGCCGCGGACCAGGTGACCGTCGGCGTCGGTCTGGAACGAGAGCGCGCCGAGCGTCACGCCCTGATAGATCTTCACGTGACTGCCGATCTCGCAGGTCTCGCCGATCACCACGCCGGTGCCGTGATCGATGAAGAAGTGGTCGCCGATCGTGGCCCCCGGGTGGATGTCGATGCCGGTCCGGCCGTGCGACCACTCGGCCATCATTCGCGGAATCAGCGGCACCTCCAGGCGGTGGAGCAGGTGCGCGAGACGGTGGATCGTCACCGCCTCGAGGCCGGGGTAGCAGAAGATGATCTCGTCGAGCGTCCGCACGGCAGGGTCGCCGTCGAAGGCGGCCTGGACGTCGGTGGCCAGGATGCGCCGCAGCTCGGGGATGCGCTCCAGGAACTCGACCGCCTTCGCCTGGCCGAGCGCCTCGAAGTCGCCCTCCTCGGTGCAGTGCTTCGCCGCCTCCGACGCGACCGGCAAATCGACGCCCTGCTCGGCCGCGGTCCGCTGCGCGGCGACGCTGTGCCGCAGCGCCCGGCCGATCTGCGTCGTGAGCTTGTCGTGCAGGCCATCGACGAGGTCGCCGACGTGGTAGGTGACGTTGCCGAGGTGGAGGTTCTCCCGCCGCCGATAGCCCGGGTAGAGAATCTCCTTGAGATCCTCGCACGCCGAGATGATCGCCTCGTAGTTGGGCAGCGGGCAGTGGCCGAGGTAGTGGATCGTCGGCGAGTCTTGATACGTCTCGACGATCCGCCGCGTCAGCTCGGGCAACTGCTCCTTGATCCGCACGTCGGTGGCCATGAGTTCCGATGGTAGAGGCGGGAAACCGGGCCCGGCAAACGCGTCACCCGTACGGTCGGCCCGGACGGGCCCGGATGTTGAGGGTTCCCGGGGATTCCGGCCGAAAAACCGCGGCTGGGTCGCGCCGGGGGAATCCTGGAAGAATGTGCCGTCGAGCCCGGCCGGGGCTCATGTCTCCCCGGCCGCGGCGACCGCGTCGGGGAGCGCAAACGCCTCGTCGTAGAGCGCCCGCCCCACGATGCAGCCCCTACAGCCGAGCGCCGCCACCCGGCGGATGTCGTCGAGCGTGGCGATGCCGCCGGAGGCGATCACCGGGGCCGTCGTGGCCGCGAGCATCTCCTCGAGCCCGGCAACGTTGGGCCCGGCGAGCGTGCCGTCGGTGGCGATGTCGGTGTAGACGATCGCCGCCAGCGGGAGGCCGGTATGGCGGCGGGCGACGTCGGTCGCGAGCAGCGGGCTCGTGTCGATCCAGCCCCGCGTCGCCACCCTGCCGTCGCGGGCATCGAGGCCGAGGACGATCCGGCCGGGATGGCCGCTGGCGAGCCGCTCGAGCAGCGCCGGCTCTTCGACCGCCACGCTGCCGAGGATCACGCGTGCCAGGCCCGCGTCGAGATAGGCCTCCGCGGTCTCCGCCGTGCGGATGCCGCCGCCCACCTGGCAGGGAATGCCCGCCGCGGCCGCCATGCGGCGGACGAGGTCGGCCTGCACGGCCGCCCCCGCCTTGGCGCCGTCGAGATCGACGATGTGGAGCCGCCGCGCGCCCCCGGCGAGAAACCGCGACACCATCGCCACCGGGTCGCTGCCGAACACCGTTTCCTTCGCGTAGTCGCCCTGCAGGAGCCGCACGCAGTTGCCGCCACGCAGGTCGATCGCCGGCCAGAGTTCCATCGAAGGCTCCGCAGGGAGGGAAAGGGATCAGCCGCGGTCGAGAAACGAGGCGAGCAGCCGCAGGCCGACCGCCTGACTCTTTTCAGGATGAAACTGCGTGGCGAAGAGGCGGCCCTGAGCCACCGCCGAGACGAACTCGCCGCCATAGTCGGTGACCGCGGCCACCACCGACGCGTCGCCCGGCCGCGCGTGGTAGGAGTGGACGAAGTAGTACCAGCCAGCCTCGTCGGCGGGGGCGGCGGCACGCCAGCGGACGGTGTTCCAGCCCATGTGGGGCACCTTCATGCCCGCGGGCAGGTCGAATCGCACGACCTCTCCGGGGAGGAGGCCGAGGCCCTCGTGCCGGCCACCCTCGAGGCCGGTCTCGAAGAGCAGCTGCAGCCCCATGCAGATTCCGAAGAACGGCTTTTCGGCGCGGACGTGGGCCACGAGCGGCTCCACCAGCCCGCGGTCGCGGAGAGCCCGCATCGCGTCGCCGAAGGCGCCCACGCCGGGCAGCACCACCCGCTGCGAGTCGGCCACCGCCTGCGGGTCGGCGGTGATCAGGGCCGCCACGCCCAGCTTCTCGAACGCCTTCTGCACGCTCCGCAGGTTGCCGCTGCCGTAATCAACGATCGTCACCATGCGGCGGAGTGTAGCAACCGGCGGTGCCGCGGTCACTTCGCCGCGATGTCCACCGCGGCGCGGTCGGGATAGACCACGAGTTCGACCCGCCGGTTCCGCGCTCGGCCGGCCGCGGTGGCGTTGGAGACGAGAGGGTGGTTCGCGCCATGAGCCACGAGGAACAGCTGGCTCTCGTGCATGGACGTTCGCGTGGTCAGGAAGTCGAACACGGCGGCCGCCCGGGCAGCCGTGAGCTGGTGGGGCGACGCCCACGATGAGTTCTGCAGGGGCTCCGTGTCGAGGTGCCCCTCGATGCCGATGAAGTGGCCGGGGTAGACCCGCTCGAGCTCGGCCGAGACCTGCGTGAGGACGGCGGCCCCCTCGGGCAGGAGGTTGGCGGTGCCGCCGTCGAAGAGCCGGTCGGCGGGGATGTCGATCCGGATCACCGCGCCGTCGAACCGCGGCTGGAGCTCGGGAAGCTTGAGCTGTGTCATCGCCGACTGCATCACCACGGGCGTGGCGGACACGCCACCGTCGTTGCCGACGCGCGGCGGTTTGTCGGCGCCCGGAGGCAGGCCGGCAGACCGGGCCTGGGCGAGTTGCGACGAGGTGCTCGCGAGCTGATCGCGGAGCGCCGCGATCTCGTCCTGCATCACCTGCGACTCCTGCCGGTTTCGCGACAGCGCCGCCTCGAGCTGCCGGCCATCGACGTCGGCATACGACGGGGGCAGGGGAGAGGCGGATGTCTGCGGGATCGTGTGGGCCGGCGCGGCCACGCCGGGGGGCGGCTCGAGGCTCACGGGCGGCAGGGCCTGCTTCTTGAACGGACCGCTCGCGCAGCCGGCCAGCGCCACCGCGACGAGCGCGGCGATGAGCGGACCGAACCGGGCGCGCGACAGGTTCACGGGAGGCAGCCTCCGAACGGGGGGCCGGGATCGTAGGAGGCCGGGGCGGGAGTGGCAAGGCCGGCGGGCCGGCGGTCAGCCCCCGGAAATCGGCCGCAGCCGGTGCCATGCCCAGAGGGTCACCGCCGTCAGGGCGATCACCGCGGCCACCACCGCGGCCATCTCGAGCGGATGCTCGAAGAAGGGCTCGCACCGGCGCCAGAGGGGCCTCCAGCCCACCACCACCGCCGCCGTGCCCAGGCAGAGGCTCGGGCCGAACGGCAGTTCTGCCTCGCTGTGGAGCACGAGCTGCGCGATGCCATGGGCCAGCCCGATGAAGACCGCCAGGAAGCAGGCCAACACGCAGGCCTGCCACCCGAGCCACGCCCCGATCATCGCCATCAGCGTCACGTCGCCGAGCCCCATCGCCTCCCGCCCCAGGGCCCGCGACGCGCCGGCGCGGGTCAGCCAGACCATTCCTGCCGCGACGGCGAGCCCACCGAGCGCCGAGCCCAAGCCCCGCCACGGCAGACCGCCGATCAGCCACGCCGCCCCGATGATGACCGCCCCCGCGACCGCGACGAGCGGCCGCGGTGCGGCCAAGCGCCGCCACCATGCTGCGGGCCTTGCGCCGGCCACGCCCGGCTCCGTGCCGACGAGCCACCAGACCGCGAACACGACCGCCGCGACAGCCAGCCCAACGAGGTCGGGCGCCGACTCGAACCAGGCAGGCCAGGAACCCCGCAGCGGACCGGAGAGCCCGAGCACGTCGGTCTCGCGAAGGGGCGGCGCGAACGAGCGGGGCACCTCGCGGGCGACTGGCAGGAGCCCGTCGGGCCACGACGCGGCCGCGGCCAGACCGGCGAGCACGCCGGGCACGGTGATCGCATCGGGAATCACGCGGTGCCTGAGATCGACCCAGGTGGCGGCCGCGAGCAGCAGAAACAGAATCCCGTGCAGGACGACGCGCGGCGCGAGCACGGCGAGGGCGGCGGCGACACCATCGGGGGCATTCGCCTGCCAGACCACCTCCCACCACCAGAGGGCGACGGCTGCCGCGGCAGCGACCGCCGGCGTCCAGAGCCTGGCCCGGGTGCCGACGCCGGTGTTCGGATCGACCAGCCGGCCCACTCCCGCCACGAGCAGACGGCCACCGACGAGGCCAACGCCCAGCGCGACGAGCGCGCCGAGGAGGGCCACCAGATCCGGCGTCGGCGTCGGCGTGGCACTCATGACGCCCGCTCCGGCGTGGCCGCGGGGAGCCGTCGCCCGTCGGCCAGCCAGTCGATGATCCGTGCCGCGATGCGGTCGGGAGACTCGATCGCGGCGTCGAACCGCACGTCGGCAGCCGCGCGGTAGAGCGGCTCACGGGCCGCCAGCGTGGCGGCGACCTCGGCGAGCGGATCGGCTCCCGACAAGCCCGGACGGCGGGTGGCCGTCGTGGGATCGGCCGCCAGCCGGGCCCGCACCACGTCGGCGGCGGCGTCGAGCCAGACCACGGGGCGACCGCGGTCGCGAAGCAGGTGCCGATTGGTCTCCCGGAGCACCACGCCTCCACCGGTGGCAAGAATCAGCGGCGGACCAGCGAGCAGCTCGGCGAGAACGATCGACTCGAGTTCGCGGAAGCCCGCCTCGCCGCGGTCGGCGATCAGGGCCGCGATCGACATGCCGGCCCGCTGCTCAAGCACCTCGTCGGCATCCACGGCGGGCACGCCGAGCCGCGGCGCGAGCAGGGCCGCGACGGTCGATTTGCCGGAGCCCCGATAGCCGATGAGTGTCAGCCGCGTCATCGTCGTTCCTCCGTCCGCCACCGGACTGCTCACGACGGCTGCTTGGCCGATGCCGTGGCCCGCTTGAGCGCCTCCCGCATCACCTGCGGCGGCGGTTCGGCGCCGTTCCAGATCCGATACTGGATCGCCGCCTGCCGCACGAACATCTCCACGCCGGTGACGGTGCGGCACCCGGCGCTCCGGGCTTCCTTGATGAGCAGCGTGCTCTCGGGATTGTAGACGGTGTCGAAGACCACCATATACGGCCGGAGATGCTCCTTGTCGTAGGGGCTCTCGTCCACGTTGGGATGCATGCCCACCGGCGTCGCGTTGACGATGCAGTCGTAGGGCATCCGGTGCCGAGCGGCCCACTCCACCGACTTGCAGCCCACCTCGGCCGCGATCTTCCGGGCGCGGTCCACGGTGCGGGACGTGACCGTCACCTCGACGCCCTTCTTCTTGAGGCCGAAGGCCACCGCCCGCGCCGCCCCGCCGGCACCGAGCACGAGCGTGGTCTTGAGGCCGAGGCCCTCGGCCTCAACCTGGTCGTCTCCCTGGAGGGCCGCCGCCAGGCTCTCCACCGCGGCGCTCGCGTCGGTGTTGGCGGCGGTGATGCCCGCGGCGGTAAACGAGAGCGTGTTGGCGGCCCCGATCGACTTCACGAGGTCGTCCACGTGGGCCGCATGCTTCAAGACGGCCTCCTTGTGCGGGATCGTCACGCTCAAGCCGGCCAGGGGCCAGCGGGAGGCGGCCATCAGGAACTCGTCGAGCTGCTCGGCCGGCACCCGGAAGGGGAGGTAGACCGCATCGAGGCCCGCGGCGGCCAGGGCCGCGTTGTGAACCACCGGCGACAGGCTGTGGGCCACCGGGTCGGCGACCACCCCGTAGATCCGCGTCGCGGGTGTGATCGAGTCGTAGCGATACATCTCTCGCATCTGCCGCCAGCCGATCTGGCCGGGGGCGAGGACGCGGTCGTCGTTGAAGGTGGCGTAGGTGAAGGGGGCGCCCAGGCGCCCGCCGAGGATGCGGGTCGGCACGCCGATGTCGCCCATGCAGATGCCGACCGTCGGCACCTTGCTGGCATGCACCATCTGCAGCATCCGGAGGTTGTCGGTGGGATGGTTCGCCATCCCCGCGATCTTGACCACGTCGGCATCCATCGAGGCCAGCCGCTTGTGCAAGAGCGTCAGGTCGGCGGGGGTCTTCTGGAAGTCGTGGTGGCTGACGATCCGCTTCGTCGCCCCGTACCGCGGCACCGTCGCGGCGATGTCGTCCTCGAGGTCGATGTAGTCGGCTCCCTCGACGATCGCCGTCCGCAGCAGCGTCCGCCGGGCCTCCTCCGAGTGCTCCCAACGGCCGCCGTCGTTCTTCCGCCGGCAGGTGACGATCACCGGACAGGGGCGGTCGCGGAGCAGCCGCCGCACCTGCACCTCACCCTGGATGTAGTCGAGCCGCAGCTCCACGAGGCGGACACCGTTCTCCACCAGGTGCTTGTGCTCGGCGATCATGTGGCGGTGGCGGCCGCGGCCGATGCTCACGCAGATCATCGCTGGTCCTCGGGCGGGGTCATCTCGGGCATGGATGGTGAAGAACTCACGTGCGGCGGAACTGACGGTCGAGATCCTGCCGCGAGAGCGTCAGCGACGTGGGCCGTCCGTGCGGGCAATGATGCGACTCGGCGACGATCCGCCGTTCCCGCACCAGGGCGGCGACCTCGGCCTCCGAGAGCCGGTCGCCGGCCTTGATCGCGGCCCGGCAGGCGAGGCCGTGCAGCACCTCGTCCACGAGCATGCTGGTGCCGCCCCCCGAGGCCGCCGTGGAGGCGAGCCGGTCGAGCACCTCCCGGACGATCGCCCCGGCCGAGGTGTCGCCGGCGAGTGCGGGCTTCGAGGTGACGATCACGGTGCTGCCGCCGAACGGCTCGATCCGCATGCCGGCCCGTTCGAGCGTGCCGGCATGTTCGTGGACGAGTTCCAGTTCGGCAGGGGCGAGATCGACCTTCTCGGGCACCAACAGCGGCTGCACCTCCAGGCCGCCCGCTTCGACCGCGGTCTTGAACTTCTCGTACAGGAGCCGCTCGTGGAGGGCGTGCTGGTCGATCACCTCGATCCCGGCTGCCGTTTCCACCACGATGTAGCGGTCGTGCATCTGCACCGCCCGCTCCGCGGCCGCGACGGGCCGCGCGGCGTCGTCCAGTTCCCAGGCCGGCGGTGCCATGCTCTCCGGGGGGTCGGCCAGTGGCACCCGATCGTCGCCCGCCGGCGTGCCGGGCCACGATGGCCGCGGCCCCGGCGCCGCGAACCGGTCCGGGATGGACGGCGCGAACGGCTGGAACTCCGCCACCTCCGCCGCGATCGCCGCGGGGGGCTGGAGCCGCGTGGTGACGTTGGCGGCGAGGAACTTCGTGCGCAGGGCCGAGAGCACGAGGCGATACAGCCGCGACGGCTCGCGAAACCGAACCTCCATCTTCGCCGGATGCACATTCACATCGACGGCGTCGGGAGGCAGGTCGAACGCCAGGAAGGCGATCGGCTGGCGACCCGAGAGGAGGAGGCCCCGGTAGGCCTCCTGCACGGCATGCAGGATCGAGCGGTCGCGGAACGGCCGGCCGCCGACGAACAGGTGCTGCAGGCGGCCGCTGGCAACGTCGTCCTCCGGCCGGCCCACGTATCCGTGGACCGACACCTCGCCGTCGTCGGCCTCGACCTCGATCAGCCGGCCCGCCACCTCGGCCCCGAACAAGCCCGCGATCCGGTCGCGCCACGACGGCGTCGCCGGCAGATCGTGCACCCGGCGGCCATTGTGGACGAGGCTGAGGGCCACGGCCGGATGGGCCAGCGCCGTGCGGACGAAGGCTTCCGAGGCGTGCGACCACTCGGTCTGCGGTGCCCGGAGGAACGCCCGTCGGGCGGGCACGTTGCCGAACAGCTGATGCACCTCGACCGTCGTGCCCACCGCGCAGCCGTCGGGCCGCACCTCCCCGGTGCGACCGCCGTCCACGGTGATCGTCGCCCCCGTGCCCCCCGGGGTCCGGGAGCGAATCACGAGCCGCGACACCTCGGCGATGCTCGCCAGGGCCTCGCCGCGAAAACCGAGCGTTTCGATCCGCTCGAGATCCTCGGCCACCTTGAGCTTGCTCGTGGCGTGGGCCGTCACGGCCAGCGGCAGGTCGTCGGCCTCGATGCCGCCGCCGTCGTCAACCACCCGCACCAGCGCGATGCCGCCCTGGTCGAGGGCGACGTCGATCCGGGTGGGCGAGGCATCGAGGGCGTTCTCGAGCAGCTCCTTGACGACGCTCGCAGGCCGCTCCACCACCTCGCCGGCGGCGATGCGGTTGACGACCGACATCGGGAGTTGGTGGATGCGTCCCATGCGGCCGGTGGCTCAGCTGAGCTGGTACTCCTTGATCTTGCGATACAAGGTCCGCTCGCCGATGCCGAGCAGGTCGGCCGCCTGCTCGCGGTTGCCGCCGGTGAGTTTGAGTGTCTCGGCGATGAACACCTTCTCGATCTCCTCGAGCGGCCGGCCGACCAGGGCGGAGAGGCCCGACGTCATGTCGACGGCGGCGGTCGAGGCAGCGGCCACCGGCGCGTCGGGATCGAGCTCGATCGGCAGGTCGTCCACGTCGAGGGTCTCGTCGCAGTCCACCACCACCATGCTCTCGATCACGTTCCGCAGCTGCCGCACGTTGCCGGGCCAGGCATACGAGCCGAGCTTGACGCGGGCCGGGAGCGACAGGCCCTTGATCGTCTTGCCGTGCCGCCGTGACAACTGCTTGAGGAAGTGCTCGATGAGCAGCGGGATGTCGCCAGCGCGGTCGCGGAGGGGCGGGATCGCGATCGTCACCACCTTGAGCCGGTGGTAGAGGTCGCTGCGAAAGCCCCCCGAGGCGATCGCATCCTCCAGGTTGCGGTTCGTGGCCGAGAGGATGCGGACGTTCACCCGCACCGGCGTGTTGGAGCCCACGCGGGTGATCTCGCCCGACTCCAGCACCCGGAGGAGCTTGATCTGCGTCGCCATCGGCATGTCGCCGACCTCGTCGAGGAACAGCGTGCCGCCGTTGGCATACTCGAACTTCCCGATCCGATCGCTGGAGGCGTCGGTGAAGGCGCCGCGGACGTGGCCGAAGAGCTCGCTCTCGAGGATGTTCTCGCTGAGGGCGGCACAGTTGAGGGCCACGAACGGCTTGCTCTTCCGCGGGCTGTTCTGATGTGCGGCCTGGGCGACGAGTTCCTTGCCGGTGCCGGTCTCACCCTGGATCAGCACGGTGGCGTCGGTCGGCGCGATGCGCTTGAGTCGCTCGATGAGCGCGAGCATCTGCGGGCTCGACCCCACCACCCCTTCGAAGCCGAACTTCTCGTCGAGCCGTCGGTTGAGCTCCAGGTTCTGCCGCCGCAGCCGCACCCCCTCCGCGGCCTTCTCGACCGCCGCCCGGAGGTGGGCCATGTCGAGCGGCTTCTGTAGGTAGGTGAAGGCTCCCTGCTGCATCGCCGAGACCGCCGAAGGGATCGTCCCGTGGCCGGTGACGACGATCACCTCGGTCTCGGCCGAGGCCTTCTTGGCCCGGGCGAGAATCTCCAGGCCGCCGATGTCGTTCATCATCAGGTCTGTGACCACGATGTCGAACAGCTCGGCTTCGATCCGCCGGCTCCCCTCGGTTCCGCTGCCGACCACGGTCACGGCGTGTCCCAGCCGGCCGAGCACCTCGCCCATGGTTCGGGCATGCACGATGTCGTTGTCGACCACCAGCACCCGCATCGCCGACGGCCCCGCTGCCGGCTCGGCGGCCGAGTCGTTCGCGGGTGCGGAGGGGGCTGCGGGAATCGATGCCATAATCGCGATGGTACGGAGCGTGCGGGGCGGGCGTCCAGTTGCGCCGCGAGTCAGGACGACGGGCCCTCGGCTGCCCGCCCCCCCTTGGGAAGCCGCGGCGGGGCGGGGAGCCAGATCGTCACCTTGGTGCCCCTGCCGGGGGCGCTTTCCACGTCGATCGTACCGCCGTGCGCCTCGACGATCTTCCGGGCCGTCGGCAGGCCGAGGCCCGAGCCTCCCTGCTTGGTCGTGTAGAAGGCGCCAAACACCTTGCCGAGCGTCTCCGCGTCCATCCCGGGGCCCGTGTCGATCAGCTCCAGGAGCACGCCGAGGCCCGCCGGCCGGGTGCGGACGACGAGCTGACCGCCGGCCCCCTCCATCGCCTGAACCGCGTTGAGCAGCAGATTGAGCACCGCCGAACGGAAGGTCTCGCGATCGAGCCGGACCGCCGGCAACTCGGGATCGAGGTAGCGGACGATCTCGACGCCCGCCTCCTTGGCCCGGATCGAGAAGAAGTCGAGAAGCTGCTCGATCTCGGCGTTGAGGCTCCCCGGCTCGAGCGTCAGCGACTCCTGCCGCGCGAAGTCGAGGAAGTCGCCGAGCAACTTCTGCAGGCGGTCGCACTCCTGCCGCACGAGGTCGATCTTCGCCTTCGCCCGCCGATCCCGCTGCTTGGTGGGGGAGGCGGGATCGGTGTTCTCGAAGTCCTCGGCCAGCAGCTCCATGTTGAGTCGAATGGTCGACAGCGGGTTGCGGATCTCGTGGGCGAGACCGCCCACGAGAGCCGCAAACTCCGCATACGTTTCGGCCCGCGAGCGGTCCTGATCGTCGGGTGAC
This sequence comes from Pirellulales bacterium, assembly GCA_040397585.1. Lineage (GTDB taxonomy): Bacteria > Planctomycetota > Planctomycetia > Pirellulales > UBA1268 > QWPN01. The sequence continues at coordinate 12,915 of JBBAVS010000042.1, forward strand.
GACATGGCCGGGAGGCTCTCACGAGACGCCTGGGAAGACCGTCACTCTGCCGCCGGATTCCCCGCCGCAGCCTCGGCCTGCTCGCGGAGCACCGCCTTGCGGCTGAGCTTCACGCGATCCTGGTCGTCGACCGCGATCACCTTCACCTTCATGATGTCGCCGACCCGACAGAAATCGGCCACGCTCTTCACGAAATCGTCGGAAAGCTCGCTCACGTGGCAGAGACCGTCCTTGCCCGGCACGAGTTCCACGAAGGCGCCGAAGTCCTTGATGCTCGTGACCCGACCCTCGTAGATCCGGCCGACCTGGATCGAGGCGGTGAGGCCCTCGATCTGAGCCATGGCCGCCATCGCCCCTTCGGCGTCGTGGCTCGCCACAGTGACCGTGCCGTCGTCCTCCACGTCGATGCTCGCTCCGGTGGCTTCCTGGATGCCGCGGATGGTCTTGCCGCCCGGGCCAATCAGGAGACCGATCTTCTGCGGATCGATCCGCGTCCGCAGGAGACGCGGCGCCCACGGCGAGATCTCCGGACGCGGCCGGCGGATCGCCGAGAGCATCGCCCGCAGGATCTCGAGGCGGGCCTCCCGCGACTGCCGCAGCGTGGCCTCGATGATCGCCGGCGAGATGCCGTTGATCTTGAGGTCGAGTTGGATGCCGGTGATGCCGTTCTGGGAGCCGGCGATCTTGAAGTCCATGTCGCCGTAGTGGTCTTCGTCACCGATGATGTCGGTGAGGAGCACCCACTGCTGCTCGCTCTGCTTCACGAGGCCCACCGAGATGCCGGCGACCGGGTGCGAGATCGGCACGCCCGCCGCCATCAGGCCCAGGGTCGCCGCACAGACGCTCGCCATCGAACTCGAGCCGTTCGACTCGAGGATGTCGGAGATCACGCGGATCGTGTAGGGGAACACGTCCGGATCGGGCAGCACCGGCTTCACGCTCCGCTCGGCCAGCGCGCCGTGGCCGAGCTCACGACGGCCAGGGCCGCGGATCGGACGCACCTCGCCCACCGAGAAGGAGGGGAAGTAGTAGTCGAGCATGAACTTCTTGGAGTACTCGTCGATCAGGCCGTCGACCCGCTGCTCGTCCCTGCCGGTGCCGAGCGTGATGGTCACGAGCGACTGCGTCTCGCCGCGCTGGAAGAGCGCCGAGCCGTGCACCCGGGGGAGCAGATCGACCTCGCAGTGCAGCGCCCGGAGCGACTTGTGGTCGCGGCCGTCAGGACGCTTGCCCTCGAGGATCAACTCGCGGACTGCCCGCTCCTCGAGACCGTGCCAGACGTGCGAGAAGTCGGCATCGCTGATGCCGCCGGCCTCGCCGGGCTTGAAGCCGAAGGCCGGCTCCGCCGGCGCCACGGCTGCCTTGGCCTTCTCCTTCAGCGCCTTCACGGCCTGACCGCGATCCTGCTTCCCCATGATCGCCTTGGCGGCCTTGAGCTCGCCGAGGTAGTCGCGGGTGAGGCGGTCACGCAGGGCCGAGTAGTCGGCGAGGACGTATTCCTTCTTCGGCTTGCCGGCCTTGCGGACGAGCTCCTCCTGCATCTCGCAGATCACGCGGATGATGCGGTGCGCCTCCTCCAGCGCCTGGAGCATGCGCTCCTCGGGCATCTCGCGGGCGAAGCCCTCGATCATGAGGACGGCCGTCGGGCTGCCGGAGACCACGAGGTCGAGATCGCTCTCTTCGAGCTGGTCGATCGTGGGGAACGGCACGAAGCGGCCGTCCACATGGGCCAGCCGGACGCTGCCGAGCGGACCCTGGAAGGGCAGCGGCGAGATGCACAGCGCGGCCGACGCGCCGATCATGGCCAGCACGTCAGGGTCGTTCTGCCGGTCGCTGGCCAGCACGTTGGCCTGCACCTGGACCTCGTCGTAGAAGCCCTCCGGAAACAGCGGCCGAATCGGCCGGTCCATCAGGCGGGCGGTGAGCGTTTCCTTGAGGGTCGGCCGCCCCTCGCGCTTGAGGAATCCGCCCGGGAACTTGCCGGCGGCGGCGACCCGCTCGCGGTAGTCGCAGGTGAGCGGAAAGAAGTCGATCCCGGGGCGGGGCGCTCCGGTGGCCGAGGCCACGAGCACGACCGTCTCCCCGTAGCTGACGAGCACGCTGCCCGCCGCCTGCTTGGCCAGAAATCCCGTCTCGATCGCGAGCACATGGTCGCCGATCTGTCGTTCAACACGCTGCTTCACGTTTGCGTTCCTCGTTGTTGGGCGTGGCTTCCCGCGACCTCTGGGTCGCATCGGGGAAGCCCTGCCGACTGGTGATTCAATCCGTTGTTCCGTTCCCACGGGACGCCCACGACGTCCACGAGGAATCCGCAACCGAGGTCCACGCCGGTCGCTGGCACCATGCCCTGCGACCGTCGTTCTGGACCGCCCCAATCAACGCCAGCCGTAGCCGCTCCGGCGGAGCCGGAGCGGATCCGCTACTTGCGGATCTCCAGGCGGCGGATGATGTCAAGATACCGCTGCGGCGCAACCCGCTTGAGGTAGTCGAGAAGTCTGCGACGACGGCTCACCATCATGAGCAGACCTCGCCGGCTGGCGAAGTCCTTGGAGTGCTTCTTGAAGTGATCCGTCAGGTGCGAGATCCGCCCCGTCAGAAGGGCGATCTGGATCTCTGCCGAGCCGGTGTCGGCGGTTCCCCGCCGGTTGGCACCGATCAGCTCTTTTTTGCGTTCTTTCGTGAGCGACATCAGCCGTCATCCACCCGCCGCGGGTGGCATTGATTGTGTAGGTGTTGGATTCGAGCGGGGAGTGTATCCGACCGACGGAACTTTGCAAACCCGAGGCGGTTCTCAGCGGTTCTCAGCCGTGATTCGCGGCCGGCCGCCGGCCGCCCTTCCGGCCCACGCCCTGCGGCGTGTGGACGACGTCCCAGGCGAGACCGAGCGATTCCATGACGCGAATCACCCAGTAGGTCGGATCGAACTCCCACCAGCGATGCCCGTGGGCGGCCATCCGCTGGTAGGCATGGTGGTTGTTGTGCCAGCCCTCGCCAAAGGCGAGCAGCCCGACCCACCAGAGGTTGCGGGAGTCGTCGGTCGTCTCGTAGTTGCGATAGCCCCACATGTGGCTCGCGGAGTTCACGAACCAGGTGACGTGAAACACGATCACCATCCGCACGGCGAGCCCCCAGAGCAGCCACGAAATGCCGGTGAACCGGTCATGGAGCAGCCACCCCGACGCAAGCAGTGCCCCGCCGATCAGGAAGTGCCAGAGCAGGAAGGTGTGGTGCAGGAAGAGCACGCCCTTGTCTTTGACGAGATCGGGAGCCCACCGCTTCGCATGAGCCTCGAGTTCCCCCGGCGCGTGCCCGGGACACATCCAGAGGATATGGGACCAGAGGCCGCCGTCGCGGGGCGAGTGGGGGTCGCCCTCCTGATCGCTGAAGGCATGGTGCTTGCGGTGGTTTGCCACCCAGGCGACGGCCGAGCCCTCGCCGGAGATCCCGCCCAGCCAGGCGAACAGGAACCGCATGGCCGGCGACGTCTGAAAGCTGCCGTGGGTAAGGAGGCGGTGATACCCGAGGCACACGCCCAGGCCGCCGGTGACCCAGTAGAGCACGAGGCAGATCGCCAGCCCGGACCACGTGAAGTAGAAGGGGGCGGCGAGGGCCGCGAGGTGCACCGCCCCGATCCAAATGACGGCAGGCCAGTCGAGATCGCTCAACCAGTTGCTGACCCGCTCGACCTCACGGCGAGGTTCCACGACCGGCTCCGACGTATCGGCCAGCGGATCGTGGATCGCAGTACGGCCGAAGTCGTCGGCGACATCGGCCGCGGCACCGCGGCGCTTGCGATCGAGGACGGGAGCATTCGGCGTGGCGGAACTGGGAGTCATGGAAAAACCTTCCTCACGGGGTGGGCCGTGGCCGTCGCGTTTCGGGCCGCCCGTCGCCAGGCGCTGCCCGCTGCCGTCGACATCGGCAACGCCAACACTCTGACGCCACCGGGCTTTTTTTGGCAGCAGGAAGCCGTCAGGGGTGAGTCGGACGCCGGTCAAAGTTGCGTCAAAACCCCCGCGAACCCTCCTGGCGGGTGGGTCTCATGGCCCGCGGTGCCCCGCCGGGAGCGGTCGGCACGATCGACATCAGCCAGGCTCCGGGACCGTCCGCCGGCACGAAGCTGGCAGCCGGCGGCGACACCATCCAGGCGAACCGCTCGAAGGCAACCGGCGTGGCCGGCGGCTCGAGCAGCACCACGCCCTGGCTGGTGGCGAGGCCGGCCAGGGTGTCGGCCGACCGCACCACCACGCTGCCGCCGTCGAGTTCGAGCAGGCAGCCCGCGGCATCGAAGGCGCGCGTCTCGGCCGCGGCCTGCAGGCCGGGCCCCGGACGGCATCCAAGGGCGATCACCAGCCGGTCGAAGAGCGTGGTGTCCACCCAGCCGGGACCGACCTCGCACAAGAACGCGGCATCGACCAGCCGCCCGTCCCTCCAGACGAACCGGTTGACGGACACGCTGACGGCGCCGGCGGCTCGGGCGTGCACCGCGGCGCAGCAGCCGCCGAGATCGAGGCCGTCGACCCGCCCGGTCGCCGTGCCGCTCCAGCCGCCAGCGTCGTGGGCGGCCTGCAGATCGCCGCTGACCGTCGCGTTGGCGGCGATCGCGGCCGACGCCTGGGGAGGCAGCCCCGCCACGGCGGCGACGATGGCCGCGGGCACCGGCCGGGAGAGGCGGCCCTGCACGTCGAACCGTTCGGTCGCCGTCTGCCCCTCGCCCTCGAGCGTCCGCACGCCGCGAATCTCGTCGTCGGTCCCGCCGCGCACGAGGCGAATCGCCCGCGCCGCGCCCTGTCCGACGCACTCGATCCGTAGGCTTTCGGCGTGGGCGACGTCGGCCTGCACGCCATCCCAGGCCAGATCGGCCACGTCGATCACGCAGTTCCGCGGATGCCGGGCGTCGCTCCGCAGCCACTCGCGGGCCAGGCCGCCGAGCATGGCGGCCGCCGCGGCATCGACCCGCGCACCCTTGATCACGAGCCGATCCTCGGTGGCGGCCGACTCGACCTCCACGACGGGGAGTTCGAGCAGCGGCCGCCCGGCCGCCGACCGCACGACCACGCCGGTGGCGGCCACGACGCCGGGCCGGGGATGGGCGACCGTCGCCACGTCGATCGGCAGGCCGACCGCCCGCTGCCACGAGCCCCGCACGTCGTCACGATGCGCGGCCGACCCGCGGTGCACCGCCCAGGCGGCGAGCAGCAGGCAGGGCACGAGGCCCGCGACCACGAAGATCAGCCGTGTCAGCCGGATCCGTCCGGCCGACCGCTCGATGAACATCCCTGTCCTCCCGGGCCCCACTCCAGCGGGCCGAATCAGCGATTCCTGGCCAGCTGCAAGTAGAGGTCCCAGCGGGCCTTCATCTCCTCGAGGCTGTCGCCGCCGAACTTGTCCACGACCGCCGCCGCCACCTCGAAGGCGACGACGTTCTCGACGATCACGCTCGCCGCGCTCACGGCGCAGACATCGCTCCGCTCGTAGGCAGCCTCCTCGGGCTCCTTCGTGCGGAGATTCACCGAACCGAGCGGCTTGCGGAGCGTGCTGATCGGCTTCATCGCGGCGCGAACCACCAGCGGCTGGCCGTTGGTCATGCCCGCCTCGAGGCCGCCGGCGTTGTTGGTGGGCCTCGTGAAGCCGAGCGTGTGGGTGTCGCGGGCCGCGGGATCGAAGCCGATCGGGTCGTGCACCTCGGAGCCGCGGCGGCGGGCCGCCTCGAACCCCATCCCGATCTCCACGCCCTTGATCGCCTGCACCGCCATCACGGCCTGGGCGAGCCGGCCGTCGAGCTTGCGGTCCCACTGGGCGTGGGTGCCGAGGCCGACCGGCAGGCCATCCACCCGCACTTCCACGACGCCGCCGAGGGTGTCTCCCTCCTTGCCGACCCTGTCGATCAGCTCGGTGACTTCGGGATCGCGTTCGGGATGGAGCGAGTAGATCTCGCTCGTGTCGCGGATGCCGCGGAGCTCGGCGAGCGAGCCGGCACGGCCTCCGAGCACCACGGGACCGAGCTCGGTCACCCAGCCGGCCACCTCGATGCCGAAGGCGGAGAGCAGCTGACGCGCGAGGCCGCCGGCGGCAACGCGGGCCGCGGTCTCGCGGGCACTCGCCCGCTCGAGCACGGCCCGGATGCCGCCGAGGTGCTTGATCGAGCCGGGCAGGTCGGCGTGCCCGGGCCGCGGCCGATCGACCTCGTCGAGCCGCTCGAGCTTGTAGTCCTTGTTGACCACCTCGAGCGCCAAGGGGCTGCCGAGCGTGATGCCTTTCCAGAGGCCGGAGAGGAACGTGACGGTGTCGGTTTCGATCCTTTGCCGGCCGCCGCGGCCATAGCCCCCCTGACGCCGCTTGAGCTCATGGTCGATCGCCGCCTTGTCAACCGCGAGGCCGGCGGGAAAGCCGTCCACGAGGGCCACGAGGGCGGGGCCGTGGGATTCACCGGCGGTCCAGTAGCGGAGCATCAGGGCATCCGAACAACGCGAGGATCGAGCACCAATCGTCGAGGGGATTCTAGTTGGCCATCCCAGGCACCCCTAGACCGTTTGGCGGCCCGTTTCGCAGCCCGTTTCGCGGGCCCTGTTTCCCCCCATCAAAACGTGGTCATGCGATGCCTTCGGGCAGAGATCCGGTGAGGAGACGGCAGGCATCGAGGTATTTCTCGCGGGTCTTGGCGACCACGTCCCCCGGCAGGACAGGGGGCTCGCTCGCCTTGTCCCAACCGCTCGTCTCGAGCCAGTCGCGAACGAACTGCTTGTCGAACGAGTCGGGCACGCGGCCCGAGCCCGCGGCCGCAGCCGGCCAGAATCGGGAACTGTCGGGCGTGAGCACCTCGTCCACGAGCATCACCGTGCCGTCGGCGAGCCGGCCCCACTCGAACTTCGTGTCGGCGACCACGATCCCGCGGGCGGCCGCGTGCTCGGCGCCGCGGGCATAGACGGCGAGGCTCTTCCGGCGGAGCGTGGCGGCGAGGTCGCCGCCGAGGCGTGCCGCCATGGTGTCGTACGACACGTTTTCATCGTGGCCACTCTCGGCCTTGGTGGCGGGCGTGAAGATCGGCGCCGGCAATCGGCCACCGGCGGCGAGCCCCGGCGGCAAGGCCGCGCCGCAGACCGTGCCGTGCTGCCGATACTCCGCGAGCCCGGAGCCGGCGAGCCAGCCACGGACGACGCACTCGAACGGAATCACCTCAGCCCGCTTCACGAGCATCGTGCGGCCGCGGAGCGGCGCCAGATCGATGCCGGCGGGCAGATCCATCGCCTCGACGTCGGTGGTGATCAGGTGGTGGGCCACCGGATCGGGCCCGCGGGCGAGCAGCTCGAACCAGAATGCCGAGATCGCGGTGAGCACGCGTCCCTTGTCGGGGATCGGCGTGGGCAGGATCCAGTCGAACGCGCTGATCCGGTCGGTGCTCACGATCAGCATCGCGTCGCCATGCCGGCAGCCCGAGAGCCGATAGCAGTCGCGAACCTTGCCGCGAATCGGCGGCCCGAGCGGAAGATCGGTACGGACGACGGGGTCGCGTGGGGAGGCGGTCATGCGAGTGTTGTACGCGGCGAGAAACGCCCCGAGAATCCCCACGGCGTTCGCCGCGCCGCGAGGGGCTGCCAATGCCCGTCGCCAGTGGCCGCAGGTTTGCAACCTGCGGTGCCTCACCACCCGCTCCCAGGAAGCCCAATCGCGTCAGCGATGGGGATCGTGGGTGCCGCGCCGCGAGGGGCTGCCCACGCCCCGTCGCCGGACGTTCGCTGCGGGCATCCTGCCCTTCGCTCACTCGGCGTTTCCTCCGCTCCGCCATCCTGGCTGCGCGGAGGAAACACACGCCGGCTCCCGGGGCATGGGCAGCCCCTCGCTCCGTGATCTCTTTCATGCGATGAAGGCAGGGGGAGCGACGGTCCGGACACGTGCCCCCCCGTCCGGCATCACTCGCGGGCGATGATTCAGCGAGGGGCTGCCCGTGCCCGAGAGCCGGGCTATGGGAGCAAGCGCAGGCAGGATGCCGAAGCGCAGCGGACATGCAGAGAGCGGATGCCACGATGGCATCCGCGAACGTCCGGCGACGGGCATGGGCAGCCCCGAGCCTCACGAACGCCTCGGGTTCACGCATGAGCCACAGAAGCGGCAGGCGTTCTCTTCAGCAGAAATCCCGCGACATGCGCGGGAGTGCCGAGAGCGGCGGGGCAGAGCCCTCGTGCGGGCCGGTGCGGGCGGGCGCGGCGGCCTCGAGCCGCGTCGCCAGGACGTGCACCACAGCGCCCCGCCGCTGGATGCGGCCCTGCACCACGAGCACCGCCGCCCGGCGGGCGGGATGCGGGGCCGCCTCCCAGACGTCCGGGTAGATCACCACGTTGGCTGCGCCGGTCTCATCCTCGATCGTGAGGAAGAACAGCCCCTTCGCCGTGGCCGGCCGCTGGCGGGTGAGCACGATGCCGGCGATCTTCACGCGGCGTCCCTCCGGCGCCGCCACCGCCTCGGCGATCGCCGCCACGCCGAGCGAGGCGAGCCAGTCGCGTTCGAACTCGAGCGGATGGGCGGCCAGCGAGAGGCCGCCGGTGCGATAGTCGGCGATCACCTCCTCCTGCCTCGTCGTCGGCGGCAGGAGCCAGCCGTCGTCGTCATCGTCGTCGAGTCCTTCGAGGAGCGGCTGGCTGCGGGGCTTCTCCAGGGGCTGCATCGCCTCCCAGACGGCGCGGCGCCGGTCGAGGCCGAGCGAGGCGAGCGCCCCGGCCCGGGCGAGATGCAGGAGCGACTCGCGGTCGATCTCCGCCCGCCGGGCGAGGTCCCGCGGCAGCCGGAACGGGCCAGCAAGGCGGGCCTCTTCGATTCGCCGGCCCGCCTCCTCACCGAGGCCGTGCACCTGCTCGAGTCCGAGCCGGATTGCCGGCTCTCGCCCCAGGCACCCCTTGGCGTTTCCTGTGGTCGATCCAGTGGAAAAAGGCCCTGGATGGCTTTTTCCACGTGTATCACGTGTCTCGAGCGACGCATGCCAGCCGCTCGCGTTGACGTCGGCGGGCAGCACTGTCACGCCGTGGGATCGGGCGTCGCGGACGAGCTGCGCGGGCGCATAAAACCCCATCGGCTGGCTGCCGAGCAGCGCCGCCGTGAACGCCGCCGGATGGTGGCACTTCAGCCATGCCGACACATACACCAGCAGCGCGAAGCTCGCGGCGTGCGACTCCGGAAAGCCGTATTCGCCGAAGCCGCGGATCTGGTTGAAGACCTGCTCCGCGAACTGTTTCGAGAGGCCGCGGGCGAGCATGCCATCGACGAGCTTGCGGTGAAACTCGTCGATCACGCCCGGCCGCCGCCAGGCCCCCATCGCCCGGCGGAGCTGGTCGGCCTCGCCCGGCGTGAACCCCGCCGCCACCACCGCCAGCCGCATCGCCTGCTCCTGGAAGAGCGGCACGCCGAGCGTCTTCTCCAGCACCTCGCGGATCGCGTCGTTGGGATACGTCACCGCTTCCTCGCCCGCCCGCCGCCGCAGATACGGATGCACCATGTCGCCCTGGATCGGCCCCGGACGCACGATCGCCACCTCGATCACGAGGTCGTAAAAGCAGGCGGGCTTGAGCCGCGGCAGCATGCTCATCTGGGCCCGGCTCTCGATCTGGAACACGCCCACCGTGTCGGCCCGCGAGATCATCTCGTAGACGGCCGGATCCTCGGCGGGCACGGTGGCGAGCGTGAGGTCGGGCCCGCCCGCATCCCGCACCAGGTCGAACGCCCGGTGGATCGCCGTGAGCATGCCGAGGGCGAGGCAATCGACCTTGAGAATGCCGAGCTCGTCGAGGTCGTCCTTGTTCCACTGCACGATCGAACGGCCCTCCATCGTGGCCGGCTGGATCGGCACGAGGTCCTGGAGTTCGCCCTTGGTCATCACCATGCCGCCGACGTGCTGGCCCAGGTGGCGGGGAAAGCCGACGAGGCAGCCGACGAGCGTCGCGAGCCTCGTGCAGGCGTCGCTCGCGGGGTCGAGCCCCGCCTCGGCCAGCCTCGTCGGCAGATCCTCCACGTGGTCGCCCACGTCGATCACCCCGGCGATCGCCTCGACGCGATCGAGCGAGAAGCCGAGCGCCTTGGCGAGATCGCGGACGGCCGACCGCAGCCGGTAGGAGATCACCTCGGCCGTCATCGCGGCGCGGGAGCGGCCGTAGGTGTCGTAGATGTATTGCAGCACCTCCTCACGACGGTGGTGCTCGAAGTCGATGTCGATGTCGGGCGCCTCCTTTCGCTCGCGGCTCACGAACCGCTCGAAGAGCACGTTCATCCGCGCCGGGTCCACCGACGTGATCCCGAGGCAGTAGCAGATGCAGGAGTTGGCCGCCGAGCCGCGGCCCTGGCAGAGGATGCCGCGGCGGCGGGCGAACCGCACGACGTCGAACACCGTGAGGAAGTAGGCCTCGTAGCCGAGTTCGGCGACGAGCGCGAGCTCGTGGCGGAGCAGCCCCTGCACCTTCTCGGGCACGCCCCCGGGATACCGTCTGGCCGCCCCCTTCCAGGCGAGGTCGGCGAGATGCTCCGCCGCCGTGCGGCCGGCGGGCACGATGGCGTCGGGGTATTCGTATTTCAGTTCGTCGAGCGAGAACGTGCAGCGGGCCGCGATCTCGGCCGACCGCTCCACGGCGGCCGGCCAGAGGAACCTGCGGCCCGACGCGTCGGCCGTGCCGCGGCCCGTGGGCAGCGCCGCGAACCGCCCGGCGATCCGCCTTCGCTCATGGAGATGCCGCTCACCGTTGGCCAAGAGCGTGTCGCGGATCGCCTCGACCGTCTGGCCCTGCCGCACCGCCGCGAGGGCGTCGAAGAGGGGCAGCCGCGACCGCTCGTGGTAGCGGACGTCGCCGGCCGCCACGAGCGGCACACCCGCGCGATCGGCCACGTGCTCGAGCCACGCCAGACGCTCGTCATCGTCCCCCTCGAGCGCCACCTCGGCGAGCGCCCAGAGCCGGTCGCCGAACACGTCTTTCCAGGTGCAGAGCCCGCGGACGGCGGCGGCTGCTTCGCACCGCCGGGGGATCACGGCGCCCGCGAGCAGGCCCGCCGAGTGAGCCGCGACATCGTCGAGCGTCACGAGGCAGCCGCCGGAGCGGGCGGCCGCCTCCTCGGCCCGCGCCTCCGCCGCCAAGGGCCCCGCCTCGGCTCGCCGCATGTGGCCGCGGGTGAGCAGCCGGCAGAGGTTGGCATAGCCGGTGCGGTCGGCGACCCAGAGCACGAGCGGCGGCGCGTCGATCGGCTCCAGGGTCGCCCCCACGATCAGCTTGATGCCCGCATCCTTGGCAGCGGCATGCGCCCGCACGATGCCGGCGAGCGTGCCCCTGTCGGTGATTGCCAGCGCCTCGTAGCCGAGGGCCTGCGCCCGCCGCACGAGTTCCTCCGGATGCGACGCCCCTTCCAGGAAGGAAAAGTTGCTCGTGCAGTGCAGCTCCGCGTACCGCGGCCCGATGTTATCAGCCTCATTCATTGTGTTATTCCCTTCGACGGCAGCCAGCAGCGATCAGTTCCGAGCGGGGAGGCGCACCACGCGGAGTCCCGCAGGTTGAAAACCTGCGGCCACGTGAAAACCTGCGGCCACGTGAAAACCTGCGGCCACGTGAAAACCTGCGGCCGATTGGAAACGCCAGCGAGGGGCTGCCCGTGTCCGGGAGACGGCGTTTGCTTGCTCCGCGGAGCCACGATGGCGGAGCGGGGCAAGCACCGAGCGAGCGAAGCCCAGGATGGGCGGAGCGAGCGTCCGGCGACGGGCATGGGCAGTTCCGAGCGGGGAGGCGCACCACGCGGAGTCCCGCAGGTTGAAAACCTGCGGCCACGTGAAAACCTGCGGCCACGTGAAGGCCGGCGGCCACGTGCGTCCGTGCGAAGCCGTTCATGCGAACATCCCATG
>JBBAVS010000042.1:24880-28739 GCA_040397585.1 Pirellulales bacterium
TGAAGGCCGGCGGCCACGTGCGTCCGTGCGAAGCCGTTCATGCGAACATCCCATGGAGAAACCAGCCGCCGTCCCGCAGCCGCCGAAACAGCCAGAACCGCTCGCCCGAATCCGTCTCGACGATGTAGTAGTCGCGGCGGACGGTCGGCCCCCGCCACCACGCCGTCTCGACCCGCTCCGGCCCGTGGGCCTGCGCCACGCGGTGCAGCACGTCGCCGAGCCGAAACCGCACGGGCGGCCCGTCGGGAGCCACCGCCATCACCTCCCCCTCGAGGCCGTCGAGCGGCACCGGCCGCGGCGGCATCCAGATCGGCCGCCGGCCGGCCGGCACGGGCCGCGGCACCGCGGAGCCGCGGGCCCCTGAGCGGCTCACGCGATCGCGGGGAGCACGAGCGGCGTCTCGTGGCGCCGGCTGTCGTGACCGAGCCGGTGGTGCCGCGATCCAGGCATGCTCCGGCTGGGCATCGCCCACCGCCTGCGGCTCGCACACCGCCCCGCGGCCGAGCCGGCCGGCGAGTCGGTCGAGCAGCATCGCCACTTCCGCGTCGGCATCCGACGACTCGAGGCCGCCGACGCCGCCACCAAACAGGAGCCGCTGCCGGCACGACACCGCCCCCGCCGCGATCACCTCCACCGCCACGCTGTCGATCTCCGCCGGCAGCCGCTGCCGCGTCAGCCGCAGCCGCACGAGCTCCACGAGGTGCTGCAGCGACGCCGTCGGCCGGAAGAGCCCCACGTCGATCACCGTCGGTGCCGCCGCCATTCCCGCGGCCTGCTCCAGTCGCAGCTGGAGGGCGAGCACGCCCTCGCCACGGGCGACGAGCGGCGCGAGGCAGCGGCCGAGCAGGCCTTCGATCAGGCCGAGGAGCTGGTGCTCGTCGAGGTCGGCCATCCGCACCGGGAAATCGAAGGCGTGCGACTCCTGCGGCAAGGCCTCGCCACCGGGAGGCACGACCGGCTCGGCCACCGTGCCGCGAAACTCCGCCAGCCGCCGGCAGAGCAGGGGAGGAAACCGCGACGCCAGGCTTCTGGCCGGGATCGCGAGCACGCCCCCGATCGTGTCGATCCCCACCTCGGCGACCGTGGCGGCCGTGGCCGCGTCGATCCGCAGGGCCGCCACGGGCAAATCGGCGAGCCGCGTCGTCGCCTCGCCGCGCGGCACCACGGCCCAGCGCCGGTGCCGTCGCGACGCCAGCCGAACGCCATGCGCCGAGCCTTCCACGGCTCGGCGGACGACCAGCGGCGTGGCCTGGTGAAGCAGCTGCGCGACGGCATCGGTGTGGTGGGCCGCGGCCCAGGCCGCCGCGGGCGTGTCGGCGATGGCGGCCCGCGCATGCACGCCACGGGCGGCGAGCGTCCACACGACCGTGCGGGCGAGCGCCTCCTCGCCGCCGAAGAAGCCGGCCGTGCCCGTGACATCGACGTGCAGGCATTCCGGGATGCCGTCAACCGCCTCCTCGAGGCCTACCGTCGGCGAAAACCGCCGGCACCATCGCGCGAGCCGCTCGAGCGCTTCGCGATCGGCAGCCGGATCGTCGGGATCCACCTCGGCGACGTGGCAAGCCCGCGAGCCATGCGCCACCGCGAGCACCGCCATCGCCTCGGCCAGCGACATGCCCGACGGAATGACGACGCGGCCACCGCGGCCCGACACCACCCGCTTGCGACGCTCATCCGGCGGTGGCTCCGCCCATGCCCACGAGGCCACCGTCATCGCGCCGCGCCGCTCGCGGCGGCAGACGAACAACGGCACCCTGCGGAGCTCGGGCCTCGCGAGCAGCCTTCGCTGCACCGGCCACCGCGGCAGCCAGATCGTCAGGAAGCGCGGCATGCGACACCGTTCCTTCCGCCCGCCAGCGCCGCGGGCCGCGCCGCGCCGGCAATGCGCCGCGTCGTTGCCACACCCCAGGGCGTTGTCCCGGCACATCCCCTCGCCAGGTCGAGCACCACGTCGGCCATGTGCTGATCATCCGCGGCGACAGCCGCCCAGCTGCCGCCGGCGAGCGTGAGCTGCAAGCGCCGCTCCGCGAACGTGCCGCCGGACTGGCGCGAACCTCCAGGCTGGGGCGACACGGCGATCCGTGCCTCCGCCCACGAAGGTTCGCCCCGCGTTGCCAGAGGCCGCACGAAGAGCCCGACGGCGCCGCTCGACGCCGCCGCCAACTGCCAGCGGCGCATGGCGGTGGACCACTGCTGGAGCCCGCCCCCCAGCGGTGAACCAGCGAACCGCGAGCCGCGTGTCGCGGCCGAACGCCCGGCGCGGGCCCGCGGCCAGGCGAGCACCGCCGCCACACCCGTGCAGCGCAGCGCCTGGTCGATCGCCCAGATCTCGTCGTCATCCCGCGAGGGCCGGGCCACCACGAGCCGCCGCTCGTCGCCCAGCCACGGCATCACGGCCGGTGGGTGGAACCAGCCGGTGCGATCGACCACCACGATCGTCCGTGGCCTGACCTGCTCGCCCGCCTCGCCGCCGCGCGCCGCCGCCAGCCGGCAGGCCACCGCAAACGCCAGAGACGCCGCCCCGCCGCCGCCGGGGCCCGCATCCCCCTCAGCCAGCCACTCGATCAGGCTCCCGGGCCGCACGCCGCCGGCCGGCAGCAGGGCATCGAGCGGCCGAAACCCGCTCGAAACCACCGGCCGCTCCCGCTCCCGCACAAGCAATTCCCCACCAGTCGTGACGGTCACCATCGCCGAAAACCTCCTATCCAGGCCAGTGAATGTACGCCTGTATAGTAGTGCTATCGGCCGCGGCCGTCAACCACCTCCACGGAGTTCGCGCCGCGCCTCCCGGCCTACTCGCCGCCGCTCGGCGGCGTCCGCTCCGGATCGTCTCGCCAAACCATGTAGGAATAGGCGGTCATCGCCAGGGCACTCGGCAGGATCGTGCCCAGCATCACGAACACGCCCCAGGCCGGCCGGACGAGCCCGCAGAGGAGCGTGACGGCTCCGCTGGCCACGAACAGCCGGCCCGCCAGCTGATGCGTTTTCGTCCAGGAGAGCCGGCTCGACAGGGTCCAGGGAGTGCGCACGCCCACGAACCAGTTGGGACGCACCTCCCGGAGGCGCTGCGAAAGATCGCATACACCCGTGCGAATCCGTCGTAGCTGGTCCGGCAAGGATCGATCGCGGGCAACACCATGAACAGCAGGTGCATGCCCAGCGTCACCAGCGGAATCAGCAGCAGCCCCATGAACCGGCCACCGTAGCCGTCCACCTCGCCAGCCGCGTTCCAGTGCACGGGGATCCGCTCGGGCACGCGACCCCAGGCCCACACCGCCGCCGCGAACATCGCAGCGATCACGCTCCACGAGAAGACTTCCGTCCGCCACGACACTTTCATCAAGGTCGCCTTTCAGCCTTCCGCTACTGGCCGCTGCGGCTCATCACGAACTGCACCAGCCAGAACAACCCGCTGAGCACGATGCAGGTCGTCACCGGCACGTACACGCGGAGTCCTTCCCGCTCGATCCGGATGTCGCCCGGCAGATTTCCGAGGGGAAACCGCGGCAGACCTTCCGGGGCGAACTTCCACCACAGTCCGAGCCCCACGGCGAGGAGGCCGGCCAGAATCAACAGACTGCCGGGATTCATTTGGTTGAGCGTCATGGGAGTGAGATTGAAACCTGAAACCTGGTGCGAGGCGGTTCACCGGGCCGTACGCGGTGAAGAGCATAACGCGCGGCGTCGTCAGTCGTCGCGGTCCGCGAGCACCTCGTCGATCAGTGACTTCGAGCACAGGCCCATGATGCGGGCGACGCGATTCATGGCCACTGCCGCCCGAACCGCCCTGCCTGCACGGGCCCGAGCGGCGTGGCATACCAGGCGGGATTCCGCAGGTTGAAAACCTGCGGCCACTTTG
>JBBAVS010000043.1:0-28430 GCA_040397585.1 Pirellulales bacterium
TGTAGACGTGCACCGTCGCGGTGTAGGGATTGTAGGAATCCCGCCCGAAGATCCGCCCCGGCAGGATGGCCTCGCCGGCGATCGACAGCACGCCGAGCGTGTAGCGGTAGGGCCAGGCAACCGCCTTGTTCTCGCGCAGCCGCCGCCAATCGGCGATCGGTGCGTACTGGTTGATCCGCACCTTCACGTGCGCTAGCTGGTTCTCGGCCAGGTAGCTCTCGACCGCCCGTTCCGTTTCGGGCGACACGCGATGGTTGGCGACCCGCGAGTCCCAGAGGATGATCTTCCGCGGGATGCCCACCACCCAGCCGATGCCGTCGATCACTGGACGCTCGAGCCCGCGCTCGATCGGCTGCGGCCGCGTGGCCGCCTCGAGCTCCGGGGCGACGTGGCGGCGCGAGAGCTCGATCTCGCGGGCCTCCAGTCCGCCCGCGACACCGAGGCTGGCTGCTCCCCATGCGCCGGTCAGCACGAACACGCCGGCCCACCACGCCGGGAGTCTGGGAAGGGAAGGAAGTCTGAGCATGACATGCTCCTTCGTTCGTCGCGGAATCGTCGATGCCGCCGCCGCGAAGGAGGCTATCGGCGGCAGGGCGAGCCGGTGTTGAGCCGCCCTGAAGCTCATGCCGCCCAGCCGGCACGGCCGATACAACCGTCAGGGTTTCACACGCGCCCGCGGTCCGGATCAGCCATGGCCACAGCACCTTCCATCCCGACGACACCGCGAACCGGCGGCGTGACCGGCTGGCTCGCCGACCAGGTGGCCAACCTCGGCGGGTTCGCCATGAGCTGGGTCGCCGGCGTCGGCGACGTCACCATGTTCGCCTTCCAGACCCTGCTCTGGCTGGTGTCGCGTCGGCAGCGGCGGGACGTGCTGATCCCCAACTTCTACCGGATCGGCGTCATGTCGCTGCCGGTGGTGGCGCTCACGGGACTGTTCATCGGCATGGTCCTCGCCGTGCAGAGCTACGCCCAGTTCAAGGCCCTCGGCCTGCAGACGCGGCTGGGCTCCGTGATCAATCTCTCGCTCGTCCGCGAGCTCGGGCCGGTGCTGGCCGCCACGATGCTCGCCGGCCGCGTGGGCAGCGCCATGGCCGCCGAACTCGGCACGATGCGGGTCACGGAACAGATCGACGCCCTGGAGAGCATGGGGGCCAACCCCATCTACTACCTCGTGGTGCCCCGCTTCCTCGGCTGCCTCGTGCTGATCCCGTCGCTCACCGTGATGGCCGACTTCATGGGCGTGCTGGGGGGCTACTTCTACTCGCACGTCCTCCTCGGCATCGACTACCACCACTACTGGGCCAACTCCCGGGAATACGTCGATGCCTTCGATTTCCTGCTCGGCATCTTCAAGAGCCTGTTCTTCGGCGCCGCCATCGCCCTGGTCAGCTGCCACCACGGCTTCCACTGCCAGCCGGGCGCCGAGGGCGTGGGCCGGGCCGCCACCAACGCCTTCGTCCACTCCTTCGTGCTGATCCTGATCCTCGACCTGTTCCTGGGGATCTGGCTCAACAACGTCCACGACTTCTTCCGCCCCGAAGGCCCCCGCAGGCTGCTCTGACCCATGCCGGCCGCCGCCCCCGCCCCACCCCGTCATCGCGACCAAGCCGCCGGACCGCTCCTGCGGGTGGAGTCGCTGCACGTGCGGTTCGGCAGCCAGGAGGTGCTTCGCGACATTTCGATCGACCTGGAGCCAGGGCAGACCCTCGTGGTGCTCGGCGAGAGCGGCTGCGGCAAGACGGTGCTGCTCAAGTCGATGATCGGGCTCATCCTCCCGACCGCCGGCGACGTGCTCTTCGAGGGCAAGTCGCTCGCCTCGCTCAACGACCGGGCGCTGGCCCATCTCCGCACCCGCTACGGCTTCGTCTTTCAGGGAGCCGCACTGTTCGACAGCATGACGATCCTCGACAACATCGCCTTCCCGCTCCGCGAGCACACCCGGCTGCCCGACGCGGAGATCCGCTCGGTCGTCGAGTCGCTGGTCGCCGAGGTGGGACTCCCCCGCAGCGTGCTCATGAAGAAGCCGGTCCAGCTCTCCGGCGGCATGCGAAAACGCGCCGGCCTCGCCCGGGCCCTGGCCCTCGACCCGCAGCTCGTGCTCTACGACGAACCCACCACCGGCCTCGACCCGATCATGACCGACGTGATCAACGAGCTGATCCTCACGGTCCGGCAGCGGCCCGCCGTCACGAGTGTCGTCGTCACCCACGACATGAACACCGCCCGCAAGGTGGCCGACCGCGTGATCATGCTCTACCCGCTCTTCCGGCTGAAGGAAGGAGAGCCGCAGATCGTGTTCGACGGCACCATCGCCGACCTCGATCGCTCCCGCGACCCGCGGATCCGGCAGTTCGTCGAGGGCCGCGCCGGCGACCGCCTGATGGAACTCCGTGAGGAGCAGGCCCGGGCCGCGGCCGAGAACGCCGCGACGGACGGGGGAGGCGACGCATGAACGACCGCGTGATGCAGTTCCGGGTGGGCGTGGTGGTGCTCGCGACCGCGATCATCACCGGCATCCTGATCGTGCTCTTCGGAGACCTGCCCTCGTTGGTGCAGGCGACGTATCCGCTCAAGCTGAGCTTTACCGATGCCCGGGGCGTGGCCGACGGCACCCCGGTCCGCAAGAACGGCATCCTCGTCGGCCGCGTGTCGAGCGTGGAACTCGACGAGAAGGGGGGCGTGAGCGTCGTCGCCGACATCGACTCCTACGTCCCGATCTACAAGGACGAGCAGCCCCGGATCGCGTCCACCCTGCTCGGCGATTCCGAGATCCAGCTCGTCCCCGGCAACATTCGGCCGCCCCGGCAGCGGGTCGGCAAGGACGAGGTGCTCGTCGGGGCCGTGTCCCGCGACCCGTTCGAGGTGTTCGCCACGCTCGAGCCGAAGCTCGGCGGCGCCATGCAGTCGCTCGCCGAGGCCAGCGAGTCGGTGAAGAAGCTCTCCGACAACCTCGACCGGATGCTGCTCGGCGACGACGACAAGTTCTCGAAGATGGTGCAGAAGACCGACGCGGCGCTCGAGGCCTTCAACATGGCGATGGCGAACATCAACGACGTGATGGGCGACCCGCAGGCCCGGGCGAACCTCAAGCAGACGCTCAACTCGCTGCCCGACGTGATCGCCGACCTGCGGAACACGGTCCAGGGAATCGGCGAGACCGTCGACACGGCCGACCGCAACCTCCGCAACCTCGAGGGGCTCACCAAGCCGCTCGGCGAGCGGGGCGAGGGGATGGTGGCACAGATCAACGTGACGATCGGCCGCCTCGACGAGACGCTCCAACAGGCGTCGATGTTCACCAAGGCCCTCAACGAGTCGCAGGGCACGCTCGGCAAGCTCGTCCGCGATCCGCAGGTCTACAACGATCTCGCCCAGGCGGCGTCCAACGTCAACCGGCTCACGAAGGAACTGCGGCCGATCGTCGACGACGTGCGGGTGTTCACCGACAAGATCGCCCGCCATCCCGAGCAGCTCGGGGTGAAGGGCGCCCTCGACCGCCGCGCCGGGCTCAAGTAGGCCGGTTGGCGGGTCGCGACGCGGCCGGCACGCCCTCCTCGGACGTGGGAATCATCCGGGGCGCCTCGACCGTCGGCGGGCCGCCCGCGATCGCGTCGAGCGCCGCCTCCTTGAGCCGGCCGCCGTAACGGGCCGTCAGCCAGGGGATCGCCTGCTCGATCGTGTCGGGCTGGAGCAGCACGAGGTCGCCGGCGGCCATCGTGTCGAGCACCAGCGCCGCACTCGTCGCCCAATCGCCCCCCGCGTCGATCCGCACCGGCTTGTCGGGCCGCATCGCCTCCCCGATCCCCTGGGTGATCAGCCTGGTGATCTCGCCGGGCTGACGGCCGCGGATGTAGGCATCCTCGTAGATCACCACGCGATCGAACGTGGCGGCCAGGAGCCGGCCCTGGGCGACCAGGTCTTCGTCGCGGCGGTCGCCCGCCGCCGAGTAGACGGCCGTCCGCCGCGGGTGCGGGAACTTCGCGACCGCCGCGCAGATCCGCTCCAGCGACGGCACGTTGTGCCCGTAATCCACGACGATCGCGCCCCCCTCGAGTTCGAGGAGGTTGAACCGCCCGGGCGAGCCGCCCGAGCCGCTCGAGAAACTTTCCAGGCCGAGCCGCACCAGCTCCAGCGGCACACCCAGACGCCAGGCCGCCGCGGCGCTCGCCAGCACGTTCTCCACCTGGAAGTCCACCAGGCCGCGGTGCACCAGGGGCACGCGATCGAGGTGCGCCAGTCTCGTCTCGCGGGGACCGTCGCAGAGCACGATCCAGCCGTCGCGCACCGTGGCCGCCAGGCCTCCCTTGGCGAGGTGTTCTACGATCACGGGGTTGGCGGGGTTGGCGTCGAAGTAGACCACCTGCCCCTTGCACCACTTCTTCATCGCCACGACGAGCGGATCGGCCGCGTTGAGCACCGCCGCGCCGCTCGGCCGGACCGCCGCCACGATCGCCCCCTTCACCCAGGCGATCTGCTCGGGGGTGTCGATCTCGGCGATCCCCAAGTGATCGCCCGAGGCGATGTTGGTCACCACCGACACGTCGCAGCAGTCGAATCCGCAGCCCTCCCGGAGGATGCCGCCGCGCGCCGCCTCGAACACCGCCGTGGTGACGGCGGGGTTCGCGAGCACGCGACGGGCGCTCTTCGGGCCGCTGCAGTCGCCGGCGTCGATCGGCCGGCCGCCGATCCACACGCCCTCGGTGCAGGTCGTGCCCACGGTCGCGCCGCCGGTGGCGGCGAGGTGCGAGATCAGCCGCACCACCGTCGTCTTGCCGTTGGTGCCGGTGACGGCGGCGGTCGGGATTCTCCCGTCATCGCCCGGTCCGAACAGCGAATCGACGATGGCGGCGCCCACGTTCCGCGGCGTGCCGACGGTCGGCTCGAGGTGCATCCGCAGCCCGGGGGCCGCGTTGACCTCGATCACCACGCCCCGCTGCGCCTCCAGCGACTTCGTGCAGTCTTCCATCACCAAGTCGACGCCGGCCACGTCGAGGCCCACGATCCGCGCGGCCTCGATGGCCCGGGCCGCCACCTCGGGGTGGACGATGTCGGTGACGTCCTCGGCCGAGCCACCGGTGCTGAGGTTGGCGTTCCGCCGCAGGAGCACGCCCCGGCCCGCGGCCGGCATGCTCTCCTCGGTGAAACCCTGCTCGCGGAGCACCGCCACGGCCACCTCGTCGATCACCATCGGGCTGAGCGACGTGGCATGGTCGCCGCAGCGCCGCGGATCCTCGTTGACGCGGTCCACCAGCTGCCGCACCGTCGCGACGCCGTCGCCCACCACGAGCGGCGGATGCCGCCGCGCCGCAGCCACCATCCGGCCGCCGACCACGAGCACGCGATAGTCACCGCCGGTCACGAACCGCTCGACCACCACCGACGAGTCGATCTCGTTGGCCAGAATCCAGGCCTTCTCGACCTCCTCGTGGGTCACGAGGTTCACGGACACGCCGCGGCCCTGGTTGCCATATCGCGGCTTCACCACCACCGGCCCGCCGATCTCCTCGGCCACAGCCCAGGCGTCGGCGGCATCGGTCACCGGCCGCCCCTCAGGCACCGGGATGCCCGACTCGGCCAGGAGCGTGCGGGTGAGCTCTTTGTCTTGGGCGATCGTCTCGGCCACGGCACCGGTCCGATCGGTCTCCGCGGCGCAGATCCGCCGCTGGCGGGCACCGTGACCGAGCCTCACGAGCGAGCCCTCCGTGAGCCGCTGCGCCGGGATGCCGCGGGCGATGGCCGCCTCCACGATCGACCGGGTGCTCGGGCCGAGCTGCACGTCGAGCAGCACCTGTCGCAGCCGCTTGACCTCCGCGGTCACGTCGAAGGGCGTGTCGTCGATCGCCGCCCGCAACAACCGGTGGGCGGTGTGCAGGCACTCGACCGCGAACTTCTCCTCCTTGTATTCGATCACCACCTTGTAGACGCCGCGGGTCTTCGCCTCGCGGGCCCGGCCATAGCCCACGGGCGTGCCGCCGAGCGTCTGCAGTTCGAGCGCCACGTGCTCGAGCACGTGGCCCATCCAGGTGCCGGTCCGGAGCCTCTCGAAGAAGCCCCCACGCTCACCGATCGAGCAGCGATGCTCGATCATCGTGGGCAGCCACGACATGATCCGGTCGTTGAATCCCGGCAGCGTGTTCGAGGGAAAATCCTCGAGCCGGCCGAGATCGACCCATGCCTCCAGGCAGGGGAACGACGCCCATTGGTTGGGACCGCGAAGCACCTTGACCGAAAGAATCTCCATGGAAGTTTGGTGTGCTCTTTAGACCTGCAGCAGACGCATGCGCGGGTCTGGTCGTGTGCGCCTCGTCCAGCCGCCGGACAGTCCGGCGGGATGCGCTGGAACGGAGGTCGCACGGGTCACAATGGCACGCCGCAGGCGCGTCGCCCACGACATGCTGTCCGCCAGGGCGGACATCCGTACGAACCCGACGGTGGAACCCGTCAGGGTGGCGGCTGGCAGTCCGGGGCCGCGGGAGAGATGCCCCCGGCGAAGCAGGTCTTCGCGGACGGGCAGAAGAACAACGGGGGGCAGAAACGAACCGTCAACCGACCGGCCGAAGTGGCCATGGGACGAAAGAGTTCCTACACCGCGAGGCCGGATGGTAACGCCGCACGCCACACGGACGCGCGTTCGCTTGCGATACCCGTTCCTCGCGGCACCATGATTCCAACTGCGACCCCGCCAGGAAAGCACCTGACGACCGTCGCATCGTCGCATCGACCGGCCCCGGAATCCCGGAACCGGCTTCGCAGAACGATGGCCAGAGTTTACGCTTCCGGACAACGACTGCGAACTTTTTTTCAACGCTTCCAAGGCAATGCACGTCCCGTGCCGAACGCCGCTCGTTCGCCATTGCCGCGGCACCGGCGGCTGATTAGCGGCGTCGAGGGCCGTTCCGGGGGCCTGGTTCACGGAAAGATTGACCGGGTGGCGTGGCAAAAGGGGGGCGGTCGAGGCGGGCGGATGGAAAAAACTACAGTCGGGCGGCGGACGGATCCGACATGGGCAATCCCTATAAGGACCACCCTCGCGACGGTAATCTAGGCATGTTCGGTAAGTCACGCAAATTTCTGTTGCTGCCCCCCAAGGCCCCCTCCCAAACCAGCACAACACGCTGAAATCACTGCCCTGGCGCCCCGTTTTTCCCCTTGGAACGGGGCCGATCCTCCCGATCCAGCCTCCATGCCCTCAGGAACACGTTCCAGCGACCAGGCTCTCGCCTCAGCCCTTCCGTGGGCGGACGGCGGCGTGCAGCTGCTCCCCGGGGAGACCGTGCTGGCGGCGGGCCGGTTCGACCTCGATGCCAGCCTGCACTTCAGTGACGGCGGCATCGTGCTCACCACCCGCCGGGTAATCGCCGACCGGCCCGCATCGGCCACGCAGCCGCTCGACGGCCCCGGGCCGTGGACGTGGACGATCGGGCCCCGGACGCGGCTCGACGTGCAGCTGCGGTCCGCGGTCGGCCGCGTGGAGCTCTCCGAGGGGGATCGGATCGTCGCCCGCTGGCTGTTCACGCCGGCGAAGGCCGACGCGATCCACGCGCTCGAGGATGCCTTCGACGCCCGGGTGGCCGGCCCCGACGGGCTCTCCCAGCGCGAGGGCGTCCGCAAGCCCGCGACCGTCGCCGACGATGCCGGCACCGAGTCCGACGACAAGCCGGCCCCGGCGGCTCGCGGGCTCGGCGATGACGGCGGCGGCCCGGCGTCGTGGCGGGCGCTCTTTCGCCTGATCACGTTCGCCAGGCCGCACGCGGGCATGGCGATCCTCGGCGGGCTGCTCTCGCTCGCCAGCACGACCGCGGCCCTCGTGCCCCCCTACCTCACGATGCCGCTGGTGGACACCGTCCTGATCCCGAAGCAGAACGGGCAGGACGTCCCCTTCGCGATCGTCTGGTGGTATCTCGGCGGCCTGCTCGCCGCCGCGCTCGCCGCCTGGCTGCTCTCGTGGGCGCAGACGTGGGTGCTCGGCTGGGTGAGCGAGCGGATCGCCGCGGGGTTGCGGACGCGGACGTATGCCCACATGCAGAACCTGTCGCTCGACTTCTTCCAGGGAAAGCGGACCGGGGACCTGATGTCGCGGGTGGGGAGCGACACCGACAAGATCAACGTCTTCCTCTCGGTGAACCTGATCGAGTTCGCGTCCAACGTGATGCTCCTGGCGCTCACGGCGGCGGTGCTCGTCTGGCTCAATCCGCTGCTCGCCCTGCTGACGCTCGTGCCCTTCCCCTTCGTGGTCTGGCTGATCTACGCGGTGCGCGAACGGCTCCGCCGCGGGTTCGCCCGGGCGGCCGTGGCCTGGAGCGACATGACGAGCGTGCTGGCCGACACGATCCCCGGCATCCGCGTGGTCAAGGCGTTCGCCCAGGAGCGCCGCGAGATCGAACGATTCGTCGATGCCAACGACCGGGTGCTCGACGCGAACGACCGCGTCAACGTGATCTGGTCGTTCACCGGCCCGGTGGTCAGCCTGATCAGCGAGGTCGGGCTGCTCGTCGTCTGGGCCTGCGGCGCGTGGCTGGTGTTCAGCGGCGGCGTGACGGTCGGTGGCCTGACCGCGTTCCTCGCCTACATCGCCCGGTTCTACGGCCGCGTCGAGTCGATGATCCGGATGGTGCCCGCCACGCAGCGGGCGGCGGCGAGCGCCCAGCGGATCTTCGAGATCCTCGACTGCAAGCCGACCGTCGCCGAGCCGCCCCGGCCGGTGAAGCTCGGCCGCGTCGCGGGGCGGATCGAGATCTCCGGCGTCCATTTCCGGTACGGCGCCCGCGAGGTGCTCCACGGCGTCGACCTGGTGATCGAGCCGGGAGAGATGATCGGCCTGGTGGGCACCAGCGGCTCCGGGAAGTCCACGCTCGCCAACCTCGTCTGCCGCTTCTACGACCCCTCGAGCGGCTCGATCCGCATCGACGGCGTCGATCTCCGCGACGTCGACATCGCCGACTACCACCGCAACCTCGGCTGCGTGCTCCAGGAGCCGTTCCTGTTTTTCGGCACGATCGCCGACAACATCGCCTACGGCCGGCCGGACGCCTCCCGCGACAAGATCGTGGAGGCGGCCCGGGCCGCCGGGGCCCACGACTTCATCCTCTCGCAGCCCCTCGCCTACGACTCCCGCGTCGGCGAGCGGGGCGGCGGGCTCTCCGGGGGCGAGCGGCAGCGGCTCTCGATCGCCCGGGCGCTGCTGGTGGATCCGCGGATCCTGATCCTCGACGAGGCCACTTCGAGCGTCGACGCCGAGACCGAGGCGATCATCCAGGCGGCGATCGACCGGCTGGTGACGGGCCGGACCACGATCGCGATCGCCCACCGCCTCTCGACGCTCCGCCGGGCCAACCGGCTCGTCGTGCTCGACGCGGGGCGGATCGTGGAGGTCGGCACCCACGAGGAACTGCTCGCTGCCGACGGCATGTATGCCCGGCTCTATCACGCCCAGATGAAGGCGGCCGAGGAGGCCGCGGCCTCGGCCTGACGACGCACCCATGCACGCATCCGAAACCACGACCCGCACCGGCGCCTCCCCCGAAGGCTGGCGGCTCGAGCGGCACGACCACGGCCGACTCGATCTCGTCGATGCCCAGGGCACGCGGCACCACGACGTGGACGTGCTGCGGGCGTTCCCGGTGACGGCGGCCGCGGGACCGGTGGCGATCATCGCCGCCGACGGCGGCGAACTGGCCTGGATCGAATCGCTTGCGGATCAGCCGGACGGACTCCGCACGCTCCTCGAGCGGGAACTGGCCCAGCGGGAGTTCCTGCCGGTGATCGAGCGGATCGAGGCGGTGTCCGACACGGAGCCGTCGGAGTGGACGGTGGTCACCGACCGCGGCCGCCATCGCTTCAAGGTGGCCCATGCCGACGACGTCGCCCGGCAGGCCGATGGCGGCGTGTTCATCACCGACACCGTCGGGATGCGGTATCGGATTCCGCGGGAAGCGGCGCTCGATGCCACCAGCCGCCGGCTGCTCGACAAACTCTCGTAGGCGTGGCCGCAGGTTTTCAACCTGCGATTTCCTGCCCGAACGTGGCCGCAGGTTTTCAACCTGCGGTTTCCTGCCCGAACGTGGCCGCAGGTTTTCAACCTGCGGTTTCCTGCCCGAGCGTGGCCGCAGGTTTTCAACCTGCGGTTTTCGGGCCGCCGCCGTCCGGCGGCGGCCCGCCGATCGACCTTCCCCGGGGGCTCGACCCCGGAAGATGGGCCGGTTGCACCGTCCATGAGGGACAGGAGGGCATTTTTTCGAGGAAAAACACTGATTTTTCCTCAACAACCTGCTTGTGGCCTGCGTACAGCGGATTAGTCTCGAAGGGTCCTTCCTGAGGAGAGAACCCATGTCCGCGTCCGGTGCCCGCTCGACTCGCTCGACCCTTCTCCGCCGCCTGCAGGCGGTCGCCTGTGCCGGCCTCGTGCTCGCGCCGCAGGCGCCCGCGATGCGATATGCCACCGCCCAGTGCGGCTGCGGCGCCGCTCCCGCGGCGGCTCCCGTCGCCGTGCCCACCCAGACCTATCGGCTCGACTACCAGACCATCTACGACGAACGGCAGGTCACGGCCGAGCGGGTCAGTTACGAGACCGTCTACGACACCAAGACCTACACCGTGCAGAAGCCGGTCTGGGAGACGCAGACGCAGGAGCGCCGCACGACCGTCCAGAAGCCGGTCTGGGAGACGCAGACCCGCGAGGAGCGGACCACGGTGATGAAGCCGGTCTACGAGACCGTGATCGAGGACCGCAGCTACGACGTCACCCGCGACGTGGTCGAGACGGCCACCCGCGACGAGCAATACACCGTGATGAAGCCGGTCTACGAGACCGTGATGCAGCAGCAGGTGCAGGTGGTCCGCAAGCCGGTCTACGAGACGAGCGAGCGCGAGCAGGCCTACACCGTCACCGAGCCGGTCACGCAGATGCGGACCGCCTACTCGGTCGGCAGCCAGGCGATCGACACGGTCACGCCCGTGGCCACGCCGGGCACGACCGGCCTCGGCTGGGCGCCGGGCGGCTGGGCGATCGATCCCGTCACGGGCCTCGCGGTCTGGCAGCGGGGCGGCTACCAGTGGGTGATGACGCCGGGCACCGTGGTCAACCAGGTGAACCGCGTGTACCAGCCGACCTACACGCCGGTGCAGGTGCCCGAGACGACCTATGTCAACCGCGTCGTCACGCAGAAGGTGCCAGTCCAGACCGTCCGCTACGTCGACGAGCAGGTGGTCACGCAGGTGCCGGTCCAGACCATGAAGATGGTGGCCGAGACGGCGGTCCGACAGGTGCCGGTTCAGACCGTCCGCAAGGTCGTCGAGCGGGTCGACAACAAGGTGCCTGTGCAGGTCATGAAGATGGTGCCGGAGGAGCAGGTCCGCCAGGTGGCGTTCCAGGTTTGCAAGATGGTGACCGAGGAGAAAGTCGAGCCGGTGCAGGTGCAGGTGATGAAGGTCGTCACCGAGCAGCGATCGATGCAGGTGCCGCGGGTCGTCGAGAAGAAGACGCCCTACACCTACACCGTGCGGATGCCGAGGACGGTGGTCACGAAGGTGCCGCTCGATCCGTGCGGCAATCCGCTGCCCGCGGCCGCGGCCGCCGCTCCGGCGGCACTCGCCCCCGCGCTGCCGGCGGCAGCGACCTACGAGCAGGTGCCGGCCCCGGCCGCCTCGGCGGCACGCCCCGAGACACCCGCCGCCACCGCGCCCCTGAAGACGTTCAGCGACAAGCCCCCGGCGGCGGTCGCGCCGGCGGCCGAGGGCTGGACGGCGTCGCCGCTCCGGCACATCGATCCCACCACGTCGGCCAGCGCCGAACTGCGGACGGTCGAGAAGCCGCTGGCACCGACCGCCGAGTCGATCTCGTCACCGGCGGCTCCTGCCGCCGCCCCCACGGCGAACCTGCCGAGCGAGCCGACGCCGACGGTCGCCCCGACCGGCCCCGCCGTGGAGCCGGCCCAGCCGGCGCACGACCTCCGCGACGTGCCCGCCGCCAAGACGTCGGGGGCCGGCTTTCTGAAGCCGATTCCCACGCCCGATCACACCACCTGAGTCGGGACTCGCGGGGTCATTCCGCGCTGCAGCGACACCGGCACGGCCCACAGGCTGAAGACCTCTGCCACTCAGGGCAGGTCTGAGTGGCAGGGCACCTCGTGAACTCCCGCAGGTTGAAAACCTGCGGCCACTTCCGGGCACGAAACCACGGGTTGGAAGCCTGCGGCCACTCAGGCCGCCGTGGCGGCCTTGATCTCGGCCATGGCGAGCACCGCCGCCGAGGCCCCCGACGCGGGCTGACGGGGCTCCGCCCCCCCGTTTCTTGCCCCGCGACGCCACGGGTGCTACAAGCGAGACGGGGTCGGCTGTCCATACAGTTCACGTTTCCTTGGATACACCCGTGAGCCGGCCTTGCCACCACCGCCAGTCGCCGGGGGCCGCGACCGCCGTGCGGGCAGCCGTGCTGGCCGTTGCCTCCGCGGGGATCGCGTGGGCACCACCTGCCGCCCGCGGCCAGACCGTCACCCTCTCGGGCAGCGCGGTCGGCTCCACCCCCTCGGTGCTGGGCTACAACTCCGGCCACTTCCTGCCCGGCTCCAACACGGCGTCGTGGTGGAAGCATGCGGGCGTCAACGGCAGCCGGATCTTCTCGAGCCCCAGTTACCTGACGCCCGGCACGAGCACCTACTTCCGCTCGCAATCGACGCTCTCGCTGAGCGCGACCACGCAGGCCCAGTTCGTCACGCAGCGCGACGCGCTGCGGGCCAGCGGCACGGCCACGACGTTCGTCCGCTGGGATCGGATCGTTCCCCTCTACGCGACCGGCACGACGGACGGCAACAACTCGATCCAGCTCAAGACCGCCGAAGACTCGATGAAGGCGCTCGGCATCAAACCGCTGATCGTGATGACTCGCTCGCCCGCCAGTTACACATGGCCTGCGTCACCCGCCGCCAACTCGGCCGCCGACTGGCAGGACCGCTGGCTGGCCTGGCAGCAGTGGTATGCGCAGGCGTTCGTTCACGCCCAGTACAACGACGTGGAGAACTTCCAGTTCTTCAACGAGCCGGATCTCTACGCCAGTTCCAACGGCACGCTCACGCAGGACCAATGGCTGGAGATGGTCCGGTTCGGGGCCAATGCCGTCGAGAGCGCCATCGCCGATGTCAACCGGCTCTCCGGCAAGAGCCTCACGCCCCACGTCTACGGACCGGTGACCACGGGCCCCGAGACGGCCGCCGGGGGCTGGGGCGATCTGCTCCTCCGCAACCGGTCCAACCAGCTGATCACCGGCTCGTCGTCGTCCTACCGGCTGTTCGATCATTACGACTACCACAACTACGGCAGCAGTCCGACCACGTTCGGCACCAGGGTTGCCGACACGATCGCGGCGATCAACGCGACGACCGGCGGCCAGGCGGCCCAGTTCCCGATCGTGCTCAGCGAGTTCAACACCCGCACGAGCTCCAACTACGACCCGACCGACACCGTGAACAATCCGAATGGATTCACTCCGGACAGCCTCGACATGTCGAGCCGGCTCGGCCAGATCCTCGTCAACCTGGCCCCGCCGGCCGGCGTCGCGGCCGCACAGGCCGCCGCCGCCCACGCCAGCGTTGCAGCCACGATCCATCGTCCGCCCGGCACGGCCCTCACCATCTGGTGCCTCCCGATCCGGCTACTTCCGGGCACGCCGGCCCGCCGCAGCCCGCTTCGCGGTCTTGGCACGGGCGCCCGCGGCGGGCGTGGCGGCCGCCGACTTCATGTGGCTGATCGACGCCACGAGGTCGCCATACCGCTCGCCCTGCACGATCACGTGCTCGCGGAGCAGCCGGGCCGCCTGATCGCCATCCCCAGCCACGATCGCATCGACGATCGCCTGGTGCTCGGCGAACGACGTCCCCACGCGGTTGCGGATGCGGAGCTGAAGGCGGCGAAACGGCCGCAGGCGCCGCTGCAGTTGGACCGCCTGTTCAGCGAGGAAGGCGTTGTGCGCGGCCCGGTAGATCGCCTGGTGGAAGGTCTCGTTCTCGACGAAGTAGTCGTCGGTCGAGCCCTTGTCGCGGGCCCGCTCGCAGGCTTTGTGGGACGCCACGAGCGCGGCCTGCTCGTCGTCCGTGATCCGTCGCGCGGCCAGCCGGGCACACATCGCCTCCAGTTCCGCCATCACCTCGAACATCTCGCAGATCCGGTGCGGGCTGGCATCGGCCACCACCGCCCCCCGCCGCGGGCGGAGAGTCACCATGCCCGAGGAACTCAGCTGGATCAGCGTCTCGCGGATCGGCGTCCGGGAAACGCCAAACTCACTGGCCAGGGCCACCTCGTCGAGCCGCATGCCCGGCGGGTAACGGCCGTCCGCGATCCGCTCCTCGATCATCTCCCGAACGGCGAGCGACCGCTTGGGGGGCGGGGCGGGAGAGCGCATGGAGTCTGCCCTGCGATGGTCAGGCGGGGATCGGCGGAGCGAGATCATGCCATGCCTCCGGAACCCCACAAAGTGTATACGAGACGCTTCTCGGCGTACACGAGATTCCACGATCCGGCTCGAAAACGCCGGGACGACGCCCGCTTCAGGCAGGCCGCGGGAGTCTCGCGGCACGACTACCAACGCTCACACGTGATCCACACCTGCTGATTGGCAGTCATCGGTGACGGGAGTACATTCCCGCGATCCTTCTCAGGTTTCGCGCATGCCCCCCGAGTTCACGGACGACGAGACGCCGGAACCGGGCAGCCGAGCCTCCACGACCGCCTCGTCGCGGCGCCGAAGCCCGCGGCAGCCGCTGCTCCTCGACGACGCCCCCGCCGACCCGCCCGGCGTGCATCGGCTCCACACCGCGGCGATGATGGCCGATGTGCTGGGCGTGCCCCCGGCCGCGATCCGCCACTGGTCGCGCGGCGGCCTGCTCGTCCCGGCGCACGTCGCCGGCTCGGTCGAGTGGTTCGACTTTCCGCAGCTGGTCGTGGGCCGGCATCTGGCGCGGCTCTTGGCGGGCGGGCTCTCCCTCCGTGAGATCGACGCGAAGCTCGGCGGCCTCGTGCCTGGTGGGGCGCGGGCGGCGGCGGAGGCCGCCGCGCGGGTGCGACTCGACGGACGACGGCTGAGCCTCGACGACGGCGGCCGGCTGTTGGCTCCCGGCCGCCAGCTGCAACTCGGCTTCTACACCTCGTCGCTGGCCGACGCCCCGCGGAGTGACGATCCGGCCGGTGAGCCGGCGATCGTGGGCATTCGGCCGCCACCGGCCGCGGCCCCGCAGGGACCGGCCGCGGCGCCGAGCGACCTGCCGGCGCCGGGCACCGACGCGGCGGAGATCCTCGACCTCGCCGACGACCTCGAGGCGGCCGGCGAGTTCGTGGAGGCGGCGGAGGCGCTGCGGGCGGTGCTCCAGGCCCAGGGGCCTTCGGCCCGCCTCGTCTTCATGCTGGCCGAACTGCTCTATAGGTCCGGCGACCTGACCGCGGCCCGCGAGCGGTATTACGCGGTGATCGAGATCGACCCCGACCACCTCCAGGCCCGCGCGAGTCTCGGCTGCGTGCTCGCCGAGCTTGGCGAGCACGATCTGGCGGTGGCAGCGCTCGAGGGGGTGCTCCGCCAGGAGCCCGACTACGCCGATGCCCACTGGCACATCGCGGGCGTGCTTCGTGAGATGGGCCTCGCGGCCGATGCCGATCACCATCTCCACCGGTTCCTCGCCCTGGCTCCGGAGAGCCCCTGGGCCACCCTCGCCCGCACGCGGCTCGCTGAACAGCGGTGAGGCACCGCAGGTTGAAAACCTGCGGCCACTTCAGGCCGCGACATCCCCATCGCTGACGCGATTGGGCTTCCGGAATGCGGCAGTCGTGGGCCAGCGAGGGGCTGCCCGTGCCCAGGAGCCGGCGTTTGCTGACGAGCGGAGGCAGGATGCCGAAAGCGAGTCAGCACCGAGCGAGCGGAGCCCACGATGGGCGCAGCGAGCGTCCGGCGATGGGCATGGGCAGCCCCGAGCGGGGAGGCACCGCAGGTTGGAAACCTGCGGCCACTTCAGGCACCGCAGGTTGAAAACCTGCGGCCACTCTCAGGCACCGCAGGTTGAAAACCTGCGGCCACGTTCAGGACACGACATCCCCATCGCTGACGCGATTGGGCTTCCGGAATGCGGCAGTCGTGGGCCAGCGAGGGGCTGCCCGTGCCCAGGAGCCGGCGTTTGCTGACGAGCGGAGGCAGGATGCCGAAAGCGAGTCAGCACCGAGCGAGCGGAGCCCACGATGGGCGCAGCGAGCGTCCGGCGATGGGCATGGGCAGCCCCGAGCGGGGAGGCACCGCAGGTTGGAAACCTGCGGCCACTTCAGGCACCGCAGGTTGAAAACCTGCGGCCACTCTCAGGCACCGCAGGTTGAAAACCTGCGGCCACGTTCAGGACACGACATCCCCATCGCTGACGCGATTGGGCTTCCTGAGATCAACCGCGCGAGGGGCGTTGGTCAGTAGGCGCCCCACGGGCCGCGGACCGCATTCACGCCGAACTGCACCGTGTCGCTCGGCTGGTTGGGCGTGGGCAGGAAGCCGCCGCCCCCGGAGCCGGCAGCGCCACCGGGCCCCGGATAGGGGCGGCGGAACTGGTGGTAGATGGGAGCCACGCGGGAACTCGGCACGCCCCACGAATACTGCGTCATGAACTCGCTCGTCGGCGGCACGACCAGCGCGATCGGCCGGCCCTCCGCCGGGTCATACCAGGCGCTGTGCCAGCTCTTCCCCTGGGAGCGGAGGAAGTAGCGCTTCTCCCAGGCGTTGTACTTGCAGTTCTCGTGCAGGCCGCCGGTCTTGCCGTAACCGCAGGGGCCGCCCACCGGCGATCCGCAGCAGTGGCCGCATTTTCCGCAGTGGCCGCAGCCATGACCGCACGGCCCGCAGCCCTTCCCGCGGTGTCCGTGGTGGCAGCAGAGCCCGCGACCGCAATGATGGCCCTGACCGCAGCCCGCCGGGCCCGACCCGCAGCACTGGCCGGCACATCCCGGGCCATGCATGCCATGGCCGAAGTGGTCGCCGGCCAGCGCGAGGCCGAGGCCCGAGATGGCGAGGGCGAGGCAGCCCGCGGCGAGCGTGGTGGTGAGGACGCGGCGATCCATGGTGCGAGGTTCTCCGGGATCAATACCAGTAGGCGTGCACGTCGGTTCGCATGCCGGTCACGCCCGCGGGGCGGATGTAGCGGCGGCGGTGCTTGTAGAGGAACTCGTGCGGCATGAAGGGCGGATAGGTGTTCCAGGTATGGCCCACGCGCGGCGGCACCGGCCGCGGCGACACGTAGAGCTGCGCCCCCATGCCGGGATAGCCCCCCGCCGGCACCGGCGGCACGTAGAAGTTGTAGAAGACGTCGGGTGTGGGCCCTTGGGCGCCGCCGTCGATCGGGATCGCGAGGGCGGACGCGGCGGCGAACGCCTCGGCGGCGAGGAACGTCGCCAGCATCCAGGGCTTGGTCGAGCGGGCACGCAGCATCGGAACACCTCGTGAACGGAGCCGGACGTTGCCGGGATCGCCCCGACACCCGGAACTTCGGCCGGAACGCGTCCTGCGCATCACTCCGCTCATGCCGCGGATGCCGGTTCTGCCTGACAGGCATTCCTTCCGCAGCCTTCGCCGAGGCCTGCGATCGTTCGGGTTGGCGACCGCAGGCGGCACAGAGTCCGCGACCCGCAAAGCCGGCCCCACTTGCCAAGCCTGCCATCCGGGATCACAGTCTGGGGGCCGAAAACTCCGGAAAACCCATGGCCAAGACCGCCACCCGACCCGCCGCCAAGAAGGCCGCCAAGGCCAAGCCCGAGAAGCCGTCCAGCGCGGAGCCGGCCGCCGCACCGGCCGCCGACCCCGCCGCCTCGCGCCCGAAGCCGGCCACCAAGCGCCGGGCCACCGCCCAAAGCCTCGCCGCCGGCCAGCGCGACATCTCCGTGAGCGAGTTCTTCGCCAAGAACCGCCACCTCCTCGGCTTCGACTCGCCCCGCAAGGCGCTGCTCACGAGCGTGAAGGAGGCGGTGGACAACTCCCTCGACGCCTGCGAGGAGGCCGGCATCCTCCCCGAGATCTGGGTGCACATCGAGCAGGTGGGTGAGAGCGGCACCCGCTACCGGATGGGCGTGCAGGACAACGGCCCGGGCATCGTCAGCAAGCAGATCCCCCTGATCTTCGGCAAGCTGCTCTACGGCTCGAAGTTCCATCGGCTGCGGATGAGCCGCGGCCAGCAGGGCATCGGCATCTCGGCCGCCGGCATGTACGGCGTGCTCACCACCGGCAAGCCGGTGAAGATCATCTCCAAGATCGACGCCAAGCACCCCGCCCACTACTCCGAGCTGCGGATCGACACCAAGACCAACCAGCCGGAGATCTTGAACGGCAAGGGCGACGGCGTCGACATCCCGGCCGGCAAGGGGGGCGCCGAGCTGATGAAGAAGCACTCGATCGAGTGGGTCGCCGAGAACGACCAGGGCGAACCGATCGAGCACGGCACCCGCGTGACCATCGAGATGGAGGCGAAGTTCCAGCGCGGCAGAGGCAGCGTCGAGGAGTATCTCGAGCAGACGGCGATCGCCAATCCGCACGCGCGGCTCCACTTCCAGGGTCCCGACGGCCCGGAGCGGATCCTGGAGCGGTCGACCCACGACCTCCCGCCGGAGCCCAAGGAGATCAAGCCGCATCCCTACGGCGTGGAACTCGGCCGGCTGGTGACGATGCTCCAGGAGCATCCCAAGATCACGCTCGCGCAGTTCCTCACGCAATCGTTCTCCCGGGTCTCGCACGGCACGGCCAAGAAGATCTGCGACACGGCGAAGCTCTCGTCCCGCGTGACCACGGGCAAGCTCGGCCGCGGCGAGGCCGACGCACTCTTCAAGGCCATCCAGGAAACGAAGATCCCCCCGCCGGCCACCGACTGCGTGGTGCCGATCGGGGAGCAGCGGCTCCTCGCCGGCCTCCGGCAGGTCGTCCCCGGCGAGTTCTTCACCGCGGCCACGCGCCCGCCTTCGGTCTACCGCGGCAACCCGTTCGTGATCGAGGCGGCGCTTGCGTACGGCGGCGGCGTGGCGGCGCAGAAGATCAGCCGCGAGGGGCTCGCCGATCTCGCCTCCGAGAGCGATGCCCGCAGCCTGCGGCAGTTCCTTACCACCACCTTCACCGGCATGGGAGGCGAGGCGGCCGACAAGATCCTCGCCGAGGCCCAGCTCGCCCCGCGGCAGAGCCCTTCGAAACTCAAGAAGCCGCAGCTCGACGCCCTGCACGGCGCCATGCAGCACGTCAACGTGGACGAGGGGCAGAGCATGAACGTGCTCCGGTATGCCAATCGCGTGCCGCTGCAGTTCCAGCCCGCGGCCTGCGCGGTCACGCAGACAATCACCTCGACGAACTGGCGATCGTACGGTCTCTCGCAGTCGCGGGGCGGCCTGCCCAACGGGCCGGTCACCGCGATGGTGCACGTGGCGAGTGTCTGGGTGCCATTCACCAGCGAGTCGAAGGAGGCGATCGCCTCCTACCCCGAGATCCAGAAGGAGATCCGCCTCGCGCTGCAGGCGGTGGGCCGCAAGCTGGGCATGTACATGCGGCGGCGGCTGCGGGTGGCCCAGGAGGGTCAGCGGCGCAGCATCTTCCTGCGGTATCTCGGCGAAGTGGCAACGGCCGTGGCGCAGATCAACGGCCAGGACGCCGGTAAGCTCTACGAGCAGCTGCTCGCAGTGGCCAAGAAGAAGACGGCCGAGGCCGACGTGAAGCTCGACGACCGCGGCCGACCGATCCGGGAGGAGGAAGATCTCGAACTCGGCGACAACTGCATCATCGTGCCGCAGGTGATCCCGGGCCAGGCCGACGGCGACGCGGCTGCGCACGCGAAGCCGGCCGCCAAGGGCAAGGGCCGTCGAGCGACGATCGCCACGGTGGACGACGACGCCGAGCCGCCGGCCGCAACGCCGACGAAGACTGCCGCCGAGAAGCCTGCGGCTCGGAAGCGGGGCGCCGCGAAGAAGCCCGCGGCCCGGCGACGCCGCTGACACCCGCGTGATGAGCTGGGGGCTGCCCATGCCCGAGAGCCGGGCTCTGGGAGCAAGCGAAGGCAGGATGCCGAAGCGCCGCGGACATGCAGAGAGCGGATGCCACGATGGCATCCGCGAACGTTCGGCGACGGGCATGGACAGTCCCGAGCGGCGCGGCGCACAGGCCGGATCCCGCAGGTTGAAAACCTGCGGCCACTTCTCCGACACCGCAGGTTGAAAACCTGCGGCCACTCTGGGCAGCCCCCAGCCGGGCGAGCTACCGGCCCGCCTTGAGCCGCTCGACTTCGGCTTCGAGCTTCTTGATTCGCTCCTCCATCTCGCCGAACTTCTTTCGGGCCTGCTCCATCTTCTCGTGAGCCTCGGCCATCCGCCTGCGGCCTTCCTCCATCATGCCCCGCATCCGCTCCTGAGCCTCCGGCGGCATCGCGGCCAGCGGCGGCCTCGCACGCTCGCCACGTCCCGTCTCAGGGGGCCGCGGCGACCAGGGATTGCCCATCCGGTGCCCGCTGTCGAGCTTCTGCTCGATCCGGTTCAGTCGATCGATGATCTCCTCGGCGCGGCCGAGGGAGTCGGCCCGCATCCGCTGCGGATGGTCCATGCGCGGGTGAGGCGGTGGGCCACCCGGGCCACGACGACCGCGACCACCCCACTCAGCCCGCTCGCCACCACGGCGATGACCGCGTTGAGCATGTTCGTCGTCCTCGTCCTCGTCCTCGTCCTCGTCGTCGTCATCTTCGTGGTCGTTGTCCTCGTGCCGTTCGGCCTCCGCGCCTTCATCGGCGACCAAGGCGACCACGCTCATCCACGACGCCATGGCCCGTTGGAACGGCGTGGGACTGACTTCCATGGCGAGGACCGGTCCCGCGCCGACCACCAGCAGCGAGCACACGACACACGCGACCAAGGCAACGAGCCGGATCCGACGATTCATGGAAGGTCCCCCGGAAAAGAGCGGAAAAACCGCCGTCATCTGCGGCGGGTCAGCGGCCGACAGTATTCTGCCGTTCCTCTATGAACGCCCCAGCGCCCGAGAAGTTTCGCGATCCCGGACTCGTCGATTTCGGCACCGACCAGACGGGAGCAGGCCGCCGGCTCGAGCGACTCGGAGGCGTGCTCGTCGACCGGTCGCTGCCGCAGACGGACGACCGCCGCCGCCTTCCAGGACTCTGGCCACACGCGGCCGCCGTCTACCGCGCCGGCGCCATGGCCTCAGGCGGCGATGGCCCGGGACGAGGCACGTGGGAGTTCCCCGGCCAGATCCCCGAGCCGTGGCAGGTCGCGATGCCGGTGGGCACGGCGTCGCTCGTGCTCGAAGTGCATCCCGCACCGTCCGGCCAGGTCGGCGTGTTCCTGGAGCAGGTCGGGCAGTGGCGCTGGCTCCACGATGCGACGCGGCCGGGCATGCCGATCCTCTCGCTCTTCGGCCACTCCGGCGCCGCGAGCCTCGCCGCGGCGGCGGCCGGCGCCGAGGTCGTGCACATCGATGCCTCGCGGCAGTCGGTGGCCCTCGCCCGCCGCAATGCGGCCGAGTCAGGCCTCGACCACCGGCCCATCTCGTGGATCTGCGAGGATGCGGGCACGTTCGTCCAGCGGTGCCTTCGCCGCGGCCGCCGGTTCGCCGGCGTGGTGCTCGATCCGCCGTCGTGGGGCCACGGCCCACAGGGGCAGCCCTTCTCGATCGACCGTCACCTCGCGGGCCTGCTCGCCGACATCGCCCGCGTGCTCGACCCGGCGGCACCGGGCCCCGTGCTCCTCACCTGCCACTCGCCCGGCTGGCATCCGGAGCGGCTGCGGGCCACACTGGAAGACGCGTTCGCCGCCGCCGAGCACCCGCTGTCCGGCCGGCTCGAGTCGGGTTCGCTCGACCTCCACGACGAATCGGGCCGCACGCTCACCCTCGGCGGGTTCGCCCGTCTCAATCCTGCCGCATGACTGCCTCTGAAACCATCACGAGTCCGGCCAATCCACGGATCAAGCAGGCGACGGCCCTCCGCGACGGCGATGAACGACGAGCCACCGGCCTCACGCTCGTGGACGGCCGCCGCGAACTCGCGCGGGCCGCGGCGTCGGGCGTGGAGATCGTCGAAGCGTTCGTCGATGCCCGCCGGCTGCACGACATCGTGACCGCTGCCGACGGCGCGACGCTCGCCGCCTGGCTGGCGACCCTCGCCGCCCGGGGCACGCGGGTCGCGAGCGTGTCGGAGAAGGCCTTCGAGCGGGTCGCGTTCGGCGGCCGCAACGAGGGGGTGGTGGGCGTGGTGCGGTTCGGCTCCCGGCCGCTCGCCGACGTGCGGCTGGCCGCCGACCGGCCGGTGTTCGTGATCGAGGGGGTCGAGAAGCCGGGCAACCTCGGGGCGATCCTCCGCACGGCCGATGCGGCGGGCCTCGGCGGCGTGATCGTCTGCGACGCTCGGACCGACGTCGCCAATCCCGCCGTGATCCGCGCGAGCCTGGGCACCGTGTTCTCGATGCCCGTGGCGACGTCCTCCACGGCGGAGGCGATCGACTGGTGTCGCCGGGAGGGTCGGGACGTCGTCGCGGCCACGCCCGAGGGCGCGCGGCTCTGGCACGAGGCCGACCTCCGCGGCACCGCGGCGCTCGTGCTCGGCAGCGAGGCCCACGGCCTCTCGACGGCGTGGGGGGCGGCCGCCGCCAGCGGCGCGATCCGCCTCACGAGCGTGCGACTGCCGATGCACGGCATCGCCGACAGCCTCAACCTCTCGGTGACGGCCGCCGTGCTCGCCTACGAGTCGGTCCGCCAGCGGGAGCAGCCGCGATGACCGAAGTCGATCGCTTCACCGAGCTCGCCCACAGCTGCGCGACCGAGGGCTGCGACGCGATGCTCGACGCGCTCTCCGGATCGCTCGCCGCGCGAAAGCGATGGCATGCCCTGTTCGACGCGCGGATCATCCAGGCGCGGGTCGCCTGCGGACTGCCGCCGGTCGGCACTCCGGGCGACGTGCCGGCGCACCTCCGCGACGCCTTCGACGCCCGGTCGCTGGCCGCCTGCCGGGAGGCGGGCTGGCCGCTCCTCGAGGAGGGCCAGATCGCGGCCGGCTGGATGTATCTCCGCGCGGCCGCCGAGCCAGCCGAGGTGGCAGCCCGGCTCGCCGCCCTCGCGCGGCCACGGCTGGCCATGGCGCCGGCCGACGAAGACGCCGACCGCCTGCTCCAGGAGATCCTCGGCGTCGTCCTCTGGGATGCGGCCGACCCGGCGCTCGGCATCGAGATCGTGCTGGCGACGCAGGGCACGTGCAACGCCATCACCGCCTTCGAGCAGGCGGTGTCGCGGCTGCCGGCCGGCCGGCAGCGGCCCGCCGCGAGCGTGCTCGTGGCCCATCTCCACGACGAGCTGACCGCGAGCCTGCGTCGCGACCTCGAGGCCCGTGCCGCCGCCCTCCCGGCGCCGACCGCGATGGCCGATCTCCTCGACGCCTACGCCCCCGCGGAGATCGGACTGCACGTGGACATCTCCCACCTGCAGTCGGTGCTCAGGATCGCGCGGATCTGCGACGACGAGCCGACGATCCGCCGCGCCTGGGAACTGGCCTGCTACGCCTGCCGCCTCCCGGCCGACTTCGCCTACCCCGGCGAGCCTCCGTTCGAGAACGTCGGCGAGGCGTCGCGGCTGTTCTACGGCAGCCAGCTCGGCATCGACGTCGATCGCGCCCTCCGCTGCTTCCGCACGGCGGCGGCGACGGCCGAACCCGAGGCGGGCGGCCTGCCGCACGACGTGCTCGTGCTGCTGCTCGCCCGGCTCGGCCGGCCCGCGGAGGCGCTGCACGCGGCCCTGGCGCGGCCCCGCGACGACCGCGGCATGCCCAGCGTTCTGCAGGCCGCGGGTGCCCTGCCCCCGCTCGTCGACCTCGCGGCCGCCTCGGGCGAATGGGAACTCCTCCGCCGCGCCTGCCGCGACCGGGGCGACGAGATCACGTACGCCGCCACACTCGTGGCTGAACGTCAGAGGATCCAGGGAAACTTTGGCCCGCAGGGATTGCAGGTGCCGCACGGCGCCGCGCGGTAGCCCACGTCGGCCCCGCTCTGGAAGCCGCGGCCCGGCGGCAGTTGCCAGGGAGCGAGCTTTTCGGGCATCTGCCGCGCGCCGTTGCAGCCCTTCCACCGCGCACAGGCATCGCACGGATCGGGTGCCCAACACTCCTCGTGCTTCGCGCCGCAGTACCGCGGGCCGCACCCGGTGTCGCCGTAGGGCGTCTCGTTGCCCGCCGCCGTCTTCTTGCAGTGGCTGCACGCTCCGCACGGCTCCCCGGCGGAGGCGACGGACCAGAGCGTCAGGAATGCCACGCCGACGATGATGCGATTCATAACTGTGGTATCGGTCGCACGGGTCGCACGGCCGCGAACACGACCGCCACTGGCGCAGGGTCGGATGCAGATTGCCCAGCTTGCCGCCCGTCGCCGACCCGAACCACAGCGGTCAGGCCCGGGCTACGCCCGCGGCCGCACCCGCTCGAACAGCCGGAGGTATTCGCGGCCGCTCGCCTGCCACGACCAATCCCGCCGCATCGCGTTGTCCACGAGCCGCGGCCACACCGCCCGGTCGTCGTGGGCGGTGAGCGCCCGGCCGAGCGCATGCTCGAGGCCGGCCGCGTCGAAGCCCTGAAACACGAAGCCGGTGCCGGTGCCGTCCCGAATCGTCTCCGGCGTCGCATCGACCACGGTATCGACCAGGCCACCGGTGGCCCGCACCACGGGGATCGAGCCGTAGCGCTGGGCATAGAGCTGCGTCAGGCCGCAGGGCTCGAACCGGCTGGGCACGAGGGTGATGTCGGCGGCCGCCTGCACGAGATGAGCGAGGCTCTCGTCGAACCCGATCACCACGTCGATCGTGCCGGGGAACGCCTTCGCCATCCGCCGCAGCGCCTCCTGCTCCTCGTGGCCGCCGGAGCCCAGCACCATGAACCGCACCCGCCCGCTACCGGCGAGCTTCGCCATCGCGTCGAGGATCAGCGTGATGCCCTTCTGCTCGACGAGCCGACCGACGAACGCGACCAGCGGCCGCTGGTCGGGGGCTCCTTGCCCGAGCCGGGCTGCGAGCGCCGCGCGGGCCGCCGCCTTGCCTGCGGTCGCATCGGCCGCGCTGAAGCCGCGGGGCAGGAAGGGATCGGCGGCCGGATCCCAGAGCGTGGTGTCGATGCCGTTGACGATCCCCACCAGCGAATCCCGCCGCGCGGCGAGCAGGCCTTCGAGCCCGCAGCCGCCCGGCGTCGCCTGGATCTCCTCGGCGTAGGTCGGACTCACCGTGCTCACGGCGTCCGCGAACACGATGCCCGTCTTCAGGAGGTTGAGCTGGCCGTAGAACTCCATCTCCCGCCAAGTGAAGTGGCTCCAGTCGATGCCGGTGAGGAGCATGTCCCAGTGCCAGAACAGGCCCTGGTAGGCCATGTTGTGGATCGTCATCACCGTGCGGGCGTCCGCGACCGCAGGATGCGCTCCGAACAGCAGGCGACGGTAGGCGGGCACGAGACCGGTCTGCCAGTCGTGGCAGTGGAGGATGTCCCACGGGCCGCCGAGCCGGCACGCGAGTTCCAGGGCCGCGCGCGAGAAAAAGATGAACCGCTCGGCGTTGTCGGGGTAGTCGCTCGAGCCGCCGTAGAGCGTGGGCCGGTCATAGAGCTCGTCGTTGGCTACGAGGTAGACGTCGGCCCGCTGGCCCGCACGCCGGCACCGCAGGATCCGGGCCCGCCGCGTTCCCCGGCCAATCGGAACGTCGAACTCGATCCCGGCAGGCTCGATGGGCAGCCCTTGGCCGAGGGCTTCCGCATAGGCGGGAAGCACCACGGCCACATCGCAGCCCAGGCCGGCCAGGGCCTCGGGCAGGGCGCCGGCAACGTCGGCGAGCCCCCCCGTCTTGGCGAACGGAACGGCCTCGCTGGCGATCTCGAGCACGCGCATTCGTCACGATCCGAACAGGAGGACCCCGGGCGGCGAATGGCCGAGCCCACGGCACTGCTACTATAGGACACTCCGGCGCGCCCTTCGGCGTTGCCCGATCCGCACCACCGCACCCTCTCCGTGCCGCATGGGCCCACTCGTCAATCCCGCCGCCCTCTTCAAGCTGCGGCTCTCCTGCCCTCGCCGCGACACGCTCTGGCCGCCCGCGAAGTCGGGCCTCGACGACACCTGCCGGCTGCCGTCGTTCGCCGACGTGGCCGGGGTGCCCGACCTGCTCGACCTCTGGATGGCCTGGAACCCCGACGGCCTCGCCGTGCGGGCAGTGGCGCGGGGCGTGGGCACGTCGCGGTGGTGCCACACCACGCGGCCGGAAGACAGCGACGGCCTGCACCTCTGGATCGCGACGCGGCCGACCGGCGACAGCCATCGCGCCGGCCGCTTCTGCCGCCGGCTCGCCCTCCTGCCCACGGGCGGCGGCCGCCTCGCCGACAAGCCGGCCGCCGTCGCGGCAGCGATCCCGCGGACGAGCGAAGTGCCGGCCGAAC
The DNA here is from genome assembly GCA_040397585.1 of Pirellulales bacterium. GTDB lineage: Bacteria > Planctomycetota > Planctomycetia > Pirellulales > UBA1268 > QWPN01. The sequence continues at coordinate 26,439 of JBBAVS010000043.1, forward strand.
TCCCGGCCGGGGCCATCGCGATCGAATCGACGTCCACCGCAGACGGCTGGCGGATCGACGCCTGGATCACCGCGGCGGCCCTCCCCGGGTGGGATCCGGCGGAAGTCCCGACGCTTGGCTTCTTCGCCGCACTCGTCGACCGCCGCCTCGGCAAGGTGCCCTGCTTCGCACCGCCGGAATACCCCTGGGACGGCGACCCCACGACCTGGGCAGAGCTGAATTTCACCGCGTGAACGGCCATCCATGGCCCGTTCACGCTCGGGCGACCGGTGGTGAAGCCAAGGTTCACCGCGGTCGCCACGCTCGCCATCCCGGCGAGCGAGCGTACCGCGTGAACGCGAGCCCGAGGCTTGAGGAGGGGGGTTCCCAGTGATACGGTGGGGTATCCTCCGCCGGGGGTCGTCCATGACGCCGGCGGGGCGAGCCTTCAGGAACAGGCCGATGTCGCGCGATGACTCACGGTTGGCGTCGCTGCTGGGCGATCTCGCGGACCTCGGGCGGCGGATCTCCGAGCGGGCCGCCGAACTGGCCGGGCTCATGGGCGAAGAGGGCACCCCGGTTCCTCCCGAGCTTGCCGACCGTCTGGCCGACGTCAGGACGTCCACGGAGGATCTCGCCGCGGCCGCGGCCGTCGTGACCGCAGCCTCGGAGAACACGCGCCGCCCGGCGAAGACCGCGGGCACAGCTCCTTCGCCCCGAGCCACCGTTGCCGATGCAAGGCGGGCCACCACGCCCAAGCCATCCTCCCCGCGACCGCGGCGGAAGCGGCCGCGCGGCACGGCGGCGGTCGCGGCTTCAAAGCCACCGATCGCCCCGGACGTCGGCCGTCGGCTCCGGCCGTTCATGCCCGCGGTCGCGAGCGCCGCGTTGAACGTCGTGGTAATCCTCGGGCTGGCGCTCTTCTTCGTCGCGGCGGAGGCGAAGCCCCGGCGACCCGTGCTCACACTCGGCGGCACCGACGAGCCGTTCGTCGAGGAGCTGACTCCGGTCGAGTTCGAAGCGAGCGATGAGCCGCCGGCCGAGAGCGAGCCGGCCGCGGAGGCGCTCCCGGAGTTCGCAGCCGCCACGACCGCAGCGATCGCGATCGACAACGTGGCGCTCGACGACGCGGCCTTCGCCGCCGACGCGACCGCCGTGACGCCCGCATCGTTCACGGCCGAGGACGCGCTGGCGGTCGTCGGTGGCGTGGGTGGTGGCGAAGGGCAGTCCGGAGCGGGAGGCCGCGGAGGTGGTGCAGCGGGCGGGGGCCAGCCGGGGGGTGGCTCCTTCTTCGGCCGCACGGGTCAGGGCCAATCGGTCTGCTTCATCTGCGACAACTCCAACAGCTACCGCGACGGCGGCTTCCACGCGGTCCTCGACGAACTGGCGCGGGCGGTCGAGTCGCTGCGGCCCGAGCAGTCGTTCTTCGTGATCTTCTTCAGCGACGCCGCCTATCCGCTTCTGCATCCGGAGCGGGTGGAGGCGCTTCAGCCGGCAACCCCCGAAAACAAGCAGCGGCTTCGCGCCTGGCTCGCCACGGTGGAGATGTGTGGCGGCGGACAGGGAATCGACGAGGCCGTGAGGCTCGCCCAACGAGCCGGCGCCGAGGTCGTGTACTTCCTCTCCGACGGCGAGCATGCCGCGAGCGTCGTCGATCGGGTGGCGTCCGCCGACTTCGGCGGTGCCGCCGTCCACACCTTCGGCATGCAGCAGGGAGTGCTCGACCGGCGGACGGGGCAGCTCGACCCCGACAGGCTGCGACGGCAGCAGGGCTTCAACCAGAATCTCGTCGCCATCGCCACCGCCCACGGCGGCACGTTCACGCCCGTGACGGTTCCGCCGCAGGCCGCCGTGCTCGAGCGGCTCCGGCCGATCCGCCGCAACCGCGCCCCAGGACCGGTCTGGGGCTTGAAGCTCTGATTCGGGAAGCGTAACCGCGTCAGCGGTACGATCGCCGTCCGCACGACTCTATCCCCATCGCTCACGCGATTGGGCTTCCTGACTCAGAAAGCG
>JBBAVS010000044.1:0-28171 GCA_040397585.1 Pirellulales bacterium
GCGATGGTCGGCCCGCCCGGCGGCGGCAAGACGATGCTCGCCAAGCGGATCCCCACGATCCTGCCGCCGCTCTCGGCGGCCGAGTCGATCGAGACCACGCGGATCTACAGCGCGCTGGGGCTGATGCAGCCCGGCCAGCCCCTGATGGCGACCCGGCCCTTCCGCGCCCCGCACCACACGATCTCCGAAGCGGGGCTCGTGGGAGGCCGCTCGATCCCGATGCCGGGTGAGATCTCACTGGCTCACAACGGCGTGTTGTTTCTGGACGAGCTCCCGGAGTTTCAGCGGCGCACGCTCGAGGTGATGCGACAGCCGCTCGAGGAGGGGGCGGTCACCATCAGCCGGGCGCGTTCGACCACCCGCTTCCCGGCCGACTTCATGCTCGTGGCGGCGCTCAATCCCTGTCCGTGCGGCTACCGTGGCGACCCGCGGCGGGCCTGCCAGTGCACGGGGCCGCAGGTCGAGAAATACATGGGCAAGATCTCCGGACCGCTGCTCGACCGGATCGACATCCATCTCGAAGTGCCCGCCGTGCCGTTTCGAGAGCTGGCGGCATCGCGGGCCGGCACATCGAGCGGCCAGATGCGCGAGGCCGTGCTCGCCGCGCGGGCCCGGCAAGCGGCGCGGTTCGGCACGACCGCGGGTGTGGCCACCCGCTGCAACGCGCGGCTGACGAGCCGGGAGATCCGCGAGCACTGCCGGATGGAGCCGGCGGCCGTGGAGCTGCTGCGGGCCGCCGTTGCCGACCTCGGGCTGTCGGCTCGGGCCCACGACAAGGTGCTCCGGGTGGCCCGCACGGTCGCCGACCTGGACGCGGCCGACATGATCGGCTGTGCCCACGTCTGCGAGGCGATCAACTACCGGCTTCTCGACCGCAGCCTCTGGCAATAACGCCGCCGCCACGCGGCGAACAGACCGTGTCGCCGCCGCCACGCGGCGAACAGACCGTGTCGCCGCCGCCACGCGGCGAAAGCCCTCTCGACGCTCGTCGCAGGGGTCTGCCACACTATTTCCATGACCGTCACCCGCCACGTTTCCGCCGCCCGCCGGCCGATCACGGCCTTTCAGATGGCCCTCCTGGGACTGGCCACCGCACTCTTGGCCGTGGGCGCCGCCGCCTTCCTGATCGACCTCCCCGTCGCAGCGTGGTGCAAGGCCAACCGCATCCCCGGCGAACTGGGCCGGCTGATCAACCTGCTGGAAATCTCCGGACACTCGCTCGGCGCCGCCATCGCCCTGATCGCGGTCGTGGTGCTCGACCGCACGCTCCGTCTCCCGGCCCCGGGCCGATTCGGTGTCGGCGAGCGGGCCTTCGCGCGGATGATCGCCGCGACGTATCTCGGCGGGCTCTTGGCCGACGTGATCAAGGTCTCTGTCGAACGGGTTCGGCCTCGGGCAGCCGACCTGGCAACCGCGGCCTCGTGGCTTGGCACCTTCGGCGACGGTGCTCTCGCGGTGGAGAAACCGCACCTCGCCGACCTGATGAGCTTTCCGTCGGGCCACTCCGCGGTGGCCGCAGGGCTCGCCGCCGCGCTCGCCTGGCGCTACCCGCACGGGTGGGTGCTGTTCGCCCTGCTGGCCGCGGCGACGGCCACCCAGCGGGTGGTGACGTCGGCCCATTACCCGAGCGACGTCGCCTGCGGCGCCGCGGTGGGCCTGATCGGCGCCGCCTGCTGCCTCGGCGGCCCGCGGCTCACGCGGCGTGCGTTGGCCCCTGAATCGGTGGCGTGATACGATCGAGACGACTCGGTTCGATGATCACGACGCAGGACTCGGAAATCATGGCAGTCAAACGGGCAGCGAAGAAGGCGACGCGTGCGGTGGAAGGCGGAGCCGAGCCGGCCCCGGCCCCGGCCGCCACGCCGTCCACGAAGCCGGGCCGGCGGATCTTGCTGGTGGACGACGATCCCGAGATCGTCGAGTCGATGCGGGCGGTGCTCGAGTCCCGCGGGTACCAGATTCTCGTGGCCCGCGACGGCAACCAGGGACTGGTGCTGGCCGAAGGCGAAGAGCCCGATCTGGTCGTGCTCGACATGATGATGCCCAAGCGGAGCGGGTTTCTCGTCCTGGAGAAACTTCGCCGCAGCCGCCCCAATCCGATGCGGGTGATCATGATCACCGCGAACGAGGGGAGTCGTCACAAGGCCTACGCCGAGATGCTCGGCGTGGATGACTACATCCGCAAGCCGTTTGCCATGGATCGGCTGCTGGAGAGCGTGGACCGGCTGCTGTCGTGATGAAGGCGTCACCGCCCATGACGCGCGGGATCGCGATCCTGGCTGTGCTTGCAGCCTTGGCAAGCGGTGCGGCACGGGCCGCCGATCAGGTCGCCCGCCAAACGTGGGAGCAACCGCCGACCGAGATGCCGGTGCGGTTCGCCGGCGACGAGTCGGACCCGGCGGCCCCCGGCCCGCTCGGCGCGGCGTTCACCGTGCCGGCGGGCTTCGTCGTGGAGCGGATGTTCGCCGTCCCCAAGGACGACCTGGGCTCGTGGGTCTGCCTCACGACCGACGCCAAGGGCCGGCTGATCGCCAGCGATCAGGGAGACAAAGGGCTCGTGCGGATCACGCCCGCGCCGCTCGATGGCTCCGCCCCCACGCGGGTCGAGCGGATTCCCGCGGCGCTCACCTCCGCCCAGGGGCTGCTCTGGGCGTTCGATGCCCTCTATGTGGTCTGCAACGGCGGCCCCGGCAGCGGGCTCTATCGGGTGACCGACTCCGACGCCGACGACATGCCCGACCGCGTGGAGAAGCTCCGCGAGTTCCCCGGCGGGGGCGAGCATGGACCGCACGCGATCCTGCGGGAGCCCGCAGGTGACCGGCTGTTCGTGATCTGCGGCAACCACACCCGGCTCCCCTTCGAGGTCGAAAACGTCACCCCGCCGCAGACCATGGGAGGCATCCGCACCGAGCAGCGGCGGACGTCGCTGCCGGCCGATGCCACCAGCCGCCTGCCGGCCAACTGGGACGAGGATCAGATCATCCCGCGGATGTGGGACGCCAACGGCCACGCCGTCGGCATCCTCGCGCCCGGCGGCTATGTCGTCAGCACCGACCGCGACGGCAAGGCATGGGAGGTCTGGACCGCCGGCTATCGCAATGCCTACGACATGGCGTTCAACGCCGACGGCGAACTGTTCGTCTACGACTCCGACATGGAGTGGGACTTCGGGCTGCCCTGGTATCGCCCCACGCGGATCAACCACGCCACCAGCGGCAGCGAACTCGGCTGGCGAAGCGGCAGCGGCAAGTGGCCCGCGGCGTTCCCCGACAGCCTTCCGCCGCTCGTCGACATCGGCCCGGGATCGCCCGTGGGCGTCACCTTCGGCTCCGGGGCGGCGTTTCCGGCGGCCTACCAGCGGGCGCTGTTCGCCTGCGACTGGACGTTCGGCACGATGTATGCGATCCACCTCGAGCCCCGCGGCTCGACCTACGTGGGGCGAAAGGAGGAGTTCCTCACGCGGACTCCCCTGCCCCTCACCGACGCCACGGTGGGCCGCGACGGCTGCCTCTACTTCACGGTCGGCGGCCGCGGCGGCGAGAGCGAGCTCTTCCGCGTGCGGTACACGGGCTCCGAGCCGACCGTCGCCGTTGATGCCCGCGACGCGGCCGGCTCGGCCGACCGCCGGCTCCGCCGCGACCTCGAGGCCTGCCATCGACGGGCTGACGATCCGGCCGCCGCCATCGCGACCGCCCTGCCGCACCTGTCGCATCCCGACCGCTTCATCCGCTATGCCGCTCGGGTTGCCCTCGAGCACCAGCCGCTCGCCCTCTGGCGGGACCGGGCCCTCGCGCATCCCGATCCGGCGGGCCGGATCACCGCGGCCATTGCGGTGGCACGCCAGGGCGAGCCGGCGGACCAGCCCGCGATCCTTGCCGCCCTCGACGGCATCGACCTGGAGCGGCTCGACGACGCCGGCCGGCTCGATCTCGCCCGGGCCTGCGAGCTGGCCATCGTTCGGCTGGGCGATCCCCCGCCCGAGGTGAAGGCGCGGATCGCCGAGAAGGTGGCTCCCTGGTTTCCGTCCGGCTCCTTCGACCTCGACCGTGAGCTCTCCAGCCTGCTCGTCGCCGTCCGGGCGCCGGGTATCGTGCCGCGGCTCGTGAGCATGCTCGCGGCCCCGACCGAGTCGGCCGGCCAGACCAACCTCGCCCCCGACGAGGACGACCTCCGCCGCCTCGTCGAACGCAACGCCACCTACGGCTCGGCAGTCCGCTCGTCGCTCGAGCGGCGGAGTGACCTGATCCAGATCCACTACGCCTACGCGCTGCGAACCGTGAAGGAGAAGGAGGCGTGGTCGCCCGAGGACCGCAAGGCCTATCTCGACTGGTTCGCCCGGAGCCGCGAATGGGGAGGCGGCAACAGCTTCCAGAAGTTCCTCGTGAACATCGAAACGGAGAGCCTCGAGGGACTCAGCGACACCGAGAAACTGGCGCTCGAGGCGACCGGCATCCGCCAGCCCTATGTGCCTCCGCCGCTGCCGAAGCCGGAGGGCCCGGGCCGGAAGTGGACGGTCGCCGAGGTCCTGGCGCGGGCGGAAGCGGGGCTGCAGCCCGGCGCTCGCGACTTCGAGCATGGCAAGCGGGCCTTCGCGGCGGCGCGGTGCATCGTCTGCCACCGGTTCGCGGGCGACGGGGGCTCGACGGGCCCCGACCTCACCCAGGCGGGCGGGCGGTTCCAGGTCAAGGACATGGTCGAGGCGATCCTCGAGCCGAGCCGCGTGGTCTCCGACCAGTATCGGGCCAGCGTCGTGCAAACGGCCGACGGCAAGGTCGTCACGGGGCGAATCGTGGCGGAGTCGCCCGAGCGGATCACGGTGGTCACCGATCCCGAAGACGCGACGAAGATCGTCGAGATCCCCCGCTCCGCGATCGAGGAGATCACCCCATCCACCACGTCGCTGATGCCGGCCGGTCTGATGGACCAGCTCAACGAAAGCGAAGTGCTCGACCTGGTCGCCTACGTCCTCTCGCGAGACAAGAAGAAGGATCCTCGCTTCCGCAAGCCCGCCAAGAAGCCCTAGCGGCCGCCCGAATCCCGCGTGGCCGCCGGCCGCGGCAAGCTGGGGCGACTGCGCAGCCATTTCCTGGCGTTGACCCCGTTTTGGGCCAGGCATAGATTGCGACGGTCACCTGACGGCATCCCTTTTTCTCCCGCATTTCCAGGCCTCTTTCGTGCCGCTTCAGCCTTCATCGCCGCCGCGGGACGACGTCAAAGAGCGGGTCCGCGAGGCCGTCGACATCGTCGATGTCGTCGGGTCGTACATTTCGCTGCGGCGTCAGGGCAAGGCCATGACCGGGCTCTGCCCGTGGCATGAGGATTCCCGCCCCAGCCTGCAGGTCAATCCGGAGCGGCAGACCTACCGCTGCTGGGTCTGCGACGTCGGTGGCGATGTGTTCTCGTTCGTGATGCGAATGGAGAAGGTGGAGTTTCGCGAGGCTCTGGAGCAGCTCGCGGACCGTGCCGGGATCGATCTGCCGCGCGGTCGTGGCGGCCTGCCCACCGACGAGAAGGCGGCACTCCGCACCGTCCTCGCCTGGGCCGCCGAGCGGTTCTGCGGCTGCCTGAAGTCGGCGCCGGAGGCCGCCCCCGCCCGCGACTATCTCCGGGGCCGCGGCCTGTCGGCCGACACCATCGACCACTTCCAGCTCGGCTTCGCCCCGCAGGCGTGGGACTGGCTCCTTCGCCAAGCGGCGGCCGCGGGCATGGGCCGAGACGACCTCGTCAAGGCTGGGCTCGCCATCGAGCGAGACGACCGCTCGGGCCACTACGACCGCTTCCGTGGCCGGGTCATCTTTCCGATCCGCGATCCGCAGGGGCGGTGCGTGGCCTTCGGCGGCCGTGTGCTGCCCGGCGACCGGCCCGATTCCGCCAAATACATCAACTCCCCCGAAACGCCGCTGTTTTCCAAGAGCTCGATGCTCTACGGGCTCGACACCGCCCGCGAGGCGATGTCGGATTCCCGCCGGGCGATCGTGGTCGAGGGTTACACCGACTGCCTCGCCGCGCGGCAGGCGGGCATCGACGACGTGGTCGCGGTGCTCGGCACCGCGCTCGGCGAGCGGCACGCCAAGCTGCTGCGGCGGTATGCCGACCGGATCATCCTCGTGCTCGACGGCGACGACGCCGGGCGGCGCCGGGCCAACGAGGTGCTGGAGGTGCTCCTCGCCGAGCCGATCGACGTGCGGATCGCGCGGATGCCCTCCGGCGTCGATCCCTGCGAGCTGATCCTCGAGCAGGGCCGCGACGCCTTCGAGGCCCTCGTGGCCTCGGCCTGCGATCCGCTCGACTACCGGATGGACGAGGTGCTGGCGGGCTTGGCGGTCGATGCCGGCGACGATGCGGCCCTCGCGTCGGTGGAAAGCGTGCTCAAGGCGCTCGCCGCGGCCGGGAGCCGGTCGAGCCTGACCGGCTCGCAGGCGCGCCTACGGGAGGACCAGATCCTCGGACGGCTCGCCCGCCGCTTCGGCCTCTCCCGCGACGTGCTTCGAACCCGGATGCTGGAGATGCGGGGCACCACGGCCACCGCCAACGGGCCGGCTGCGGCCGACGCGTTCCCGTCCACCCGCCTGCCCGCGTGGGACCGCGAGGTGCTCGAGGTGCTCGTCGGCGTGCCCGACAGCGTGGGCCTGATCATCCGCGAGGTGGGGGCCGCCGACGTCGAGACGCCCGCCTGCCGCACCGTGATCGAGGCCGCCGGCCGGCTGCATGCCGAGGGCCGCAGCGTGGCGCTCGCCGACCTGCTCATGGAACTCGTCGATCCCGCGCTCCAGAGCCTGCTCGTCGCCGTCGACGAGTCGGGGGCCGAGCGGGGAGGCCTCGATCCGCGGGAACGGGTCGGCCACTTCACCGAGGCGCTTCGCCGCCGGGCCGCCGAGCGGCAGGCGCACGTGTCCGCCCGAGCCCTGAAGACCAACCGACTCGACTCGCGATCCGAGGCCGAAGTTCTCGAGCGACTCCTCGCCGAACGGCGGGTGGCGCAGGGGATGCCGGACGAGGTCGCACCGTGTTCCGTACAGGCCGCTTCCGAACCCAAGGAGGGGTGAGGGCGTCCGACTCGTCGCTGCAGTCGATCCGACGGAGCCTTCGCCGTCGGATCGGGGGGCGGCCGGCGAGCGAGCTAGGATGGTGAAGGAGAACCGCAGCCATGAAGAATCGTATGTCCATGTCCGACCCTGGCCTCCCCCAGACCGCCCCGCCCCGTCCCGTCGCGGGCCATGGTGACGCGGAGCTGGCCACCCTGATCACGCTGGGCCGGGAACTCGGCTACCTGACGTTCGATCAGGTCAACGCCTACCTCCCCGACGAGGCCGTCGATCCCGAGAAGATCGACACCCTCCTGGTGGCGCTCGAGGAGCAGGGCATCGAACTGGTCGACACGCCCCCCGAGCCCCGGGCGGAGTCGGCCACCACCACGGTGATCGTCGCCGCGCCGCAGCCCCGGCGCGACGAGGCGATCACCACGCCCCCGTCCAACGCCGCCAACGACCCGATCCGGATGTACCTCGCCCAGATGGCGGAGATTCCGCTCCTCTCGCGGCGGGAGGAGATTTCCCTCGCGAAGCGGATCGAGGTCACGCGGAAGCGGTTTCGTCGGGCGATCCTCGGCTGCGCCTATTCCCTGCAGGCAACGGTGGACACGCTCCGCAAGGTGCACGAGGGGAAGCTGCCCTTCGACCGCACGATCAAGGTCTCGCTGACCGAGCGGCTCACCAAGGAGCAGATTCAGGCCCGGATGCCGCACAACCTCGCCACGCTCGATCACCTGATGGACGAAAGCCGAGGGGAGTTCCGCAAGTTGATCAGCACGCGGACGAGCCCCGAGGACGTGCGGGCCGCCCGGCTCCGCTTCCGCCGGCTGCGGGTGAAGTCGCTGCACCTCGTCGAGGAACTCAGCCTCCGCACCCGGCGGGTCCAGCCGCTCGTGAAGATCCTCCGCGGCATGTCGTCGCGGATGGACCGGCTCCAGGCCGATCTCCGGGCCATCAAGGCCGGGCAGCTCTCCTGCGACGACCGCGCCGACATGCGGAAGGAGCTCCGCGACCTGATGCTCACCACGCTCGAGAGCCCGCGGTCGCTGCGGACCCGGGTGGAGATCCTCGAGAAGCTGAAGGTGGAATACGAGGCGGCGAAGCGGAACCTCTCGGCCTCCAACCTCCGGCTCGTGGTCTCGATCGCGAAGAAGTATCGCAACCGCGGGCTGTCGTTCCTCGACCTCATCCAGGAGGGCAACACGGGCCTGATGCGGGCGGTGGACAAGTACGAGTACCGCCGCGGCTTCAAGTTCTCCACCTACGCCACCTGGTGGATCCGGCAGGCGATCACCCGGGCGATCGCCGACCAGGCCCGCACGATCCGCATCCCGGTGCACATGATCGACGTGCTCTCGAAGCTGCGGACCACGGCCAAGAAGCTGCTCCACGAGCTCGGCCGCGAGCCCTCGCCGGAGGAGATCGCCGAGGCCGCGGGGGTGCCGCTCGAGGAGGCCCGCCGCGTTTTGGAAATGGGCCGGCAGCCGATGAGCCTCGACCGGCCGGTGGGCGAGAGCGAAGACGCGAGCTTCAGCGAGTTCGTGGAGGATGTGGGCGTGGCCAGCCCCGCGGCCTCCACCACGCACGGCCTGCTCCGCGACAAGATCGAGTCGCTGCTCAAGACCCTCACCTATCGTGAGCGGGAGATCATCCGGCTGCGGTACGGCCTGACCGACGGCTACACCTACACGCTCGAGGAGGTGGGCCGCATCTTCCGCGTCACCCGTGAGCGGGTGCGGCAGATCGAGGCCAAGGCCGTCAAGAAGCTTCAGCATCCGGTCCGCGCCCGGCAGCTGGAGAACTTCATGGAGCCCTCCGTCGGCTGACGAGGCTTTCGCCCCACGGAATCGAGCGGGCCGGACGTCGCCGCGGCGTCCGGCCCGCGGCTTTTTCCGGCCCCCTCGTCTGGTAAACTCCCGACCACGGGCGGGAAGTCGCCCCGCCCTGGAATCTATCCGCATGACCGTCGCCGTCACCGCCGGAACGCTCCGTACCCTGCACCGCATGCACCGCCAACTGGCGGATCTCGCGGACCAACTCGCCGCCGGCCCGCGGACCGTCGCCGTCCGCACCAAGCAGGTGCAGGCCGCCGAGGCCAAGAAGGCGGCCGCAGCCGACGAGGTCAAGAAGGCACGGCTCGTCGCCGATCAGAAGCAGCTCCAGCTGAAGTCGGCGGAGGTGAAGATCGCCGATCTCGAGGGCAAGCGCAACGCCTGCAAGACCAACCGCGAATACCAGACCCTCGGCGACCAGATCGCCGCCGACCGGATGGCGACGCGGGTTCTCGAGGACGAGATCATCGAGGCCCTCGAGCGGATCGACACGCTCAAGCCGGCCGTGCCCGCTGCCGAACTCGAGATCGAGGCGACCAAGAAGCTTCTCGCCGAGGCCGACGCCAAGGTGAAGGCCGAGACCGGCCGCCTCGAGGCCGAGGTGGCGCGGCTCCGCGGGGAGCTTCTCACCGCCGAGAAGGATCTCGCCGAGGACGTGCGCGAGAAATACGACCGCGTCGTCAAGCAGAAAGGGGCCGACGGCATGACCGCCGTGGACGGCCAGACCTGCGGCGGATGCTACCAGCAGCTCACCGGCAACATGCTGTCGGACGTGATGCTCGGCAGGATCATCACCTGCCGCAGCTGTGGTCGCCTGCTCTATTTGCCCGAATCCTCGACGTCGGCCTGACGGCGTCACCGCGCGGCCGCCGGACGGCGGGCCCATTCCAGGAGCGTGAGATGTCCGATCGCATTCCCATGACGCGTGCCGGCTACGACAAGCTCAAGGCCGAGGTCGATCAGCTCGAGACGGTGGAGATGCCGAAGCTCGCCCAGCGGGTCGCTGCGGCGCGGAGCGAAGGCGACCTCAGCGAGAATGCGGAGTATCACGGGGCCCGCGAGAGCCAGGGCATGCTCCAGGCCAAGATCAACGTGCTCCGCGACAAGCTCGCCCGGGCGGTGATCGTCGAACGGGCCAAGGAGGCGACCGACGAGGTGGTGTTCGGCGCCACCGTCGTGGTCAAGGACCTCAAGTTTGGCGACGAGGAGAGCTACGTGCTCGTCGGCGCCGGCGAGGAGGATTTCGACGCCGGCCGGATCAACGTCGCCAGCCCGCTGGCCCAGGGCCTGCTCGGCAAGAAGGTCGGCGAGAAGGTCTCGATCGCAGTGCCCGCGGGCACGATGAAGCTCGAGATTCTCGAGGTTCGCTTCGACTGAATTCACGCTCTGATTTCACGCTCACCGGGCCATCGTGGCCCCGGCGAGCTGAAGCTGAGGGCGTCGCATCCGGCGACGCAGTCCACGGGAGAGCCTGTGCCCGTCTGGAACCGGCGAGCGAGGGGCTGCCCGTGCCCGAGAGCCGGGCTCTGGAAGCAAGCGCAGCCACGATGGCGAAGCGCAGCGGACAGGCAGTGAGCGGAGGGCACGATGCCCGACGCGAGCGTCCGGCGACGGGCATGGGTAGTCCCGAGCGGGGCGCACCCACAACGCAGGAACCCGCAGGTTGAAAACCTGCGGCCACGGGGGCACCTGCGGCCACGGGAGCACGTGCGGCCACGACAGAGCCTGTGCCCGTCTGCAACCGGCAAGCGAGGGGCTGCCCGTGCCCGAGAGCCGGGCTCTGGAAGCAAGCGCAGCCACGATGGCGAAGCGCAGCGGACAGGCAGTGAGCGGAGGGCACGATGCCCGACGCGAGCGTCCGGCGACGGGCATGGGTAGTCCCGAGCGGGGCGCACCCACAACGCAGGAACCCGCAGGTTGAAAACCTGCGGCCACGGGAAAACCTGCGGCCACGGGAAAACCTGCGGCCACGGGAGCACCTCGAGCATCCGGGAAGCGCGGCCTCAGCTGGTCGTCGCGTCGTTGCGGCCCCGACCGCTCACGCTGATGCCGTCCACCACGAAGCGGCCGATCTTTTCGGCCATACGGTCGATGGCCTGATCGTTGCCCACCGCGAGCGATTCCTCGCACCACAGCGTCCAGAGCACGGCCGCATCCGCGCCGATCAACCGCACCGACGCGCCGATCGAGGCATCGAGATCCTGCTCGCCCGGCAGGGCCATTAGCATGCCGTGGACCGCCGCATCGGCGTCCCAGGCAGCCGGCGCGTGCTCGACGGCCAGCCCCCGCGCGGCGATCTCCCGCCGTGAGACCGCAGGGATCACCGCGTGGCTGTCTCCGAGCCGCAGGCTGATCGCCGTGGCGAGCGGCTTCGCGAGGCTGCACACGGCGGGCTCGGCGTCGAACTCCACCACCATGAGGAGCGGTCGCGGCGTGCCCGGCGGAAGGGCCGCTCGCTCGGGAGGCGTCGCCGGCCGGACCCGCGTCACCTCCAGCCTGCAATCCCGCCGCGGAATCGTGATCCGCACCTCGTCGCCGCGACCCGCTTCGGCCGCATACCTCGCGAGCTTGTCCCGCAGATCGCTCACCATCACCGTGGCGGGCGTCAGGGCCCGCGTGCGGCCCCCGGCACTGCGGGCGAGCACGTCCGCCTCGATCGCCTGCGGCGACACGCTCCGCCCGCCCGTCGCGATCGCGTGATTCGCGAGGTAGCGGAGGAGTTGCCTGTGCCGCGGCGACTCCCGGAACTCCGCATGGTCCGCGATCCGCTCGACGTGGAGCCGCAGTTCGACGGCCGAGACGGGATCATCCATGGCGGGGCCGCATGCGCGGGGGAACGATCACCTCACCAGACTACCGCACGGCTCTGGGCCCCGATACCCCCGACCACTGCGCGGGCGATTACCCGGCCACCAGTCCCTCGAACAGCGCCGAGCCGATCCGCACGAGCGTCGAGCCCTCGAGGATCGCCGCTTCGAAGTCGCCGCTCATCCCCATCGAGAGCTCGTGCAGGGAGGTCTCCGGCACGTCCGCCGCGAGCCGGTCGCGGAGGTCGCGGAGCCCGGCGAAGTCGCGGCGGGCGTCGGCGGCCGGCGAATCGGGGTGGCTCGCCATGCCCATCAAACCCCGGAGCCGGACGTGCGGCGACCGCGCCGCAGCGCCAACCAGCGCCGGGACCTCGGCCGGCGCCGCTCCCGACCGCGTCGGGTCGGGCGACAGGTTCACCTCCACGAGCACGTCGCACGGCCGGCCGGCAGCCGCCGCCTCCGCCTCGAGCGCGGCCAGCAGCCGCGCGCTGTCGAGCGTGTGCATGAGCGACACCACCGGCAGGGTTTTCCGCACCTTGTTCCGCTGCAGGTGGCCGACGAGGTGCCAGCGGATCGGCAGCGCGGCGGCCGCGAGGGACTCGGCCTTCTCCCAGAGCCGCTGCGGCCGGCTCTCCGCGAGGTCGAGGCAGCCCGACTCGGCCACCAGCCGCGTGAGCGCGTCGTCCACGTATTTCGTGACGGCGATCAGCCGGACGTCGGCTGCGTCGCGACCCGCCCGGTGGCAGGCGGCGGCGATCCGGCCGCGGATCGCGGCGAGGTTGGCAAGGCAGCGATCCCGGAGGATGGATTCCACGATGATGGTGTCACTGGATCTCGAGGGTCCGGGCCACCGCGCCGCGCTTCCGCACGCGGCCCAGCAGGAACTCGCACGACACGTTGCAGCCCAGCAGCGTGCGATTCCGGGCCACGTCGAGCGCCCGGTAGAGAAGCCACTGCTCGAGCCCGGTCTGCACCCGGAAGCCTGCGGCCTGATGCCGTGGCAGGATGATCCGGGTGTCGGCCACGGTCAGCTGCCGCCAGGTGAGCGGACGGCCGATCCGCCGCGGATCGCAGTCGAGCCAGAGCGGCGCGTAGAGCCGATGGGTTCCCTCCTGCTCGAGCACGAGCCCGCCCGCCTCCGCGCGGAAGTCTCCGCCGCCACCGGCCCTCCATTCCGAAAGCGCCAGCGGCATGGCGAGCAGTCGCGGCCGCGTGTCGGCGAGGACCACCTCGCGGGTCTCGGCCGCAGGCTCCACGTCGAGCGACGCGGCCACGGGGAGGCTGCCGCGATACCGCAGGGCTGCCGGCGCCGCCACGGTGGTCACGGCATCGGCGAGGAGCACGATCCGGTCCTGGGGGAGCACGACCACCTGCCGCTCGATCTGCCGCCCGCTGCCGAGGGGCGCCGTGATCTCGAGGAAGGTCGCCTTCTTGTCCGACTCCCAGCACGACACCGTCCATCCCGCTTCGGGCTCGACCGACCGGCCGTCTGCCCAGGCCTCCCACTGCCACGGCCCGTCCACCAGCAGGCGGTCGCCGACGGCGATCTCCAGCCGCGGCACGGGATGGCGATAGTCGAGCATCACCCGCACGCTGCGGCGATCCCACCCGGTGCGGATGATGGCGACGCCGGCGGCGGCATCGTGGAGATCGCGGCCGACGAGCCCGCGGCCGTCCGCGGCAGCGCGGTTGCGGCGCAGGGCGGTGATCGTCCGCTTCCGCCGCTGACCGCAGTCGGCCAGGGCGTCGAGCAGCGGCCGAGTCAGCGACTCGGGCATCCGTCCGGCACCGGCGAGGGCGCGGCCCCGATCGCCGAGCAGACGGAGCACCGCGGTGGCGGCCTTGCGCCACCGGCGCTCCGTCTCCTTCGACCAGGCGTCGCTGCCCGGGCCGCCGGCGATCTCGCGGACCGACGTCCAGCGGATCACCCGCTCCACCATCGCGGACGAGCCGTTGAGGTGGGGAATGCCCTCCGCCGACACGAGCCGTTCGATCTCCGCGGCCACCGTCGCCGCGGCGCCAGCCTCCAGGCAGCGGCAGGCCTCGACGTCCGCGAACAGTTTCGCGAGCACGAGCACGAATCGCGCTGCCTGCGTGTCACCCGAGGCCAGGAGCGGCTGGGCCGAGCGGGCCTGGCCGACCAACCGCTCCAGCAGGCCTCCGGCCGATCCGCCGGCCCGCTTGGTTCGCGCCATCCACGCCAGCGCCCACGTGGTCGCTTCGCACGAGGTCCAGCGGCTGGCTGGCGAGGACGATCGCGTCACGTCATCGAGGCATTCCCCGATCGCCGTCTCGAGAAACGCCATCCGCCGCGCGTTGCGACCGTCCTTGCTGACGAGCCCTGCCAGCCGCCGCAACCGCTCGCGGACTTCCAGGGTGTCGACCGTGGCGGCGACCGCCAGGATCCGCCGCTCCGCCTGCCGGGCAGAGACCCGCGGCGGCACGATCCGATTCGCCCTGCTGGCCGGGGCCGCGCCGCGGCTGGCGGGCAGCCCGCCGCTGGCCACCGGATGGTCGTCGGCCGGCACCGCGGCCTGAGGATCCCGCCTCGACTTCTGCGCGTGCGTGCGGCTGGACCGCCGGCCTTCGTTCGTGGCGACCATGGGCTTCCTGGATAGGGGACGGGGGACGGCGGTATGGTATCGGAGGCCGGAAGCGGGAGCCACCGCCCGCCATCGAGGGCAACGCATGTCGAGAATCCTCCGCCTGGTCCGGGGCATGGCCCCGGCGCTCCTCGGATTCGCCGGCGCCGCGGGGCTGCCGTGTGCCGCTCGCGCGGAGGGGCCGGCTCAGGTCGCCGCCGCGCCGGCCGACCGCCACCCCGACCTCACGCGGCTGTCGCCCAACGCCGAGATCTGGATCGATCCGGCGCGGAAGGAGGTGATCGTCGGCGGCGCGATCGCCCTCGACCGGGGCATGATCGAGGTCTTCGCCTGCCCGAAGCACAGCAAGGAGCACGAGGCGATCGTGGCCACGAATGCCCCCGCGCGGCTGGTGCACGCGGCGCTGCTCGCGATCGGCCTCGAACCCGGCCGGCCCGTGTCGTTCGACCCCGACTACGCCGCGGCCCAGGGGCCGGCCGTCGAGGTTCTCGTCCGCTGGCACGACGCCGCAGGGCGGCCGCAGCAGCGGCGGGCCCAGGAACTGATCCGGTCCACGGACACGCGGGCGGCACTCGACGCCGACTGGGTGTTCGCCGGCAGCGTGTTCTGGAAGGATCCCACCGACGGCCAGGAGTATTACCAGGCCGACGGCGGTGACCTGATCTGCGTCTCCAACTTCCCGACGGCCACGCTCGACCTGCCCATCGAGAGTTCGCAGGCGAACGATGCACTGATGTTCGAGGTGTTCGAGGACCGCGTGCCCCCGCGGGGCACCGAGGTCGAGCTCGTCCTCTCCGCGAAGCGCTGAGCGGCCCGGCTGGCCGCCGTCAGACGACCACGCGGCAGTGGCCGAGGATCGCCGCGGGCGTGGTGACGTAGCCCGTGTAGAACGGCCCGAACTCGGCATACCGCGCGCTCGCCTCGTCGAACCGCATCGTGTAGACGATTTCCTTGAGCCAGTCGGGACGCCGGGCCCAGAGCGTCACGCCCCACTCCCAGTCGTCGAGCCCGACCGACACGGTGATCAGCTGAGACACCCGGCCGCCGAACTTCATGCCCGACGCGCCATGCTCGGCCATCAGCCGGCTGCGTTCGGCGCCCGGGAGCGTGAACCAGTTCTCGCCCACCTTCCGCTTCTTGTTCATCGGGTAGAAGCAGGCGTTGGGCCACGGGGGGAGTTCCGGCTCCAGGCGGGCCTGCCGCATCGCCGGCTCCCGGGCGGCGTAGCCCTGGACTTTGGCCTTGTAAGACGGGCTGTCCACGATCTCCCCCTCGGCCACGAGCCGCGCGCCGTACTGCTCCACCGTGGGCACGTATTCGCTCACCTCGGTGAGCCCCACGAACGAATACGTCGGCACGAGCGCCTCGCCCAGCGGGCTGGCGAGCAGCCGCTGATGCACCGAATCGACCTTGAGCGGGTCGGGGTCGAGGGCCATGACCCCGAAGTCGGCCTTGTGGCCCGGCACGATCCAGGTCTGGAGCCGCGTGGCTGCGTCCGGCCCCGCCGGATCGAGCACCTCGGCAAACCGCGTCACCCCGGCGGCCAGAGCTGCCGGCGAGAGCGCCGCGAGCCGGCCGCGGTCGAAGGCGTAGAAGAGGTGGCTGCAGTGCCAGCCGGTGCAGGGCGCGATGGCGGTTTCCACTGCCGCGTGGGCGGCGGCATGCGGGGAATGGCCGGGGCGGGCGGCGGGCTGCATCGCGAGGAGTCTCCGGACGGCGCGGGCGGTGCGGCGGAGTCTACGTTCCGCGTGCCGGGATTCCCAGCGATCCGCCGGCGGACCGACTGGTGTCCACCGAATGCCGTTTCGCGGTACGATACGGCGAGTCTGGGAGATCGCTCCGCGTTACAGGGGACAGCACCATGGGACAGGCCGTCGTCGATCCAGCCGAGCTCCGCCGCTTCGCCGGAGCTCTTCGCAAGTTCAGCGACGAGGTCGTCGCCCAGATGCAGATGGTGCAGCGTCAGCTTGCGGGGCTGAGTTCCACCTGGCGCGACCAGGAGCAGCAGAAGTTCGCGGAGGAGTTCGAGGCGCAGCTGAGCACCTTCAAGCGGTTCGCCGAGTCCACGAGCGAATACGTTCCCTACCTGATCCGCAAGGCGGAACGGGTCGAGGAATACCTCCAGCAGCGCTGATCACCGCCACCCCGCGCACGAGCTTCCGCATGTCCACGCAGGCAGACGTCAAGTCGATCGACACGCTCGCCTTCATGAAGGCGGCGTTCGCGTCGTTCGCACACGAATCGGGCCAGGCGCTGTCCGAGTGCGAGATGCAGGGGCAGCGGGCCGTCGACTGGATCTGCGTCGATCAGGCGGGCTTCTGGAAGGCCGAAGTCCGCCGGATGACCGAGCTGGTCAACAAGGCGGTGAAGGATCTCGAATACTGCAAGGCCTTCAAGAAGGTGGGCAACAACCAGCCGTCCTGCATCGAGGAGAAGAAGGCGCTCGAGAAGGCGAAGCAGCGGCTGGCACGGGCCGAGCAGAAGGCCGAGGCGGTCCGCCGCTGGACGCCGGTCGTGCAGCAGCAGTTCCGCGAGGCCTGCGTGCGGCTGGTGCGGTTCCGCGAGGTGGTGGACGTCGATTGCCCGCGGGCGATGGCCCAGCTGGAGAAGATGCTCAAGGCGCTCGACGCCTACCGCCAGGTGGCCTCGCCCACCGGCGCGGCGAGCGGCGGCGGGGGCACCGGCGGCCAGGCCGTCACCCGCCAGCTCGACGAGGGCCAGGGGGCGAAGCCGGCCGCCGCGCCGCAGCCTCCGGCCGCCGGAGGGACGCCGTCATGAGGGTCGGCGACCTGTCGAGCGGCGCGTCGAAGCTCGCCAACGCGCTCAAGCAGCTCAACATCAAGTGGGACATCGCCACCGAGGGCTGGCACGACGTCCGGGCGAAGGCGTTCCACAAGGACAACATCGACCCGCTCACGCCGAGCGTGAAGGAAACGCTCGACGCCCTCGGCCGGCTCGCGGAGGTTCTCGACCGCGCCATCCGCGACGTGAGCGATACCGACGGCGGGTAGCCGGCCGCCGTCGTCCCTTCCGCGCATTCAGCAGCCCCAGCCCCGAGGTTTCCAGGTGAGTTCCAGCGCCGTCGAGTCGTCCGTTCCCGAGGTCGCCACCGCTGCCACCCCGGCCCGCTCGGCCTACCATCCGGACGTGCTCCGCGAGCAGGTGCGAACCCTGCGGCAGGCGGCGGCGGACCGGTCCGCGGCCGAGACGCGGATCACCGCGACGTTCGAGGCGGAGACCACGGCCATCCATGACGCGTCGGCCCGGGCCCTGACCGAGACCCGTCAGAAGGCCGCGGCCGACATCGACGCCACGCAGCGGAAGCACCAGGAGCTCACGCGGCAGGCCGAAGCCTGGCGGGCGGCCGAGCGGAAGAAGATCGACGAGTACCGGCAGGCGAAGACGCGCGAGCTCACGAAGGCCTGCGACGAAGCGGTCACCGATCTCGAGGAAGAGGAGGTCTTCGAGCAGGTGCGATTCAAGGAGGTGGCGGCGGCGAAGACCCAGGAGCCCCAGCAGGCGGCCCGGGCCTGGGAGCAGAAGCTTGGCGCCGCCCTCGGGCAGCTCGACACCGAGGCGGCCGCGGTCACGAAGCAGCTCGCCGCCTGGGGCGTGAAAGACGCGGGCGCTCCCGCCACCGGCGCTGCCGCCGGGCAGGGCACGCCGCTGGAGCAGGTGCTCGCCGCCCGCGACGCGGTGGCCCAGATCGCCAAGGAGGTGCTCGAAGACGCGGCTGCGAAGGCGGCGCTCTCGGGAGGCATCAGCGGCCTGTTCGCCGGCAAGAAGGGGGAGATCCGCGACCGGCTGGCGGCGCGGCAGCAGACGCTCCTGGCGCACGTGCAGCAGGCGAAGGCGCTGGACACCGCCGCCCGCGAGTGGATCGCGACCAAGGCCAAGGATCTCAAGCGGCAGGTGGAGACGAAGCTCCGCGAGGAAGATGCGGCCCGCAAGGCCAAGCTGGCGGAGAAGCTCAAGGCGGCGAAAGACCGGCGCGACGCCGCCCTCGCGGCCCTCACCGCCAAGTGCGGCGAGGCGGAGGCGAAGGTCGCGGCCAAGGTCGGCCAGGAGCTCGCCGCCGCGGACCAGAAATACCCGGCGCACGTCGCCGCCCTCGAGCAGGCGCTGGCCACCGAGGTGGAGCGGCTCGAGCACGATCGCGACGCGCGGCTGGCGGCCGCCGGCCGGAAGCGCGACGCCGACTGGGCCGCGATGACCGCCGCCTGGCAGCAGGCCCGCACGAGCACGGCGGGGGTCTGGGCCGAGGCGGCGCGGCTCGACGCCGCGGCCTTCAAGTCGTGGAGCGAGCTCGCGGACGAGTCGGTGCCGCTGCCGCAGGAGCCGCCGCCGGGCCTCCGCTTCGGCGACCTCGGGCTGACCCTCGAGCGGATTCCCGGCGGCGTGTCGAGCACGCCGGCGCTCAACGAGTTCGGCCCCATCTCCTGGAAGCAGCCCGCCACCCTTGCCTGGCCGGTCACCTCGTCGCTGCTCATCAAGACCGCCCCCGAGGAGAAGGAGACCGCCTCGGCGATGATGCAGGCGCTGACGCTGCGAATCGCCACCGGCCTCCCCGCCGGCCAGAGCCGCTTCACGATCATCGATCCGCTCGGGCTCGGCAAGCAGTTCGCCGGTTTCATGCATCTCGCCGACTACGACGAACTGCTCGTCACGAGCCGCATCTGGACGGAGCCGCAGCTGATCGAGCAGAAGCTCGCCGACATCACCGAGCAGATGGAGGTGGTGATCCAGAAGTACCTCCGCAACGAATACGAGTCGATCGGCGCCTACAACGCCGACGCGGAGGTGCCGGAGCCCTATCGCTTCGTCGTGGTCGCCAACTTCCCCGCCAACTTCAACGAGACGAGCGCCCGCCGGCTGGCGAGCATCGCCTCGTCGGGGCCGCGCTGCGGCGTGTACCTGATCCTCTCGATCGACCCCGCGCAGCAGATGCCGTCGGGCTTCTCGCTGACCGACGTCGAGCAGCACTGCACCGTGCTGACGCTCAAGGACGGCACGACCACCTGGAAGGACCCCGAGTGGTCGAAGTGGCCCCTCTCCGTCGAGCAGGCGCCGTCGGACGAGGTGTTCACCAAGATCATTCAGCGGGTCGGCCAGGCGGCGAAGGCGGCCAAGCGGGTGGTCGTGCCCTTCGACCGCGTGGCGCCCCCCGAGAGCGAATGGTGGCACGGCAGCACGGCCAACGAGGTGCTCGCGCCCCTCGGCCCCGCCGGCGCCAAGAAGCTCCAGTACCTCAAGCTCGGCAAGGGCACGAGCCAGCACCTGCTGATCGCCGGCAAGACGGGCTCCGGCAAATCCACGCTCATGCACGCGATGATCACGAGCCTCGCGCTGCAGTACAGCCCCAACGAGATCCAGTTCTATCTCATCGACTTCAAGAAGGGCGTCGAGTTCAAGCTCTACGACCACTACGCCCTGCCGCATGCCCGCGTGATCGCCATTGAGAGCGAGCGGGAGTTCGGCCTCTCGGTGATGGAGCAGCTCGATCGCGAGCTCAAGCGGCGCGGCGACCTGTTCCGCGAGCTGTCGGTGCAGAACGTCGCCGGCTTCCGGCAGACGGGGCATCCCGATCCGATGCCCCGGATCCTGCTGATCATCGACGAGTTCCAGGAGATCTTCGTCGAGGACGACAAGATCGCCCAGGATGCGACGCTGATCCTCGACCGCCTCGTGCGACAGGGCCGAGCCTTCGGCATCCACGTGCTCCTCGGCTCGCAGACCCTCGGCGGCTCCTACAGCCTGCCCCGGGCCACGATGGGGCAGATGGCGATCCGCATCGCCCTGCAGTGCAACGAGGCCGACTCCAGCCTGATCCTCTCCGAAGACAACACGGCGGCCCGGCTGCTCACCCGGCCCGGCGAGGCGATCTACAACGACGCCAACGGCATGATCGAGGGCAACAATCCCTTCCAGGTCGTGTTCCTCACCGACGAGCAGCGGGAGCAGTATCTCGGCGCGCTCCGCAAGCTCGCCGACCGCCGGACCGACATCCCGCACCTCGAGCGGATCGTGTTCGACGGCAACCAGGCGGCCGATCCCGCCCTCAACCCGCTGCTCACGGAGCTGCTCTCCTCGGGCACCGTTCATGGCTCCGAACTCGTCGCCCCGCTGGCCTGGATGGGCGACGCGATCGCGATCAAGGACCCGACCGCGGCGATCTTCCGCCGCCAGGGGGGCGCCAACATGCTGATCGTGGGGCAGCGCGAGGATCTCGGCGCGGCCATCCTGGCGATGTCGCTGGTGAGCCTCGCGTCGGGCCTCGACCCGCATCCGGGCGGGGGGCTCGGCCGGCCCGGCCGGTTCGTGCTCCTGGAGCCGGCGATCGCCGAGGAGAAGCCCGACATCCTGATCGCGAAGGCCGCGGCGCACCTGCCGCACGAGGTCGAGGTGGTGGGCCGGCTCGGCGTGGCCGATGCCGTGGAGCGGCTGGCGGCGGAGGTGAAGCGCCGGCTCGACGAGCAGGTGCTCGACGGCGAGGCCGTGTTCGTGATCGTCCGCGACCTGGGCCGGTTCCGCGAGCTCCGCAAGAACGAGGGGGACTTCGGCTTCTCGTTCGGCGGCGACAAGAAGGCCTCCCCAGCCGACAACTTCCTCACCCTCCTCAAGGACGGCCCGCCGGTGGGCGTCCACATGGTGATCTGGTGCGACTCGCTCACGAATCTCCAGCGGACGTTCGACCGCAACGCGATCAAGGAGTTCGAGCTCCGCGTGCTCTTCCAGATGAGCGGCAACGACTCGAGCCAGCTGGTGGACACCCCGATCGCCGCCAAGCTCGGGCCGCAGCGGGCCCTGTTCATCCACGAGGAGACCGGCACGCTGGAGAAGTTCCGGCCCTACGCCTTTCCGACGCCGGAGTGGCTCGACGCCGTCTGCGGCCAGATGCGGGCCCGGCCCCAGGGCACGCCGGTCGAGCGGCCGGTGGCGAAGCCGTCCGGCGCAGCCCCCGATCCCGCGCCGGCCGACGACACGGGCGGCGGGCTCGGCGGGTTCTCGGCCTTCGGCGGCGGCGGCTTCAACTTCTCGAGCATGCTCGACGACCTGCCCGGCGACGACCAGCCCGCCGAGGGCGACCCGCCGGCCGGCTGACCGCAGGCCGTGGCCAGGAGGTCGTCATCTCCCCTACCGCGGCCGCCGTCCCACCCGCACGACGACCGTCTCCTCGACGCCGTCGCGGACCACGGTGAGCGGCACCTGCTCGCCGATCGGGGTGCGGGTCAGCTGCAGCACGAGCCCCGCCGGCTCCGCCACCGGCTCGCCGTCATACGCCACCACGAGATCGCCGGGCCGGATCCCGGCGAGCGCCGCGGGCGACTTCGGTTCGACGGCGACGACCAGCGCCCCGGTGACGTCCGGGGGCGACGACTTGAGCGCCATCCCGATGTAGCCCCGCTCCACGTAGCCGTCTTCGACGATCTCGCGAGCGACCTTCCGGGCCAGGTTGCTCGGGATCGCGAACCCGATCCCCGAATAGTCTTTCCCGACGATGGCCGTCGTGATCCCCATCACTCGGCCGTGCACGTCCACGAGCGGCCCGCCGGAGTTGCCCGGATTGATCGAGGCGTCGGTCTGCAGAAACTCCTGATACGGGCTGTCGAGCACCCCCTTGCGGCCCACGGCCGAGACGATCCCGTAGGTGATCGTGCGATCGAGGCCGAACGGGTTGCCGATCGCCCAGACCATCTCGCCGGCCTCCACCGTGTCGCTGTCGCCCCAGGCGGCGACCGGCAGATCCGCCGCCTCGATGCGGAGCACCGCGAGGTCGGTGGCCGCATCGGCCCCGAGAAGGCGGGCCGTGAACCGCCGACCGTCGGCGAGCGTGACGTCGATCTCGCTGCTGTTGGCCACCACGTGGTAGTTCGTGACGATCACCCCGTCGCTCTCGACGATCACCCCCGACCCCACCTCCTCGGCCATCGCGTCGGCGGGCCGCAGGCCGCGGAGTGCCGCGATCTCGTCGGCCACCGTCGTGACCCTCCGCTTCGACGTCACGTTGACCACGGTCGGACCGATGATCCGCGCGAGCGTGGTGAACATCTTGCCGACCGACGTCAGCTCCGCCTGCGCTGCCGCGTCGCGGATCGCCGCCAGTTCGGCCCGCGTGCGGGCATACTGCATCCGCCCCACGAACGACGGCCAGGCGATCAGCCCGACGAGGGCGACGAGGCCGAGCACCAGGAGCAGCGTCCGCCGGTTCGCGGCGGTGGCAGCCGACGTCACGCGGATCCTCCTTCCAGGATCCGCAGCCGCACGAGGTTGACCGCCGACTTCGCCGCCCGCGTGGCCGCCAGGTCGGCTCCGCCGCCGAACACGTGCTCCACGACCACGAGGCCGTCGTCGTCGGCGATCGCCACGTCCACCCCCCGCCGCCCTTCGGCCGCGGGCCGCACGTCACCCACGGCGAGACCGATGTCGGCCGCACACCGCCGGCGGATCTCGGCGGCCGCCTCCCGCACGTCGGCAATGCCCGGCGGCAGCACGCTGCCGCCGCGAAACACTCGGGCAGAAGCCCCCCGCCGGGCATCGGCCTGGGCGAGCAGCGCGGCCACGCGTCCCGCCGTGCCAGACTCGACCGACGCGAGCGAACGGCCGCGGGCGGCCACCGCGGCCAGCACGGCGTCTTCGATCTCGTCGTCTTCGACGCCATAGGCGATCGCGCCGAGGCAGGCGCGGATCGTGGCCTCGGTCGGTGCCATCTTCGCGATGCAGTCGGCTTCGTCGCGGCCCCGGGCCGCGATCCGCAGCGTGATCGTCGCCTCGTGCGCGGTGATGCCCACGAGCGGATCCCGCCCGCGGCGGACCAGGTCGGGGAGCAGCGCCTCGACGGCGCTCTCCCCCGCACCGAAGCACTTGATCCGCCGCTGCACGATCGTGGCCCGATCGGGGAGCAGCGCGAGCACCGCCGGCTCGACCGTCGCCTTCCACATCACCTTCATCTCGGACGGCACGCCGGGCAGCGCGAACACGCGGCATACGCCGCCGTGGCCGGCCGGCAGATCCACGTCGATGCCCGGGGCCGTGCCCTCGGGATTGGGAATGATCCGGCTGCCGCGTGGAAACAGCGCCTGCCGCCGATTCGACTCGGGCATCGGCATTCCCCGGCGGACGAACCTGGCCTCGACGGCGGCCAGCGCCGGCGCCGACAGATCGAGCGGCACCCCGGCCACCGCGGCGAGCACGTCGCGGGTGAGATCGTCCGCGGTCGGCCCCAGCCCGCCGGTCACCACGACCAGCGGCGCCCGCGACGCCGCCAGCCGGAAGGCCTCGATCCCGGCTTCGAGCGTGTCGGGAACCGTGGTGTGAAACGTCACCGGCACCCCGAGAATGCCCAGTTCCGCGGCCATCCACCGGCTGTTGGTGTCGAGCCGCTGGCCCGACGTGAGTTCGTCGCCAATCGCGACCACTTCCGCATGCATCGGTGAGGCCTGCCTCCTGCAAAGCGATACCGCCGCGCCCCTGGGGCGGCTATCCTGCATCGTCCCTTCCACCGGCCCCCGGGGCGGCGCGACCATCGCCCGTCCGGTTGTTGCCGGTGACCCGACCACCATACCACCCCCCTGCCATGCTGCGGATCGGACTTTTGGGATGCGACCCGCGGATCGCCGAAGTCGCCACGGCGGCCCTCGGCCGCGGCGACCGGATCGTGGCCGTCCACGACGTGTCCCCCGCGACCCTGCGGTCCCTCGGGACCCCGGTCTCGATCCCGTCGTGGGAGCCGCTTCTCGACGCGGCGACCTGCGCGGCCGTGCTCGTGGGCGCGGACGGCTGGAGCGAATCACGGGCCGCCGCGGTGCGGACGCTCGTCCAGGCCGGGCGGCCGCTCGTGCTCTCCCAGCCGCTCGAACTGTCGATGCTCTGGGCCTACGAGCTCGACATGATCCGTCGCGACACCGGCAGCCCGATCGTGCCCTGCCTGCCCGATCGGCTGCATCCGTTTGTCGCCCGGCTGCGGGAACGGATCGAGGCGGCGCTGGCCGGCGTCGACGCCGCCGTGGAGTCGCTGCACCTCGAACGACGCATGCACGACCGCTCCCAGGCCGCGGTGCTCGCGGCACTCTCCCGCGATGCCGATCTCGTCCGCGGCGTGGCGGGCGATCCGGCGCGGCTTTCCACCCTCGGGGCGGCCGACGCGGCGGCGGCCTGGCCGACGCTCGCCGTGGGCTTCACGGGCGCCTCGCAGCTACCCGTCCGCTGGCAGGTGGCCCCCGCCGGAGAGCCGGGACTCACGATCAGGCTGCAGGCGGCGGCCAACTCGGTGACCGTCGAGGCACCGGACGACGGATCACGACCCTGGACGTGGAACGCCGCGGACACCGGCGGCGGCTTTGACCGCGGCAGCGCGATCCTCGCGGTCCTCGACGCGGCCCTCCACCGTGCCCCGACACCAGCCGCCGACGAGCCGCTTCCGGCGGCCACCTGGTCCGACGCCGCCCGGGCCATCGAACTGGCCGAAACGGTGCCGCGGAGTCTCGCCAAGGGGCGATCGATCGACCTGCACCGCGAGGAGTTCACCGAGATCGGCACCTTCAAGGGCACGATGGCGTCGCTCGGCTGCGGCCTGATCATGGCGGCGCTCGTGGTCGTGATCGTGGCCACGCTCGTCGCGGGCATGGCCCGCGAGTTCGGCTGGGACGCGGCCGGGAGCCTGGTGGACGCGTGGCCGATGGTCGTGCTCGGGATCCTCGCCCTGTTCCTGGGCCTCCAGATCATCCCCCTCTTGATCGGGAGCGGCGACCGGGATGACGACCGCCCCGGGTCGGCGCGCGAAACATGAGCCCGATTCCGCGCACCGGCAGACCTTCCCTTCCGGGCCGGCCGCGGCCCCAGCGGGGGCCCCGGCTGGGAAGGTGTATGGGCTGGCGAGCCGCCGGTGAACGGCGGCCGCGAACTGGCCGATTTTTCCGCAGGGCGTGGGTGCTGCCGGGTGGCCGGCGGCCACGACTCCAGGGGGTGGGAGCGACTCAGCATGCGGCGGACGACGGCGTGGCTCCCGCTGCTGGCCCTGCTCGCGGCGGCGACGACTGACGCCCGGGCCGTCGCGGAATCGCGTCGCACCGCCATCGTGATGGCGATCGAGTCGCAGCGCGACTCGGTGGTCAACATCCACGGCCAGAAACTGGTCGGCGGCGACGACGGCGCGGAGGGGGAAGTCCGCCGCGTCAACGGCATGGGCACGGGCGTGATCATCGATCCCCGGGGCTACGCCGTGACCAACTACCACGTGGTCGAGGGCGTGCGGCGGATCGAGGTGACGCTCGCCTCGGGCAAGACCACGGCTGCCACGCTCGTGTCGCACGATCCGCGGACCGACCTGGCCGTGATCAAGATCGGCAGCGACACCCAGCTCCCCGTGGCCACGATCGGCACCTCCGGCGACCTGATGATCGGCGAGACCGTCCTCGCCCTGGGCAACGCCTACGGCTACGAGCACACCGTCACCCGCGGGATCATTTCGGCGCTGCACCGCAACGTCGAGGTGAGCCGCACCCAGCGCTACGAAGACCTCATCCAGACCGACGCGAGCATCAACCCCGGCAACTCGGGCGGCCCGTTGCTCAACATCAACGGCGAGGTGATCGGGATCAACGTCGCGGTGCGGGCCGGGGCCCAGGGGATCGGGTTCGCGATTCCGATCGACCGCGTGCTCGACATCGTGTCAAGGCTGATGTCGGTGGAGCGGATCGACCAGACCTGGCACGGGCTCGTGGTGCGATGTGATGGCCGCCAGGGAGCGGTCGTCGAGGCGGTGCATCGCCGCAGCCCCGCCGAGAGCGTTGGCGTGAAGGCCGGCGACCGGATCACGCGGATCGGCGAGATCACGGTGGCGCGGCAGCTCGACGTGGAGCGGGCCTTGATCGGGCACAAGGCGGGCGAGAGCATTCCCGTCACGATGGTTCGGGCCGGCGGCGAAGAGCGGATCGAGCTGCCGCTCGCGGAGATGGCTCGCGATGCGGAGTCGCTCGACGATCGCTGCTGGGCCGAGATCGGCCTGCGGCTGCAGCCGGCACCGGCCGCACGGGTGCAGAAGCTCCAGGCCCGCTACCGTGGCGGGCTCGTCGTGTCGGCGGTCCGCGAGGGCGGGCCGGCGGCCGAGCAGGGCATCCAGGAGGGAGACATCCTCGTGGGCCTGCACGTCTGGGAGACGATCGCCCCCGAGAACGTGTCCTACATCCTCGACAAGGCCGTCGAGGAACACCTCAATCCGATCAAGTTCTACGTGCTCCGAGGCCGCGAAACGCTCTTCGGCCACATGGTGTCCGACACCGTCCGCCGCTGACGCCAGACAGCGGCCCGGGCGGCGGCATTCGCGGGTGCCCCTGCCTTTCCGGCGGCCATGCCCGATACTCGTGGCATGGAACTCGACTTCGTCGCCGACCTCCTCACCCGCATCCCCGCCGACCCGCGGCTCGAGGTGCCGCCCGGCGACGACGCCGCCGTGCTCCGTCCGCCGGCCAACCGCCGGACGGTGGTCACGGTGGACATGCTGATGGAGGGCGTGGACTTCATCCTCGGGCCCGACTGCGCGCCGCGGCAGGTGGGCCACAAGGCGGTCGCCGTGAACCTCAGCGACCTGGCCGCGATGGCGGCCCGCCCCGAGGCCCTGGTGGCGGCGGTCGCCCTGCCGCGATCCGGCGGCGCGGTCCTCGGCCAGGGTCTGCTCGACGGCATGCTGGCCTGCGCCGCCGAGCATGGCGCGACGCTCGCCGGGGGCGACACGAATGCCTGGGATGGCCCCCTCGCGATCTCGATCACGGCGCTCGGCAGCGTGCCCCCCGGCAAGGCCTGGCGCCGTAACGGCGCCCGGCCCGGCGATCTCCTCGTCGTCAGCGGCGCCTGCGGCGGCAGTCTCCTCGGCCGCCACCTCGCCGTCGCCCCGCGATGCCGCGAGGCCCTGCTGATCGCCGACCGTTTCGACGTGCATGCGGCCATCGATCTCAGCGACGGCCTCTCGCTCGATCTGGCGCGGATGATGCACGCCAGCGGCACCGCCGCGGTGCTCGATCTCGCGGCTGTGCCGATCCACGCCGACGCGGTCCGCATGGCGGCCCAGCCGGGCGACGGCCGCAGCCCGCTCGATCACGCCCTCGCCGACGGCGAAGATTTCGAGCTGCTGCTCGCGCTCCCCGCCGCCGAGGCCACGCGGCTCGCAGCCGAATCGCGGGATCTCCTGGGCATCCCGTTCACCGTGATCGGCGCGGTGATCGCGGGCACGGGCCTCTTCGCCCGCACCGCCGCCGGCACCACCGAGCCGCTGACCCCCCGGGGCTACGAGCATGCCTTCGATGGCTGACGACCCTGGCGACGGCTCGGCGGGCGACCTGACCGTGACCGTGTCCGACGAGGCATCGCTCGGTCCGTTTGCCTGCAGGCTTTTGTCCGTGCTTCCTCGCCCGACCTTCGTGGCCCTCTCCGGCGACCTCGGCGCCGGCAAGACGACGCTTGTGAAAGCGTTCGCGGCGGCCGCCGGCATCGATTCGTCGGAGGTCGTCAGCCCCACCTTCGGCCTTGTCCATGAACACGCGAGCCCCCAGGGCCTGCTCCTCCACGCCGACCTCTATCGCCTCGTCGGACCGGACGACCTCCACGAGCTCGGCTGGCACGACGCGGTCGCCCGCGCCACCTGGGCCTTCGTGGAGTGGCCCGAGCGGATCGACGCCGCCCTCCCCGCCGACCGGCTCGACCTTGCGATCACGATCGACACGCCCACCGCCCGCTCGCTGCGACTCTCCCCCCGCGGTCCCGCCCACGCCGCCGCGCTCGCCCACCTCCGCAGCTGACGCTTCCTCCGCCAGGAAGCCCAATCGCGTAAGCGATGGGGACCTCTCTCGCTGCCCCGCTCGGGGCTGCCCATGCCCATCGCCGGACGCTCGCTACGCCCATCCTGG
>JBBAVS010000045.1:0-27481 GCA_040397585.1 Pirellulales bacterium
AGGCTCACGGCCGCAATCGACGAGGGCTCGGGCACGGCGACCGTGTAGGCATTGATGCCCGGGCCACCGAGGGCCGCCGTGTATGACGTGTAGGGGCCGCCCCAGCCGGTGATCGACACGTTCGGGTTGGCCAGCGAGTCGATGGCCGAGTCACCACCGCCGCCACCCGAGGAGAAGGCGTCGAAGTAGATCTCGTCGCCGGGCACGAGGCTGAACAGCGCCAGCGGGAACGACCACTCCACCGTGCTCTGGGCACCCGCGGTCACCGTGTAGGGCCACGGGTACGGGTTTCCGACGTCCCACGACTTGCCATTCGCATCCCACGTGGATGAACCGTTGTTGTAGGTGTAGAGTTCCGAGCCACCGATCGGCTTCTGGCTGGAGCCGTCGACCCACGAGCCGACCCAGTGGTTCATGCCCTTGACCTGCGTTGCGAACGGATCGTTGTCATACGAGAGGTTGATCGGCCGGCCCCAGCCGTTGCCGGTCTGCGTGCCGTCGGTCTTCTGGGTGGCGATCCCGATCATGTATTTGGCCCAGTCGGGACTGGTGACGTTCCCGTTCACCGTGAGCTTGAAGGCGATGTCAGTGAGGTTGTTGCTCACCTCCATCCCGACGATGTCGAGCGTGCCGCCGGCGGTGGGGAGACCGGGATCGATATCGCCGATCGCGTCGGTGTAAGACGCGGACGGCCCCACGAAGGACTGATCCCCAAAAACGGTGGTGGCGAGGGCGGCGATGACGCCCGCGACCGTGACAGCAAACGACTTTCTCATGGCATTCACTCCTGAAGAAAACAAACCCTGGGTGAGGAAGGTGCAAACAACGTGCCGAAACTCACTGAAATGGTGAGAGGAGGCCCCGGTACGAGACGAAAACCCTTGAAAAACAGGTTTTCGATAACGCTGAGCAGCGCTGCGACGGTGGCTCAGCTCCAGCGGCCAGCGATGGATTATTCCAACTTACTGCGAAACCGTTTCGCAGAAATGGTGAAACCCATTCGCAGAATCGGTGAATCGTGGACCGGGCATCCGCGGCTCGCGGACGGGCGTTTGGGGCCGCAGAAGGCTCACCAGCCCCGGTCGCGGCTCGGAGCCTCGGGGCTGGTCTTCTCGCTCGACCCGTTCCAGAGGATCTCGGCCCCGGCGGCGTCCACTTCCTCGATGCCGCCCCCCGTGAAGCCGACCTGCCGGCGGCCGTCGCGGCCCACCTGCTCGAACACCACCGGCAGCGCCGGGCCCCGGACCCGCGTATCGACGCCGTACCGGATTTTGAACGGCAGGCGATCCCGTTCCCCCCTGAAGAGATCGTCGAGCCCGGCCGGGGAAACGCCGGCCAGGGCCAGCCGGCCCGGGTCCTGGGCGGCGATGAAGGCTCGAAACTCCGCCTCGTCCCGCGGGCCACGAAGCTCGTTGCGGAGCTGAAAGAAGCCGTAGAGTGTCCCGAGCCGCTTGGCGTTGGTGTCGTTGTTGGCCGCGATCATCGCTCCGGCGGAGTCCCGCCGGCAGCCGGCGAGGCCGCAGACGGTGGCGGCCACGAGCACGGCCCAAACCATGCGTGCGCGGTCAGGGCTCGACGGAGCCGGCATCGATGCCATCGGCGCGCCTCCCGAGCCTGATCAAGACCGCCACTTCGGCCGTCTCGGCGACCGCCTTGGTCGATCCATCCCCGAACACGGAGCAGGCGACTCCGGGATGGGCCGAGCCGAAGCCCAGTTCCCGCGTGCGACCCCCCGAGCCCGTCTCGACCCAGTTGGCCGGCCGCGGGCTCGAGTCGCCGAGAATGCCGAGGTCGCCGCGGCCGAACCAGGCCGTCGCGCTGCTGATCGAGAAGATCCGCAGGGCCGTGAAGTCGGCCGTGTGGTAGTAGCCCGTGTCCCACCAGTCTTGGTAGGGCCCGCTGCGGGAGAAGCCATACGACCGAGCGTTGACCGATTTTTCCATCAGCAGGATCGTTTTCGATGAGCCGTCCCGCACGTCGGTCACGCGGACGGCCGGAAACCGTTTGATCGCCGGCGCCGCGACGTTCTTGGTCTGGGCGTGGCCTCCCTTGGCAATCATCCCGGTCCAGGCCGTCTGCCATTCCAGGGCCAGCGGCGGGCTCCCCTGCGAATACTGGAATCCGTAGCCTGCGACGTCGCCGCGGTCGTCGGCGGCGGGGCCCATCACGCCGGCGTAGTCGTTGAGCCGCACCTGGAACAGGCCCTGGACTGCGAACCGTGGGCCGCGGCTCGGGCAGTTGAACGTCGGGATCGCGATCTCGACGAGGGCGGGCGTGCCGCTCCACCAGCCGGATTTCGCCCGCCGGTCGGCAACGGTCACCTGCTCGAGATACGGAAGAACCTGGTAGTGCCAGCCGGCATTCTCGAACCCGTAGAGCGGCCGGTATTCCTGGGCGGGATCGTGGTAGCCGTCGGAGCAGTCGCCGGCGGTCGGCAGCCGCCCCCGGGCGGAATGGAACTGGAGCGCCGCCAGCCCGAGCTGGCGAAGGTGGTTGAGGCACTGTGTCCGCCGGGCCGATTCACGGACGGTCTGGACTGCGGGCAGGAGCAGCCCGATCAGCACCGCGATGATGGCCACCACGACCAACAACTCGACCAGCGTGAACGCGGCCGTTCGACGCCTCGCCTTGGTCATGGCCACTCTCCACCGGCGCCCTGCCGGGCCGACGGCGTCACGGAACGCTGATCGCCTGCCCGTCCTCCCGATGCCCGAGGCAGTTGAACGTCTCGGGATCGACGTCATAGCCGATCGACCGCACCGAACCATCGGCGAACACGGTGTTCAATCCCGCCGCATGGGCCGAGCCGGGCGTCCGGAAGGATGCGTTCGTGCCCGCAATCCGCTGCACTCCATCGGCCTGCGGCGGGCAGAGCGTGGTCCGCACCGTGTCGTAGTCCCAGCCCGACGACCAGCCCTCGTCGTCGTCGGAGCTGTTGGTCGTGTAGGGGAGGGTGAGCCGCTTCTCGAAGATCATGATCGTCTTGCTCAGGCCGTCGGCGATGTTCTTGACCCGGGTGTTGGGCTGGTAGTCGAGCCTGGTGGCGGAGCCGCTGGTCTGCACCCAATAGCTGCTCCGCACCATCACCCCGCGGAAGCCGGTGTAGCGCGTGCCGAGCGCCGTGCGGGTTTGGAGCGTGAAGTCCATGGTGCTCGCGCCGGCGCCCCAGAATCCATAGCCGTTCGAGCACCCGGTCGTGGTGGCGATCTCCCCGGCTGCCGCGGTTCCCATGCGGATCGTGGAGTCGAACAGCGCGGCATTCTCATACCGGGCCGGCCCGGGATGGGCCGACGCGTAGTCCATCAGCCAGACCGTCATCGGGCCGCTGACGCCCCCGTTGGTCATGCGCGCCTGGTCGGTGTTGACGTAGCTCGTCGGGGCGCGACGGGACGGACAGAAGTAGGTCGGCACGTTCGTGGCGGCGATCTGCACCGTGTTCGCGATCGCGGCGATGTTGCCCCCTTCCATGTACGGCAGGACCTGGAACGCCCAGCTGAGGCCCTGGCGGTCGGGCCCGAATGGCTTGCCACCGGAGGAGTAGTTTTCGATCCTCGGATACGGGGAGATCCCGCCGCTGGGGAACATCCGCGTAGACCCCTCCGTGTTGAGCACCGCAAGGCCGATCTGCTTGAGTTGGTTCTGGCACTGCGTCCGCCGGGCCGCCTCCCGCGCCGACTGCACGGCGGGCAAAAGCAGTCCGATCAGCGTGGCGATGATGGCAATCACCACGAGCAGTTCGACGAGCGTGAACCCCTGACCACGTTGCCGGTGTGACATGCCTGGTTCCCCTGTCTGTGGCCGAACGGACGATCTGATCCCCATGCTCAAAGACTCCTCGAGAAGCATACGTCATCGGTGCCGATGACGCCTGGTCAATCGCCCCAGGGCCGCAAGCCCGGCCGCGGCGAACGGCGTCAGCAGCGTCGAAAACCCGGGTTCGGGCACCGACGCGACCACCCCGGCGGAGCCGGCCGCGGCACCCGTGAAAGGGCCTTGATCGAGCAGGCCGGCCGCGAGGAACTCCGCGAGATCGAGGGCATCGACGACGGCGTCGTAGTTGAAATCGCCGTCCTGCCAGACCGCCGGCAGCGATGCGTCGAAGCGGCCTGCCGCCAGGAACTGCCCGATGTCGAGGATGTCGATCGCACCGTCGAGATTGGCGTCGCCGGCGGCCGACAGCGCCACGGTGAGCGAGCCGTCGGGGTTTTCGACCCAGCCCACCGTCCGCGATTCCCCGCTCGCGAGGAAGCCAGCGACCGCAGCCGAGCGGACTCCGGTGGCGCCGTCCCACGTGCCGCCGTTCCGGCCCTCGAGCAAGGCGGCGACGAGCGATTCCTGGGCGATGCCGCCAGCCGCGATCGAGAGCCTGCCCGTGCCGATATCCACCCGGCCTCCGCCGAGCGTCAGCGCTGCCACCGACACATCGAGTCCTGCGTTGATCGCCAGTTCACCGCCGGAGATCACCACGGGCAACGAGCCGAGGGCGGCGGCATGGCCCACCGCGAGTGTTCCCGCGGTGACCGCGATCGAACCCGAGATCAGGTTGCCGCCAGCGAGCGTGAGCCGACCGCCGCCCGACTTCGTGAGCCCGTCGGGGGCCACCAGTCGGGCTCCCACCAGGGCGTGCGACCCGTTGGCCACCGTGACCTCGCGGGCGGCGGTGCCGCTTCCCGAAAGCAGGATCGAACCAGCGCCGCTGAACGTCGCCAGACCGGTGGCCGAGACGTCGATCCCGCCAGCGGCCAGCACGCTGCCCGACACCGTGACGGAGATCCCCGACCCCGAGAACGACGCGCGGCTCCCGGGCACGAGCGGCATCGCGAGCGTGCCGCTGGTCACGCCGCCTCGCCAGGCCAGCCCTGCCGTGTTCCAGATGCCTGCACCGCCGGCGACCGTGTCGGCGCCCGTCCAGGTGAGTGCCGTCGGCACCCCGGCGGTGGGAGCGACCCCGTAGAGGGTCTGGGCGGCGACCACATCGCCGGCGCCGATCGCACCGTCCACGTCGAGGTCGTAGGTCCAGACATCGCCTCCGGCGGGCATCGCCGCGTAGGCACGGAGCACACCGAGATCGGCCTCGTTGATGACCCCGTCGTTCACGAAGTTGAGCCGGCGAAACTTGACACCGGCCAGAGCCGTGGCCGCCGCCGCGTTGGCGGTGCCGGTGAGCACGCTCTCCAGCTGCCGCATGTCGCGGACGTCCACGAGCCCGTCACCGGTGGCGTCGGACGCGGCGTTGAACTCGGCATTCCGCGAGTTCAGCACCCGCTCGAAGCCGAAGCTCGCGTTGGTCATGTCGCCGGCGTCGCGGACGCCGTCGAAGTTGAGATCGCCGAGGCCGGCGCCGCGGCCGCTGCCGGGCGTCCGCCCGGTGATCCGCTGGATGTTCGTGTTGCCCGTGATCTCCCGCGTGACGATGGTGTAGGTGTTGTTGCCGTTCGGCACGCCGAAGAAGCCGGTCTTGAAGATGTCGCGGTCGATCTTGTCGGTGGCGCCCTGGCCGGCGTTCACCCAAGAGAGAATCGTCGCATCGCTGACCGTCGCCGGCACGTTCTGGAACACGTTCACCTTGTCGGCGGTGCCGTCGGTGGACTTGATCCAGACGTCGTTGTTGCCCGCCCCGCCGGTGAACGTCTTGAACTGGTCGAACGCCGACACGGGCTTCAGGCGATCGACGTAGAGCACCTCCTTGAAGTCGCTGTACACGGCCGGCCCGCCGTCGCTCCGCTGGCGGTAGGCCCGCACCGTCAGGAAGTTCATGCCTTCGGGCAGCGTTGCGGTGATCGCCTGCTCGTAGAGGCCGTTGCCGTTCGTCTGCGAGTATCCCGTGACGCGGGTGGTGGTGAAGTTTTCAAATCCATACGACACGTCCCCGGGAGTGGTCACGTCCACGGCCCCGCTGCCGTTGAGGTCGAGCCCCTCATTGATGCGGATCAGCGCCTGGTCACCGTCGGCCGACCGATCGCGGAAGCCGCCCGCGAGCGTGACCGCCTGGGTGGCGAGCCGCACCGTGAACGCACTGCCGGTGATCACCCGCATGCGGGAGAGCCGCGATTCCGCGTTGGCCACGAGGATGGCGCCGGTCTGGGCCGACGTTTCGCCCCCCTGGAACTCCGGCGGGTCGTCGCCGGCGATCACCGGCCCCACCCCCGTCCCCGCAAACTCGATGCCCGCCGCCGACGTCGGCGTGGGAAGCCCATACACGAGGTAACCCTGGTCCTTGCCGTTGTTCCGCAGGAACCGCGCGTTGACGAACCGGCTGGACGCCGAGCCGACGACCTCGACGACCTCGGGGATCGTGCCCGCGCCCATCGTGGCGTTGGCCCTGGCCGCATTGCCGGTGAGTTCCACGAGCCGCGTGCCCAAGGCGAAATCGACCGCCATCGTCCGCGCGTCGAAACCGGAGTCGTTGCGGTTGCTGAGCATCACCAGGGCGGCGTTGCTCCGCTCGAACGCGTAGTTCTCCTTCTCGATGAACCGCTCCCGATAGTCGCCGCGGCCGTAACGGTTGCGGAGATCGACGAGAGTGGTGATCGTGCTGCCGAAGTTGCCGAGCGCGTCGCCGCGGCCGGGCTTGGGAAAGGAGCGCAGCGGATCGTAGTGCTCGTAGGCGTTGTAATAGACGATGGCGTTGCCCGGCCGCATCAGCGAGAAGGCATAGGCCACGTTCATCATGTCGGGCCCGAAGTCGTCGTGGCTCTGCACGAAGACCACGCCCGACGAGCCATTGACCTTGCCGTCGTCGTAGACATCGAGCCCGGCGTAGGCCATGCTGCGGAAGTCGTTGGCCGTGCCGTTGCTGGAGAGGTTGTTCTTGATCGGCCAGAACTGGGCGAAATCGAGGGCGTCGCGGTTGCCGGCGATCTGGCTGGCGGGAATGGCGCCGATGTCCTTGCGGACGAACTGCGACATCAGATTCGCTCGGTCCGTCGAGGCGCTCTCGCTGAAGCTGAACACCTCGCGCGGCGCTCCGTTGAGGAGTTTCCGGGGATTCGCG
The DNA here is from genome assembly GCA_040397585.1 of Pirellulales bacterium. Lineage (GTDB taxonomy): Bacteria > Planctomycetota > Planctomycetia > Pirellulales > UBA1268 > QWPN01. Next base: position 6,995 of record JBBAVS010000045.1, read on the forward strand.
CGGTAGACCGCCTCGTCGAAGTAGTTCATCACCCAGGGCTCGAAGTGCCTGGCGGCGTCGAGCCGGAAGCCGTCCACGCCCACGTCGTTGATCAGCCAGCGGGCGTTGCGCATGAGAAGCCCGGTGGCGTTCTCGGGAACGGCGTCGCCTGCGGTCGCGTCCGCCGTGTTGAAGGAGTAGAGCGTCGCGTTCTGGCCCGTGCGCGGGTTGAACAGCGTGGTGCCGCCGAGGTCCCGGTCGGCGTAAAACCTCCGGTTGGCGGCGTTGGGCAGGTTACGGACTGTGCCCGCCGGAATGTTGCGGGAGTCACCGGCTGTCACGGGCGAGCGGATGTACTGCAGATTGGTCTCGTGCTTGATGTCGATCAGGCCGGAGAGTTTGCCGTTGAGATCGCCGGTCTCGAACGCCCCGTGGAAATCCCCGTCGGGCACACCCGGCGCCGACAGCACGAACCCCGGATAGCCGCCGGCGGAGGCGAAGCCGGCGTTGCCGCTGGTGCTGAAGCCGTTGTGGTTCCAGACGAGGTCGGCGATCACGTCGCCCCCCGCCCGGTGCATCGCGGAGGCGAACTTCCGCAGTCCGGTCTCGGTGCCGTAGAGCGTCTCGTTGTTCGTCGAGCCGAGATCAAAGCGGTCGAGCACGTCGTAGCCGACCGACTGGTTGCCGGAGTCGGCCCGTCCGGTGGGTGGGATCCAGGTGGACCCGTAGCCCGCCTTGAATAAGTCGGCGACTCGCCGCTCCTGCGTCCCATAGGTGGAATCGAACCATTGGAGAATCGCGGGTGCAGACGCATCGGCTGCTTGAGCGAACGCCGCGGTCAGCCATGCCACGAACGCACACACGCCCGCGGTCCAACGGGAACAAGCCCTCGGGCCCACGTTCGCCAGGGGGCGAGCAGGCCGCAGACGGAAATCCACCATTCCCCACCTATTTATCACGCCGTGGATTGCGAAAAATAATTTATACCGCAGAGTCTATGATGGGATCAAGGTCTGGGATGATGGCGTGTGGGTCGCTCCGGAACCTCGGGGCCAGACGCCATGCAGGAGCAGTACGGGAGTCAAGCCATGATGGATCGTTGGAAGCCGAGATTCTGGCTGATCGCCGCGGTTTTTGCGGTTGTGCCCCCGGCGGTGAGCGCCGAGGGGCCCGCCCACGTCCCCGAATGGGTGGCTGACGCCGTCTTCTACCAGATCTTCCCCGAGCGCTTCGCCAACGGTGACCGCGGCAACGATCCGGTCCGGGATTCGCTCGAAGACACGGTCCCCGCCACGTGGGCCGTGTCTCCGTGGACGGGCGACTGGTATGCCCGGGCCCCCTGGGAGAAGGAAATCGGCCCGAACTTCTTCGAACACGGCGTGTTCCACCGCCGCTACGGGGGCGACCTCCAGGGAATCATCGACCGCCTCGATTACCTGAAAAACCTGGGCATCACGGCGATCTACCTCAATCCCGTGTTCCATGCCCGCTCGCTCCACAAGTACGACGGCAGTTCCTTCCACCACGTCGATCCCTACTTCGGCCCCGACCCGGCCGGCGACCTCGCCGCCATGGAGCGGGAGACGAGTGATCCCACATCGTGGCAGTGGACCGCCGCCGATCGGCTGTTCCTCGAGCTGCTCCGCCAGGCCCACGCGCGAGGCATGCGGGTGATCCTCGACGGTGTGTTCAATCACACCGGCCGCGACTTCTTCGCCTTCAGGAATCTCCGGGAGAAGCAGGAGGCGTCGCCCTACAAGGAGTGGTACACGGTCGAGAAATACGACGACCCGGCCACCCCCGCCAACGAGTTCAAATACAAGTGCTGGTGGGGCGTGGACACGCTCCCCGAGTTCGCCGACGACGTCGCGACGAAAGACCTCGGCGCCGGCCCCAAGGCCTACGTGCTCGACATCACGCGGCGCTGGATGGATCCCGACGGCGACGGCAATCCCGCCGATGGCATCGATGGCTGGCGGCTCGACGTGGCCCGCGAGGTGCCCGTGGCCTTCTGGCGGGACTGGCATGCCCTCGTGCAGTCGATCAACCCCGAGGCCTACACCGTGGCCGAGGAGTGGGACGAGGCCAGCCGGTTCCTCGACGAGGGGGCGTTTGACGCCACGATGAACTACTACGGGTTCTCGTTTCCGACCAAGGGTTACCTGATCGACTCCACGCTGCCGGCGGGCAAAGCCGCGAAGGAGTTCGCCGACCGGCTGGAAGACCATCCGGCCGCCATGCGCTACGCCATGCTCAACCTCGTGGACTCGCACGACACCGACCGCCTGGCGTCGATGATCGTCAACGGGGCACGCCGGGCCTACCAGATGGCCGACCGGTTCGACTACGACATCGCCGTCAGCCCCCGGCAGGAGGCCGACTACGACGTCCGCAAGCCCGACGCCCGCGAGCGGCGGATCCAGCGGATGGTCGCGCTGCTGCAGATGACCTACCCCGGGGCGCCGATGATCTACTACGGCACCGAGGTTGGCATGTGGGGAGCCGACGACCCCTGCGACCGGATGCCCATGGTGTGGCCCGAGATGACGTTCGAGCCCCAGGCGGCCGACCCCCGGGGCCGAGCCCGAGCGCCACAGGCGGTCGGATTCGACCGGGGGTTGTTCGACTATTACCGGGCCGCGATCGCGCTGCGTGAGCGGTTCCCCGCACTCCGGCGCGGAGCGATCGAGTTTCTTCCGGCCGATGACGGCGCCAAGTTCCTCGCCTTCCGGCGGACGGCCGCACCGCAGGAGCTGCTCGTCGGCTTCAACCGCGGCGACGCCGCCTACACCTGGCGGATCCCGACGCCGGCCGGGGCGTTCATCAGCCAGGTGTTCACGTCGTCTGGCGAGGTCGACAAGTTGGCGATCAAGGCGGAGGGCGGCGAAACGCTCGTCACCCTGCCGCCGCTGGAGGGTGTCGTCCTCAGCGTCGTCCGGCCGGAGTGAGCGGACCGCATGGGCAGGCTGCTGCGGACCGTCGTGCTGGTTGGGCTGGCGGCTGCCACCGCGGGCTGCGGCGCGCGTGATGCCCGGCAGGTGATCACGATCTGGCACCAGTCGCGGCCGAACGAGCGGGAGTTTCTCGCCGCCGAGATCGCCCGCTACGAGGCCGACCATCCTGGCGTGCGGATCCGCCCGCTCTACAAGGAGACCGAGGAGCTCCGCAGCGGCTTCCAGGCCGCGGCGCTGGCGGGCGCCGGGCCGGAACTGGTCTACGGGCCGTCGGACGTGCTCGACACGTTTCACACGATGGGGCTGATTCAGGACCTCTCCCCCTGGCTGCCCGAGGCGGAGCGGGCCGCGTTCGTCGATGGCGGCCTGACCACGCTGCCGGCCCGCGACGGCTCCGGCCGTCGCGACCTCGTGCAGATCGGCGACCGGTTCGGCAACCACCTCGCGCTCGTCTACAACCGCAGGCTCGTGCCCACGCCCCCCGCCACGACCGACGACCTCGTGAGGCTCGCGGTGGAGAACACCGTGGACACCGACGGCGACGGCCGCACCGATCGCTACGGCCTCGTCTGGAACTACACCGAGCCCTTCTTCGCCATCCCCTTCGTCACCGGCTTCGGCGGCTGGGTGTTTCGCGAGCCCGAGGCCAGCCCGCCGGTGCCCGACCTCGGCACGCCGGCCATGACGGCGGCGCTGGGGTTCATCCGCGATCTCCGCGACGTCCACAAGGTGGCCCCCGCCAACTGCGACTACGAGCTGGCCGACTCGCTGTTCAAGACGGGCCGGGCGGCGATGATCGTCAACGGCGACTGGAGCTGGTCCGACTACCTGGAGAACCCCCAGATCGACGCCGCGGTCGCCGTGCTGCCGGTGGTGGACGCGACCGGCCTGCCGATGCGGCCGATGGTGGCACCCAAGGGCTACTCCCTCAACGCCAACGCCCGCGGGCCGGCAGCCGAGGCGGCGCTGGGCTTCGTGCGGCACATGACCTCCGACGACGTGCAGCGCCGGCTCGTGCAGCGGCTGCGGATGCTGCCCGCCCGCAAGACCGTTTGGGACGATCCCGTGTTCGCGGCCGATGCCACGCTCGCCGCCTCGCGGGGCCAGCTCGAGAACGGCCGGCTGATGCCGGTGGCAACGGAGCTCCGCGCCGTGTGGGACGGCATGCGGCCCGCCTACCAGGCGGTGCTCGGCGGGTCGCTCGAGCCGGCCGCCGCGGCCGAGCGGATGCAGCGTGACGCGGAGGCCTTCATCGAGTCGATGCACCGGCGGGTCGAGCCGAGCCCGCTGGTGCCGGTGCTCGGGGCGGTCGTGGGCCTCGGCCTCTTGGCGCTGCTCGTGCGGCAGCTGCCGGCGTTCGGCGAGTTTCTCGCCGATCTCCGCCGCAACCCCACGGCCTACGCCTTCGCCCTGCCGGCCGTGGCAGTGATCTTCGCCGTGATCGTGTTTCCGTTCGTCTGGAACCTCGTGCTGTCGCTCTCCGACATGTCGCTGGTGCGGTTCCGCGACTGGCGGGTGGTCGGCCTGCAGAACTATGCCGAGGTGCTCTCCGATCCGAAGCTCTGGGGGCTCTCGGGGGTGTTCCTCAAGACCGTGCTCTGGACGGCGATCAACGTGGCCCTGCACGTCGCCCTCGGCGTGATGCTCGCCGTCGCCCTCAACGGCCCGGTCCGCGGCAAGGCGATCTATCGCCTGCTGCTGATCATCCCCTGGGCCGTGCCCGCCTACATCACCGCACTCACCTGGCGCGGGATGTTCGACTACGAATACGGCGCGGTGAACCTGATGCTGGGCAAGTGGCTCGGCCTCCCCGCCGTCAACTGGCTCGGCGAGCCGCTGCGGGCGTTCGAGGCCTGTATCATCGCCAACGTCTGGCTCGGCTTTCCGTTCATGATGGTGATCGCCCTCGGCGGCCTGCAGGGGATCCCGCAGGAGCTCTACGAGGCGGCCCGGATCGACCGGGCGAGCCGCTGGCAGCAGTTCTGGCACATCACGCTGCCGCTGCTCAAGCCGGTGCTCCTGCCGGCCGCCACGCTGGGCGCGATCTGGACGTTCAACAACCTCAACGTGATCTGGCTCGTCTCCAACGGCGGCGAACCGCAAGACTCCACGCACATTCTCGTGTCGTACGTCTACAAGTCGGTGTTCAACCTCTACCGCTACGGCTACGGCGCCGCCCTCTCCACGGTGATGTTCCTGATCCTCCTGGCCTTCTCGGTCGTGTTCCTGCAGCGGACGCGGGCGACCGAGAGCGTCTACCGGTGACCGCGGCATGAAAGAACCCCTGCGCATCACGCTCCTGCGGCACGCCGTGCTGCTCCTGTTCGTGGCGATCTCGATCTACCCCGTGCTCAACGTGGTCTCGATCTCGCTGCGGCCTGGCGACCGGCTGCGGTCCACCGACCTGGCGATCATCCCGCCCGACTGGACCTTCGCGAGCTATCGTGCGCTGTTCACCGAGCAGCCGTTCCTCCGCTGGCTGGGCAACTCCCTGGTCGTCTCGGGCGTGGTCACGCTCACCGGCGTGGCCCTGGCCTCGACCGCCGGCTATGCCTTCAGCCGCTTCCGGTTCATCGGCCGCAAGGCCACGATGCTCGCGATCCTGACCACGCAGATGTTTCCGGCCACGATGCTCCTCCTGCCCCTCTACGTGCTGATCGCGAAGCTCGGCCTCGTTGACACCTGGCTGGGGCTGATGGTGTTCTACACGGCCACGGCGCTGCCGTTCTGCGTCTGGCAGATGAAGGGCTTCTACGACACGATTCCCGCGTCGCTCGAGGAGGCGGCCCGGATCGACGGCTGCTCGCGGGCCCAGGCCTTCTGGCACGTCGTCCTGCCGCTGGCCACGCCGGGGCTGGTGATCACCGCGCTCTTCAGCTTCATGACGGCCTGGAGCGAATACATCGTCGCCGCCCAGGTGATGCAGGACGAGTCGATGTTCACGCTGCCGCTGGGGATCAAGGGCTTCCAGGCGAGCCTGTCGTCGCAGTGGGGGCTGTATGCCGCCGCCTCGATCCTGGTGAGCATCCCGGTGGTCGCCGTGTTCCTCGCGTTCAGCAAGTACCTCGTCAACGGGCTGACCGTCGGCTCGGTGAAGGAGTAGGGCGCCGCCCTCGCAGCCATGGCCACCGTCACGATCCGCGACCTCCACAAGCGCTACCCCGAGGGCTTCCACGCCGTCCGTGGCATCTCGCTCGACGTCGCCGACGGCGAGTTTCTCGTGCTCGTCGGCCCGTCGGGCTGCGGAAAGTCAACCACGCTGCGGATGGTGGCGGGGCTGGAGGAGGTGACGAGCGGCGAGATCCGGATCGGCGATCGCGTGGTCAACGACGTGGCCCCCGGCGACCGCGACATCGCGATGGTGTTTCAGAACTACGCCCTCTATCCGCACCTCTCGGTCCGCGAGAACATGGCGTTTGGCCTGAAGATGCGGGGCACCCCGCGGGCGGAGATCGATCGCCGCGTGGCCGACGCCGCAGCGGCGCTGTCGATCGAGCACCTCCTCGCCCGCCGGCCCCGCGAGCTCTCCGGCGGCCAGCGGCAGCGGGTGGCGCTGGGGCGGGCCATCGTCCGCGAGCCGCGGGTGTTTCTCTTCGACGAGCCGCTCTCCAACCTCGACGCCAAGCTCCGGGTGCAGATGCGGGCCGAACTCGCCCGGCTGCACCGCCGGCTGGGCACGACGGTGATCTACGTGACCCACGACCAGGTCGAGGCGATGACGCTCGGCGACCGGATCGTGCTCATGAACCATGGCGTGATTCAGCAGGTGGATGCACCGCTGGCGATCTACCGCCGGCCGGCCAACCGCTTCGTGGCCTCGTTCATCGGCAGCCCGACGATGAACTTCTTTTCGGGGGTGATTCGCGACGGGGCCTTCGTGGTCGCCGGAGAGGGGGCGCGGCTGCCGCTCGGGGCCGAGGGGTCGAGCCTGGGCTCGGTCCAGAGTGCGGCACTTCTGCCGCAGGGCCCGGCCGTGCTCGGCATCCGCCCGGAAGACCTCGTGACCGAGCCCGGTGCGGTGCCGTTCACGACGGCCGAGGTCGAGGTGGCGGAGCAGATGGGCCACGAGACCCTGGCCCACGTTTCGGTCGGCGGGTCTTCCCACGTGGTCCGGGTGCCGGGCGACCGGGCGGCTTGCCCGGGCGACCGGCTTTCGCTGGGCGTCCGGCCGGGCGCTGCTCACCTGTTCGCGGCGGACGACGAGGGCCGCCGGCTGAACTGAACCGCGGGCCCCGCTGCGGCGGTGCGAAGGCCGCCTCGTCCGCCGGGCTCGGCGGCGGCGGGGCGGGGGCGAAGTGCTGGAGGATCGCCGCGGCGACGACCGCCGGCGGATGCCCCTCGCCAACGAGTCGATCGACGAGCGGCAGCCGGGCCCGGAAGGCGTTGCCGCCGAGCGTCTCCCGGAGCCGGTCGACGAGCCGCTCCGCCCGGCGGGCCTCCACCGCGGCCGCCGTGGGCATCCGCTCCCGCCGGATCCGGGCCTTGAGCACCCGCTCGATGAACTGGAGCTTGTGGGCCGCGGCCCCCGACACGAGCGTGATCGCGAGTCCCTTGCGGCCGGCCCGGCCGGTGCGGCCGATGCGGTGGACGTAGTCCTCGGCGTCGTAGGGCATGTCGTAGTTGATCACGAGGCCCAGGTCGTCCACGTCGATGCCGCGAGCGGCCACGTCGGTGGCCACGAGGAAGGCGAACGCCCCCTTCTTGAAGCCGTTCATGACCCGCGTGCGCTGGGCCTGCGCCATCCCGCCGTGCAGGCGTTCCGCGGGGCATCCGCGGGCGGCGAGGGCGTCGGCGAGTTCCTCCACCATGTGCTGCGTGTTGCAGAAGATCACGCCGCTGGAAACGTCGTGATAGTCGAGCAGCCGCACGAGGGCCTCGAGCTTGGCCCGATGTGGCACCTCGTAGGCGATCTGCTCGACGGCCGCGGGGCCGGCGGACGACCGGGAGCCCACGCTCACCGACTCGGCATCGCGGGAATGGCCGGCGACGAGTCCGCGGATTTCGGGTGAGAGCGTCGCCGAGAAGAACACCGTCTGCCGCTCGGGCGGTGCGGCGGCGAGGATCTTCTCGATGTCTTCCCGAAAGCCCATGTCGAGCATCCGGTCGGCCTCGTCGAGCACCACCATCCCGACGGTGGCGAGGTCGAGCGTGCCCCGGGCGAGGTGATCGACGAGCCGGCCGGGCGTGCCCACGAGGATGTGCACGCCGCGACGGAGCTCCGCGAACTGCGGCTCGTAGGCCGCGCCGCCGTAGACGGCGAACGAGCGGATGCGGCTGGCGGCCCCCGTGAGCTTCCGCACCTCGCCAGCCACCTGCGTCGCCAGTTCCCGCGTCGGCACGAGGATCAGCACCTGCGTCTTGCCGCGGGCCGGGTCGATCCGCTCCACGGCCGGAATGCAGAACGCCGCCGTCTTGCCCGAGCCGGTCTCCGACTGACCGATCACGTCGCGGCCCGCCATGATCGGCGGAATCGTCGCCGCCTGCACGGGCGTGGCGGTCTCAAACCCCATCCGACCGACCGCCTCGAGCACGGCGGCCGAGAGGCCGAGGGAGGCGAAGGGGATACGGCCGTCCGCGGTGGCGGGGTCGGTGGCGGATTTCGAATCGGAAGCGTGGGCCATGGGCCGGTGAGCCTGCAGGAGGGAAGTGGGGGCGGGGTCGAAGGGTCGACCGTTTCTGGCCCACCGTGCATCGGCTCGCGTCGTCTGATGCCGACGATATCGACTCTAGGCCCCCGCCGGGATGAACGCAACGCGGCGGGCCGATTGATCCCCGGGAACCGATCAGCCGGCGGGGCGAATCGCGGGTCGCGGCCTGCGGCGGCGGCGTCCATGGGCGGCCAGTCCGGCGAGCCCGCCGGCGACGACCACCGCCGCCGCCGGCTCCGGCACCACGACGAGTTGGAGGCCGAGCCCCTCGAAGTACGCGAGTTTGGTCCCGCCGATTGGAACGGCATTGTCGAGCCCCACATTCGACGCCCCGGCGAGGTTCGCCGAGCCCGATATCAGCGTGTAGCTCCCCAGCGGCGTGTTCTGGTCGAGGCCGAGGACGTTGGCCACGCCGAATCCTCCGAAGCTCGCCGTGCCCCCGATCTGGAGCGCCGCGACTGGATCGAACTGGAGTCCGGCCCCGGGGGCGAAGAACAGATTGCCGCCGATCCTGCCCGAACCCGCGAGGACGCCGCTGCCCGACACCACGACGCTGCCCCCGAGCGTGCCGGTCACGGCGAGCACACCCGACTCGGCCAGCGTGGTGCCCCCGAAAGAACCCGCAGGACCGGCCAGCGTCAGCGACCCGGGTCCGGCCTTGATCAGGGTGCCGCTGCCCGTCAGTCCGCCGGCGAAGGTGCCGCCACCGGCCTGCGACACGGTGAGCACGCTGCCGCCGAGCGCGACCGTGCCGCCCGTGCCGCCAAGGCCGCCGATCGTGTCGCTGCCCCCCACGGTGTAGATGCCCGCGTTCGACAGCGACACGACGACACCATCGCCGAGGATGTTGGCGGCCGTGGCCGCGAACTCCCCGCCGGAGACGGTGACCGCCGAGGTGGCCAGGGCGACCCCGGTGGAGAGTCTGCCCGCTGAGACCGTGGTCGGGCCGGCATACGTCTGCGTGCCGTAGAGGTTGGTCGATCCACTGCCGGCGATGGCCAAGCCGCCGCCGCCACTGAGGGAGTTCTGAAAGACGTTGAACCCCGACCCGGTGATCGTGAGCACGCTGCCGCCGGCGATCGTCGCCGTGCCGCCATTCGCCGTGCCGGCCTCCCGCAGCGACCCCACCGACAGGCTCGCAGTCACGCTCAGAACGGCCCCACTCGACACGAACACGTCGGAACCGTCGCCGAGGCTGCCTGCGGCTGCCGCGGTGAGCGTGCCCGCGGCAATCCGCGTGTCCCCCGTGTAGGAGTTGGCAGCGGAGAGGGTCAGATTGCTCGTCCCGTCCTTGAAGATCGACGTGATCGTGCCGTCCTGCGTGGCTCCAGCGCCGCTGATCGTGCCGGTGGCCGAAATCGCCGCGCCGTTGGCACCGAGGTAGAGCACGTTCGCCCCGGCTGCGACGTTCCCGGCAAGCGTGAGCGCTCCGGCGCCGCCGGTGGTGTCGGCGTTGATGCGGCTGTTCGACCCGAGCGTGATCGGGCCGTTCCACGTGTTCGTACCGCCCACGCTCCGCAGGGCCCCGTTGACGCCCGACACGCCGAGCCCGTTGAGCGTGAGCGGTTCAGCGGCGAACGAGATGCCCGAGCCGCTGTAGAGTTTGAGCGCGGCGTTGTCCGACACCACGGTGCCGTTTTCCGTCGTGCCAAGCGCAGACGCGTTTTGAGCCTCTCCGGTGGCGTTGGCGTTGATCGTGGTCGGCCCGGTGTAGGTGTTGGCCTGCGCGAGATTCACCTGCGAGCCGGCATCGCCACCGATGAACACCGCGTTGGCCTTCGTAGACGAAGTGCTGTTCGCAGACAGGCCGTCGGACACCACGCCGGGCACGAACGTGACCCCGCTCGCGGCCGCATAGCCGAGTTGCACCGTGCCGGTCGCCGTCAGCGAGGCGTTCTTCCAGAAGGAGTTCTGGTTGGAATCGCCGAAGGTGTAGATCGCGAAGCTGTCGATCGTGCCGCCGCCGGCCGCCATCCCGAGGTTGAAATAGGTGTTGGCACCGACCGACGCGTTGAACGTGCTCCCCGACGTCACCGTGATCGTGAACGCCCGATCCGCGTTTGAACCAAGCCCGGAGTCGATCGTCGTGCCGGCGTTGTAGACCTTCCAGCCCCCCGTGGTGTCGAGCTGAAAACGGGCCTCGGTGGTGTTGTCGGTGGCTGAGAAGAAGCTCGTGTAGGTCGTGCTGTCGCGGAACGAGACGCCAAGGTAGCCGCCGGCACTCGGGTTGGCGCTGGTGAAGCCCGTGATCGTGAAGGCGTCGCCTACCTGCAAGCCGCGCACCGCACCGGTGTTGCCATTGCCCGTGGTGGTAAACGTCTGGAAGGCTGCCGCGCCGGGCGTGTTGCCGAAGGAGCCGTTGTTGGCGTAGTTGGCCAGTTCCGTGGCGCTGTGGTTGTAGGTGCCGGCATACGGCGGGCTGTTGTTCTTCTCCGTCAACAGCGCGTTGAAGTTGCCAGTCTGTGTCGTGTAGCTAACGGTCTGGGCAGACGCGACGGCCGGCGATGCCATCGCGATTGCGATCAGCAGCCATCGTCCAGCCTTCAAGAGGGATACCCTCCCCACCGGGGCGTCCGAACAAAAACAGTTCATGCCCACGCTCCTTGCGACGTCCACGTGCTTGCGAAGATCTGATGCGACGATACGGCAGCCTCAATCGCCCGCGAGCACTCAGCAGCCGCGGCGACGGCGGATGCTGAACCCGGCGACACCCGCGAGTCCGCCGATCAGGGCCACGATCGTGGACGGCTCCGGCACGTAGGTGATCAGCACGTCCTGGCCCTGCTGCGTGAGCGTGAAGCTCGAGCCCGGCCGGGCCGTGTTGAAGGCCGCCCCCGTGCTGTCGAGCCAGTTCTGCGTCGACAGCGACAGATTGCCGAAGTTGTTGGTCTGGCCCGAGCCCAGGTCCTGCACCAGCCAACTCCGGCTGACGTCCCAGAAGGAGTTGGACCACGCCACCGCGCTGCTGGCGCCGTTGAACGACATGGCGATCGAGGTCGCCCCGGCGAACGTGAGGTTGCCGGTCGGGATGACAACCTGGTCGAAGCTGCCATTCACGCCACTGTTCGCAAACAGGTCCCAGTTGAGGATCGAGCCGGCGGCATAGGTGAGGCTGCCATTGACGGTCTGCGTGCCGACCGCCCCCGTCCCGCCCGGCGTGTGCGTGCCGGCGATCGATGCATTGCCGCCGATCGTGCCGGTGCCGCTGAGGATCGCGTTGAGCGACACATCCACCGAGCCGCCGAGGCTTCCGTTCAACGCCAGCGTGCCCGCCTGAACCAGCGTGGCGCCGGCATACGCCGAGGAGTTTCCAGTCAGCGAGAGCACGCCCGCGGCCGACTTGATGAGCGTGCCGCTGCCCGTGATCTGGCCGCCGTAGCTGGTCACGCTCGTGCTGTTGAAGGTCAGTGTCCCGTTGTTGACCACGTTGCCGGCGAGGCTTCCGTTGGCGCCGCCCGTGCCCACTTGGAGCGTGCTGCCGGCCGCCACGGTGGAGCCGCCGGAGAAGGTGTTGCCCCCGGAGGTGAGCGTGAGCGTGGTGTTACCACTCACCGTGAGCGCCCCGCCGCCGGTCAGGGCCCGCGACTCGGTCACCGTGCCGCCGAAGTTGTACGTGCCGGAGTTCGCCACCTGGAAGTTATTGAAGTAGATGTTGCGATTTCCGTTGCCGTCGTTCTGGTTGCCGATGTAGAGATTGAAGCTGTCGAGGGCGGTCGTCGAGCTGAAGGTGGTGGAGAACGTGCCCGCGCTTCGACGCGTCATCGAAAAGGCATACGTGCTACCGCTCGTTCGCGTCGCCGTGACAAACATGGGGTTCAATCCGAAGGTGGAATCGGCCGTTCCGCTCGACGTGGTGATCGCTGCCGAACCGCCGTTGTTGATGTTGTAGATCGTCGCGTTGTTCGCCTTGAGGTCGATGCCCTTGCTGCCCCCGTTGGCGTCCCAGTTCATGGCCCACCAGAAGGTGAAGGAATCGCCGACCTGCATGGCGGAGTCGAACGCTCGGCCCCCGTTGAAGTATTGATCGCCGGTTGCATAGAGCCCGAACGCCGTGGTGCCGATGCCGGTCGTGCCCATGCCGTCGTTCGCCGGGTTGCCGATGAAGTTGCCGGTGTTCGCGCCCACGCCGAAGCCCCACGCGCCGAAGCCGCTCCCCCCGTCGCTGCCATTGGTCCAGTTGACGCCGTAGTTCCCGGCGTTGTCGGTGGCCCAGGTGAACTGGGCACGCGCGGTCCCGGCATCGATCGTGAGGAGCATGAGGACGGAGGCGAGGAGTGCAACAACCTTGGTCATGGTTCCGTTTTCCCGACGGGTTTGTGATCCCAAACGGGGCGACCGTCTCGCCCCCCCGAACCTCGCAAAATGCAAAACACGTGCCACACAGCCCATCGCGACGCTTGCATGATCGACAGCCTGGCGGCCTGCGTGATTTTCCCGAGGATTTTCGCGGTGCCGCTGCCGCGAGGCAGCGAACACGAGTCGTGCTGGTCTCACCCGATCCGTTCCGGTGGAGCATTTCGCCTCAGTGGATGGGGCTGAACTGGGGCGATTTGCTCCACCTCCCGGGAGGGGGTGGAGCGATTTGCTCCACCCCCTCCGGGTGGTTCCAGGGCGGCCGGTGTGGCGCTCCGCAGGTTGAAAACCTGCGGCCACTTTCGTGCAGAGGCCGGTGTGGCGCTCCGCAGGTTGAAAACCTGCGGCCACTTTCGTGCAGAGGCCGGTGTTGCGCTCCGCAGGTTGAAAGCCTGCGGCCAGTTCGGCAGAGACGGGTGGATCCTGGTAAAAAAACGGCTTCCGCGGCGTTGGCCGTTTGCTGGCGGCGGGAGCATGGGGGAGCGTAGGGTCGTAGGTCGTGAAACCGCCTGCCGCATCGCCCTGGCCGCAACGTGAGCCCGCGCGACGGGCAGCGCAGGGGCTTTGGCTGGCGGTCGTGGCCGCCAGTTGGACGGCAGGGGCGTCCGCCCAACTCGCCCGCGTGGCCGACTCGGTCGTTGATCCAGCGGCCCTGATCATGAACAGCTCCGCCACCTACGGGCGGGCCGTCAACGGCACGTCGTTCCAGGTCAACGCCCTACAGACCATCGGGGGCTATCAATACACCGCCTGGTACACGAACGACGCCAACGCCAGCGTGATGCTGGCGCGGCGGGCCGTGTCGGGCACGTCGGTGGGCGCCTGGGATGCCGTCAACACCGGGTCGAGGTTCACCAACGGCCGGGCGAGCTCCAACGCCCACAACGTGATCTCGTTCGGCATCGCCGGCGACGGCTCGATCCACATGGCCTGGGACATGCACAACAACACCCTCCGCTACCGGCGGACGGCGACCGGTGTGGCCACGTCGGGCAGCGGCTGGGGGGCGGCGATGTTCCAGCCGGAGCAGAGTTTCCTCATGCCCGGCGAGTCGCCCGTCACGTCGGTCACCTATCCGAACTTCGTGAGCAAGCCCAACGGCGGGCTGCTGTTCGCGCTCCGCCGGGGTTCGAGCGGCAACGGCGACAACTGGCTCTACGACTACGACGCCGGACTGTGGCACGACGGCCGGATGATCACCAGCCGGGCTGGCTCCTACACCGACGCGTTCAACCCCGCCTCGAGCCCGTCCACGTCGCGGAACCCCTACTGGAACGGCTACGACTACGGCCCCGACGGCAGGCTCCACACCTCCTGGACGTGGCGGGAATCGTCGAATCAATACGCCAATCACGACATCGCCTACGCCTCGAGCCCCGACGGCGGATTCACCTGGCAGAACAACGCGGGCGCGACGATCGGCGACACCGTCCGGGCACAGCCGATGTCGCTCACCTCGCCGGGCCTCGTCGTCCAGCAGCTCGACCGAACCATGTCGCTCATCAACCAGCAATCGCAGATCGTGATGGGAGACGGCAGCGTGCATGCCGTGATGTATCACCGCCGCGACGACCAGCCGTGGACGCCGACCGACGCGGCGTATGTGCCGGCCGACAGCAGCTACTTCGACTACGTCCGCGACCCGCTCACGGGCAGCTGGACGCGGCACGAGATTCCCGGCCTCGTGGGCACGCGGGCGGCGCTCGCCCGGTCGGCCGACGACACCCTGTATGCCGTGTTCGTCTCGCCGGGCACGCCGCTGACGGGCATCAATGTCTCCAACGGGGCGAGCGGCCAGGTGCTCACGATCGCCGCGGCCAACAAGGCGGCTGCGTGGAGCGACTGGTCGATCGTCTACCGGGATTACCTCCGCTCCTTCGCCAATGAGCCGCGGGTCGATGCGGGGCGGCTGCTGACCAGCGGCGTGCTCTCCGTTTACGCGCAGGAGAACACGTGGATCACCGGCTCGACCGGGACGCCGCTGCGAGTGATCGACTTCGTGCCCGCGGCCAGTCCGCCGACCGACGGCTGGGCGCCGGCCGCCGGCGGCTCGTGGTCGAGCGCCGCCAACTGGTCGCCCGCGGGCGTGCCCAACTCCGGCACCGCGACCGCGACGGTCGGCTACGGCTTCATGGGCGGCTCGGCGATCACGCTCGACGCGGCCATCACCCTCAATCGCCTCACCTACCTCGGCGCCAGCGGCACGCTCGCGGCCGGCGCCGGCGGGACGCTCCTCTTCGGCGGCTCGGCGGCCGTGGCCCAGGTCGAGTCGGCGGTGACGGTCACGGCCCCGGTGAGCGGTGGATTCACGAAGACGGGCGGCGGACTGATGATCCTGGCGGCCGACAACACCGCGGGGCTCGCTGGCAGCACGCTGGCCGTGCGCGGCGGCCAGCTGATGCCGGGGCGGAGCGGGTCGGCGTCGGGCGCCGAGTTTGGCACCGCGACCACCACGCTCGTCGTCGAGCCGACGGGGCAGCTCTGGATGGCGGGCCTCACCTCGGGCAGCCGGACGTTTCCGCAGACCCTGCGGCTGAGCGGCTCGGGCGTGGGGGCCGGCGGCTATGGGGCGCTCGTCAACGACTCCGCCACCGCCAATGCCCTGGCGATCAGCGGCACCGTGGTCGTGGACGCCGACGCCACGATCGCGGCGCTCGGCAACGCGACGTACGTGCTCTGCACCGGATCGACCGGCTTCGCGGAGGCCACGCCCGGCCGTACGCTCGCCATCGCCCTGGCGGCCGGCACGAGCACGCTCAGCGGCACGGTGGGCGTGTCTACGCTCGCCAAGCAGGGGGCCGGCACGCTGCGGCTCGGCGCGGCGAACCGCGTGATCGACAGCGGCACGATCCGCGTGGAAGCCGGGACGTTCGACCTCGGCGGCACCAGCGAGCGGATCGCGACGCTCTCCCTCGTGGGCGGCGGGGTGACCAGCGGCACCCTCCAGGCCGCCACCTACGACCTCCAGAGCGGCACGCTGGCCGCCGTCGTCACGGGCTCGGGATCGATCACGAAGACCGGACCAGGCACCGCCACGCTGGCCGGGTCGGCGGTCTCGTTCAGCGGCACGACGACCGTCAGCGGCGGCGTGCTCGCGATCACCTCGACGACAGCGCTCCCCGGCTGGAATGTCTCCGGCCGCGTGGCCGTTTTGGGTGGGGCCACGCTGGCCGTGCCGGCGTCGTTGTCCGACGCGACGATCGCCACGCTCGTGAACACGGGCAACTTCGCCGCCGGGGGGCGGCTCGGCCTCGTCACCACCGCGACCACGCGGGCGCTCTCGTTCGGCGCGGGCGGGCAGGGGGGCCTCGGGCTCATGCTCAACGGCTCCGGCACCTTGACGGCGAGCGGCTCGAACGGCTACTCGGGCGGCACGGTGCTCGCCGGCGGCCTGGCGCGGGTCACGGCGGCCGGCGGGCTCGGCAGCGGCACGGTCACGATCACGGGATCGGCCGCCCGCGTGGCGCTCGGCAGCAGCGTGGCGCTGGCCAACGAATTCGTCGTCGATGCGCCATCGGGGGTCGTGGCCAACGGCGTGATCCAGTATGAGGGCAGCGGCACCGGCCGGCTCACCGGCGGCAGCGTGACGGTGCTGGCGAGCCCCGTGAGCGGCGGCGTGTTCGCGAGCACGGGGGGCGGCACGCTCGTGGTCGAGGCGCCGGTGAACGCGCCGACGGGGGCGACGGTGAGCATGCGGATCGGCACGGTCGTGTTCGCAGGCGGCGGAACCTGCTCGACGTTCTTCATCAACGAGGGCACGGCCCGCGTCGGCAGGACCGACGGCATGCCGAGGGCTGCCACGGTGACGGTCGGGGCCAGCGCCACCGCCGCGCTCGATCTCGCCGGCTACGACCAGACGCTCGCGGGGATCGTGAAGGGCCCCGGCGCGGCGACCGTGGGCAGCAGTTCGACGACCCGCGACGCCACGCTCACGCTCACCGGGTCGAGCACGTTCGCCGGCACGCTGGCCAACTCGGTCGGCGGCGGCTCGCGGCGTCTGAACCTCGCAGTGGAGGGTGGCTGGCTGCGGCTCACGGGCTCGAGCACGCTCACCGGCACCACCACGGTTCGCAACGGCACCCTCCAGGTGGCCACGTCCCGCGGCCTGGCGGCCTCGCCCCTGCGGATTCTCGCCGGGGGCACGCTCACTGGCACGGGAACCTCGCCCCTCGCCGTCGCGGGCTTGTCCGTCGCGGCGAGCGGGCTGGTGGACCTCGGTGGCGGCAGCCTCTCGATCGGTCCGCAGGGCATCGCCGCGGCCGACCTCACCGAGGCCCTGCGGATCGGCCGCGGGTCGGGCGACTGGAATGGCAACGCGGGAATCACCTCGACGGCGGTAGCTGCGGCCGTGGCGGCAGGGACGCCCCGGGCCCTCGGCTGGCTGGCCGCCGGCGACGGGTCGATCGTGGTCTCCGTCGCGGCCCCCGGCGACACGAACCTCGACGGCGTCGTGGACGTGCTCGACGTCGCCAACGTGATGGCCTCGGGCCTGTTCGACGCCGGCTCCGGGGGCAGTTGGGCGAGCGGTGACGTCAACTACGACGGCCTGATCGATGTCCTCGACATTTCCGACATGCTGGGCGCGGGGCTGTTCGACGCCGGCGGCTACCTGCCGGCCTCGCCGGCCGCGATCGCGGCGGTGCCCGAGCCGTCGTCGGCGGCCTCCGTGATCGCCGCGGCGATCCTCCTCACGATCACCGCCGTGAGGTCGTCGGCCTGGCGGCTTCCGCCGCTGAAGTCGAGGACGGCCTGATAGAACCCGGCGATCATCTCGGCCGCCGGGGCCAGGTGGAGCCGCCGGATGACCTCGCCGACCCGTTCCTCGCCGAACGCCTCGCCATCGTCGCGGGCCCATTCATAGAAGCCGTCGGTCAGGAGCACGAGCACGTCGCCGGGGGCCATCGTGATCCGGGTCGATCCCTCGTAAGACGCCTCCGGGAAAAACGCCAGCGGCAGCCCCTGGGCAGGCAGCTCGCGGATGGCTCCCGTGGCGGCTTCGTAGCGCAGGATCGGCCCCTGGCCGGCACTGAGAAACTCGACGACGCCGGACGCCGGATCGAGGATCCCGCAGAAGGCGGTCACGAACCGGTTGTCGGGGAGGTCGAGACACAGGAGCCGGTGCATGTCGTTGACCGCCCGTTCGAGCCCCGCCGGACCTCCGACAAGCGCGCGGAAAAACGCTCGGGCCTCCGCCATGATCAGGGCGGGCCCGATGCCGTGGCCGGTCGCGTCGGCGATGGCGACCGCGAGCCGGCCGTCGGCGAGCGGCAGAAAATCGAAGAAGTCGCCCCCCGTCTCGTCGGCGGGGCGATTCCAGCCGGCGACGTCGAAGCCTGCGACCGCCGGATTCGAGCGTGGCAGCAGGCCCTGCTGGATGGTGCGGGCGAGGTTGAGATCCCGCTGAATCCGCTGCTTCTCGGCGAAGTGGTCGAGGAGCCGCTGCCGCTGGATCGCGACCCCCGCCTGGCTGCCGAGGAATCCCGCGATCTCCTCGTCGCGCCGGTCGAACGCGCCGCCCCGCTTGTTGAGCAGCTGCAGCACGCCGACGGTTGCCTCGTCGTGGTCGGCGAGCCGCACGGCGAGCATGCTTCGCGTGCGGAAGCCGCTCGCGCGGTCGAACTCCTGGTTGAACCGCGGATCGGCGTAGGCGTCGGCAAGGTTCACGAGCCGGCCGGTCTGGGCCACGGCGCCCGCGAGCCCGCGGCTCGCCGGGAAGCGGATCTCCGAGATCGGCGAATCCTCGATCCCGGTGGCGATCCGACTGCAGAGCTCGTCGCTGGCATCATCGTAGAGAAACACGGTCGCCCGCTCGCATTCGAGGAGGTCCGTGGCGGCCGCCACGATCGCGGCGAGCATGCGGTCGAGATCGACCGTCGCCCCGAGCCGCCGGGCGACGTCGAGGAGCCGTTCGAGATCGGCCGGCCGCCGGTCGTCGGGGAGCGTGGTCATCGTGATCGCCTCGTGGGCCGCGGCGGCGGAGCCGCTGGGGTGTCGGCAAGCGGCCCGAGATCACGAAGAATCTGCCACGCATGCGCGACGTTGTCACCAGCGACCATCCCGGCCCGGGCGGAATCGGCCGCTGAGCAGCCGCTGGCTTCTCGCCGCCGTGCCCATCGCCCTGGGGCTGGCCTGGCAGGAGGCCGCCCGATAGGGCAGCCGATGGATCTCGCCTTCACCGGATTCGAGGTCGTGGCTATCGTGCTGGCCACGATCGTCACCCGCGAGCTGATCTCGGACGGGCACGCCACCTGGTTCGAGGGCTTCCTCCTGCTCGGCGTGTATCTGATTCGCGCCATCGGCTTCTACCATCTTCCCGAATGAGGCAGCCTGCATGACGCCCCGCCTGCTCGAGCCCTCCTGCCTCCACGATCTCGCGCTCCCGAACCGTGTCGTCATGGCGCCGCTCACCCGCTCGCGGTCGGGCCCCGACCGGATTCCAACCGCGGTGATGGCGGAGTATTACCGGCAGCGATCGTCGGCCGGCCTGATCATTTCGGAGGCCACCACGATCTCCCCGCAGGCCAACGGCTGGCTGGAATCGCCTGGGATCTACACCGACGCGATGGAGGAGGGGTGGCGGCAGGTGACCGACACGGTGCACGCCGCCGGCGGCCGCATCTTCCTGCAGCTCTGGCACATGGGAAGGGCGTCGCACAGCGCGTTTCACGGGGGGCGGCCCCCGGTCTCGGCGTCGGCCGTGCGGCTGAACGGCGACGGCATCCACACGCCGCTCGGCAAGCAGCCCTACGAGACGCCGCGGCCGCTGGAGACCCACGAGGTGGCGGCCGTGATCGCCGACTACGCCGCGGCGGCCGCCCGGGCCAAGGCCGCGGGCTTCGACGGCGTGGAGCTGCACGCGGCCAACGGCTATCTCATCGACCAGTTCCTCCAGTCGAAGACGAACCTGCGGACCGACGACTACGGGGGCAGCATCGAGAAGCGGTGCCGCCTGATGCTCGACGTGGTGGCGGCGCTGGCCGACGTCTGGCCGAGTCGGCGCGTGGGGGTGCGGCTCTCGCCCAATGGCATCTTCAACGACATGGGCTCCCCCAACTTCCGCGAGCAGTTTCTGCATGCGGCCGCCGCGCTCGACCGGCTCGATATCGGCTACCTTCACGTCGTGGACGGGCTGGGCTTCGGGTTCCACGAGCTGGGCCCGGCTCTGACGCTGGCCGACGTCCGCGGCGTGTTCCGCGGGCCGATCATCGCCAACTGCGGCTATACCGCCGACACGGCCGAGGCCGCGATTGGCTCGGGTGACGCCGACCTGGTGGCCTTCGGCCGCGCCTACATCAGCAATCCCGATCTCGTGGAACGGCTGGCGCATGGCTGGCCGCTGGCCCCGATGGCCGACATGGCGGCGTGGTATTCGCCCACGGGGGCCAAGGGCTACACCGACTTTCCGGCGTATCGAGGGGGCACCTGATTCGGGAAGCGTAACCGCGTAAGCGGTACGATCGCCTCGCACACGATCCCCATCGCTCACGCGATTGGGCTTCCTGATTCGGGAAGCGTAACCGCGTAAGCGGTACGATCGCCTCGCACACGATCCC
>JBBAVS010000046.1:0-13958 GCA_040397585.1 Pirellulales bacterium
AGTTCACCTTCGCCGACGCCCTCGACAGCCGGTTCAACAGCCGCGGCATCAAGCTCGCCGTCGCCATCTCGACGCTCGTCGTGAGCGTCTTCTACCTGATCCCGCAGATGGTGGGCGCGGGGTCGCTGATCAAGCCGCTCCTGGGGCTGCCCCACGAGGCGGGCGTGATCCTGGTGGGCATCACCGTCACGCTGATCGTCGTCACGGCGGGCATGGTCTCGACCACGTGGGTGCAGTTCATCAAGGGTTCGCTCTTGGTCTTCTTCTGCGGCGTGCTCACGTTCCTGATCCTGGGCCGGGGCCTGGCCGTGAACGCCGGCCGCGCGGCCGACGAGGACCTTGCCCCGCAGGTCCGCACCGTCAGCCCCGACGGCACGGTGCTCATCGACGGCCAGCCGCAGTCGAAGGATCACGACCTCCGCCCCGTGGGCACGATCCTCCGGCTGCCGGAGCGGTTCGGCGGCGCCCGCACGACCGGCCCGCTCGGGCCGCTCGCCTACCTCTCCGCGCTCGAGGACTCGACGATCGTCACCTGGTCGTCGAAGAAGCACGCCGACGCCGAGGGCACGCACACCACGTTCAGCCCGGTCGAGAAGCGAGGCGCCGATCTGCTCAAGCCGGGGGGCTCCTTCAAGGGCTTGGCGACCGGGAAACTCGCCGACCGACTCGACTTCGCGAGCCTGATGCTGGCGCTGTTCTGCGGCACCGCGTCGCTGCCCCACATCCTGATCCGCTACTACACCGTCAAGGACGCCGCCGCCGCCCGCAAGAGCACGGTCGTGGGGATCGCCGCGATCGGCGTGTTCTACGTGCTCACGCTGTTTCTCGGCCTCGGGGCCATGACCTCGGGTGCCCTCGATCCCACCGACACCAACATGGCGGCTCCGCTCCTGGCGAAGAGCTTCAGCGACACGCTGTTCGCGGTGATCTCGGCGATCGCGTTCACGACCGTGCTGGGCACCGTCAGCGGCCTGATCATGGCGGGCAGCGGCGCGGTGGCCCACGACCTCGTGGAGAACGTCTGCGGCGTGCGGATGACCGACCACGAAAAGATCCGCTGCGGCAAGCTGGCGGCGGTCGGCCTGGGGATCGTGGCCATGGCCCTCGGCATCCTGTTTCGCAACTTCAACGTCAGCTTCCTCGTCGGCTGGGCCTTCAACATCGCCGCCAGCGCCAACCTCCCGGCCCTGGTGATGCTGCTCTTCTGGCCGCGGACCACGCGGGAGGGGATCATCGCGGCGGTCACGGTGGGTATGCTGGCGTCGCTCGCCTGGATCCTGCTCTCGGCCGACACCTTCGAGAAGGTCTACGGCCTGCCGCGGGACAGCGCGTTCACGCCCTTCAGCCAGCCCGGGCTCGTGACGATCCCGCTGGGCTTTCTCGTGCTCGTCGTGGTCTCGCTCGTCACCCCGCCACCCGCCGCGTCTCCCATCCCTCGCCGCTAGCCGCCGATGCCCCGCAAGAAGCCCGTACCGCCCCGCCGCGAAGTGATCGCCTGCACCGCCGCCCACCTGCCGGCGATCCAGGCGATCTACAACGACGCGATCCTCAACTCGACGTCGCTCTACGAATACTCCCCGCGGAGCGAAGAGGTGATGCGGGAGTGGTTCGCCGACCGGGAGCGAGCGGACATTCCGGTGCTGGGCATCGAGTGGGAGCCCGGCGTGCTCGCCGGCTTCGCCACCTGGGGGCCGTTCCGGCCGCGGGCGGCCTACAAGTATTCGATCGAGCACTCGGTCTACGTGGACGAGCGGTTCCGCGGCGAAGGAGTCGGCCGGCAGCTGCTTCAGGCCTTGATCACCGCGGCGAAGAAGCGGGAGATCCACATGATCGTCGCGGGGATCGACGCCACCAACGTGGCCAGCGTGGCCCTGCACAGCTCACTCGGCTTCCGCTGCTGCGGCACGGTCCGTGAGGCCGGCTTCAAGTTCGGCCGCTGGCTCGACCTCGAGTTCTGGCAGCTGATCCTCCCGACGCCGGCGAATCCCACGGACGGGTGATGCCGGCGCGGCCGGCGACACCCCACCGTTTCCGAGACGACTCGCCGCAGAAAACAGCAGTCGTTTCCGTTGCGCAGGGCGGTATCGCCCGGCACTCCCGGCCGGTATCCTCTCGGCATGCTTACACTCCCACGATTCACCTTCGGCGTCGGTGATCGGTTCGCGCACCAGGCCGAGGCCCAGCTTGCCGCCTTCGAACGGCTCGCCGCCGCCGGCGTCGTCGTGTCGCCGGTCTGGAACAAGTCGAACCGCGAACACAGCTTCATCGGCAGCGAGCCGGCCAGCGTCCGGGCGGCGGCGAGCGCCGCCGTCGCGGCGCGGAAGTGGCCGCATCCGTGGTTCGTTGACGCCGACCACATCCGCCTCGAGACGGTCGACCGGTTCCTCGACTCGAGTGACTTTTTCACGATCGATGTGGCCGACTCGATCGGCAAGCCGGCCACCGACGCCGACGTCGTCGCCTTCCTCGCCAGGCATCCTGAGCTCACCGCGGCGCTCGTGATCCCGGGCATCGCCGAGCCGGTGCCGCTCTCCGCCGAGACGTCGGGCCGGGTGGCCCGCAGCTACCTGCTCGCCTGCCGCGAGGCCGGGGAGATCTTCCGGCACATCCGCGGAAAGCGGGGGGACGGGATCGCCATCGAGGTGAGCATGGACGAAACCGATGCGGCGCAGACGCCGCCGGAGCTGCTCGTGATCCTCGCGCTTCTGGCCGACGAGGGCGTGCCCCTGCAGACCATCGCCCCCAAGTTCACGGGCCGGTTCAACAAGGGCGTGGACTACGTCGGCGATCTCGCCGGCTTCGAGAAGGAGTTCTCCGACGACGTCGCGGTGCTCGCCTACGCCGCCGAGCGGTACGGACTGCCGCGGAACCTGAAGCTCTCCGTGCACAGCGGCAGCGACAAGTTCTCGCTCTACCCCATCATCCGCCGGATTGTGGCGCGGACCGAAGCCGGGCTGCATCTCAAGACGGCCGGCACGACCTGGCTGGAGGAGATGATCGGACTGGCCGAGGCGGGGGGCGACGGCCTGGCGCTCGCCAAGGAGATCTACGCCTACGCCTCCGATCACGTGGACGAGTTCTGCGCCCCCTACGCCACCGTGATCGACATCGACCGGGCGAAGCTCCCGCCGCCGGCGGAGGTGGCGTCGTGGACCGGCCCGCAGCTGGCGGCCGCCCTGCGGCACGTGCCGGCCAATCCCGCCTTCAATCCGCACATGCGGCAGCTCGTCCACGTGTCGTTCAAGGTGGCGGCCAAGCAGGGCAAGCGCTACCTCGACCTGCTCGTCGCCAATCGCGACGTGGTGGCGAAGCAGGTGACCGAGAACATCCACGACCGGCACCTGCGGCCGCTGTTCGTGGGCACGGGTGCCGGGGCGTGAGGTCGGCGATCACGATCTGCCTGGTGCCGGAGGCTCGGCGTGGGCCGTTCGTGCTCCACGAGGGCCTGGCGGCGGGCTGCCGGGAGGCTGCCAGTCACGGCTTCGATGGCGTCGAAATCTTTCCCGCCGTCGCTGCCGACGTGGCGGCCACGGCCGTGCGGCCGCTGCTCGAGTCCCATGGCCTGACGCTCGCCGCGGTCGGCACGGGGGCGGGCTGGGTGCGGCACGGCCTCTCCCTCTGCCATGCCGACGCGGCGGTGCGCGGGCGGGCCCGGCAGTTCATCGCGGAGGTGATCGACGCGGCCGGCGAACTCGGCGCGCCGGCGATCATCGGGTCGATGCAGGGCCGCAGCGGCGGCGACGTCTCCCGCGACGCGGCCCTTGCGATGCTGGCCGACGCCCTCGGCGAACTCGGCGGCCGGGCGGCCGGCCACGGGCAGCCCCTGCTCTACGAGCCCCTCAATCGCTACGAGACCGATCTCTTCAATCGCCAGGCCGAGGCGGCTTCGTTCGTCGAGGCCAAAGGCCTCGACGGCGTGAAGCTGCTCTGCGACCTGTTCCACATGAACATCGAGGAGGAGGACGTGGCGGGGGCGCTGGTGGCCTGCGGGCCGCGGGTCGGCCACGTCCACTGGGCCGACTCCAACCGCCGGGCGATGGGCTTCGGGCACACCGACCCCGCGGCTGTCGTGGCGGCCCTGCGGGCGATACGGTATCAAGGCTGGCTGTCGGCCGAGGTGTTTCCCCTGCCGACCGCCACCGAGGCGGCGGCCCGGACGATCGCGAGCCTCAGGCGGCACCTCACGGCCTGACCCGGCGGAGATTCTGCGATGCTCAACGGCCCCCTCCTGCATCCCGAGATCCTCCGCGTGCTCGCCCGGTCGGGGCATCACTCGAAGGTGCTGATTGCCGACGGCAACTATCCCGCCCTCAACAAGCGGGGCCCGCGGGCGGAGCTCGTCTCGCTCCAGCTCGTGCCGGGCGTGCCCACGGTGGCGCAGGTCTTCGAGGCCGTGCTCGCCGCCGTGCGGATCGACGAGGTGTTCACGATGGGTGTCGACCGAGCCGACTCGTATGCCGCCGCCACCCCCGGCGACCCGCCGGTGTGGGCCGAGTATCGCCGGATCCTCGCCGCGGCCCACTCCCCCTGCCCACTCGCCCCGATCATGAAGTGGGAGTTTTACGCGGCCGTCGCCTCGGACGATCACGTGCTCACGATCCAGACCGCCGACACGCAGCCCTGGGCCAACCTTCTGCTCTCGGTGGGCTGCCGGACGTTTTCGTGAGAGGTCCCGCATGAAGACCAGACCGCTCGGCCGCACCGGCCTCGAGGTGCCGATCCTGTCGTTCGGGGCGAGTTCGCTCGGCCAGGAGTTTCGGCCGGTCGCGCTCGACGAGGCGCTCGCGAGCGTCAAGGTGGCCCTCGCCGGCGGGCTCACCCTGATCGACACCAGCCCCTTCTACGGCCGCGGGATGAGCGAGGTGCTCCTCGGCCTGGCGCTCCAGGGCGTGCCGCGGCACGACTACCTCCTCTGCACGAAGCTCGGCCGCTACGACCTCGCCCACTTCGACTTCTCGGCCCGGCGGGTGGCGGAGAGCGTGGACGTGTCGCTCCACCGGCTGGGCACCGACCACCTCGACATCGTCCTCTGCCACGACATCGAGTTCGTGCCGATGCAGCAGATCGTGGACGAGACGCTCCCCGCCCTGCGGAAGGCCCGGGACCAGGGCAAGCTGCGGTCCATCGGCTTCAGCGGATATCCGCAGAAGATCTTCCGGTTCATCTGCGATCAGGCCGACGTCGACTGCGTGCTCAACTACAACCAATACACGCTGCAGAACACCCGCTTTGCCGACGAGACGATTCCGTTCTTGAAGGAGCGGGGCATCGGCGTGATGAGCGCCGGCCCTTTCAGTGCCCGGCTGCTGACCGACGCGGCCCTGCCCCCCTGGCTCAAGGAGCCCGAGGAAGTGAAGGCGGCGGCCCGTCGGGCGGCCGACCTCTGCCGGGCGCGGGGCTCGTCGATCGCGAAGCTCGCCCTGCAGTTCTCGCTCGCCAATCCCGACATCGCCACGACCGTGGCGGGCAGCGCGAGCCCCGCGAACATCCGCGCTTGGACGACCTGGGCGGCCGAACCACTCGACGAGGAGCTGCTCCGCGATGTGCAGGCGATCTTTGCCCCCGTGAAGAACGTAGGGCACGTCGAGGGCCTGCCCCAGAACAACTGACTCCAGGGTTTCGGCGAGAGGCCGCCCCGAATCAGGAAGCCCAACGGCGTGGTCGTATCGTACCGCTCACGCGGTTACGCTTCCTGGATCACGCAGATCACCACCATGCGCATCGACTCCCATCAGCACTTCTGGCACTACACCTCCGCCGAGTACCCCTGGATCGGCGCCGGCATGGAGCGGCTCGCCCGCGACTACCTGCCGCCCGACCTCGCGCCGCTCGTCGCCGCCGAGGGGATCGACGGCACCGTGGCGGTGCAGGCGCGGCAGAGCCTGGAGGAGAGCCGCTGGCTGCTCGAGCTCGCCGCGGCGCATCCGCTCGTCAAGGGCGTGGTCGGCTGGGTGGACCTACGGAGCGACCGCGTCGGCGAGGACCTCCACGACCTGGCGACGAACCCGAAGTTCGTCGGCGTTCGACACGTCGTCCAGGACGAGCCCGATCCGCGATTCGTCCTGGGGACCGACTTCGGCCGGGGGCTGCGGCAACTGCAGCAGCATGGCCTCACCTACGATTTGCTCCTCTACCCGGAGCAGCTGCCCGCCGCCGTCGAGCTCGTGGGCCTGTTCCCGGAGCAGCCGTTCGTCGTCGATCATCTCGCCAAGCCGCGGATCGCCACGGGCGACATCGAGGGCTGGGAGCGGGATCTCCGTGCCATCGCCAGGCATGAGAACGTCTGCTGCAAGGTCTCGGGAATGGTGACGGAGGCCGCCCGCGGCCGCTGGAAGCGGGAGGATTTCTCGCCCTACCTCGACGTCGTGCTCGACGCCTTCGGGCCGGCGCGGCTGATGATGGGCAGCGACTGGCCGGTCTGCCTGCTCGCCGGGGAGTATGCGGAGGTGGCGGCGATTCCCCGGGAATACTTCGCCAGGCTCTCCGCCGCCGAGCGGCAGCTGATCGAGGGCGGCACCGCCGCCCGGTTCTACGGGTTGACGTGAGCGACCGCGGGCGCGGCGCCGAAGGAGGATCCATGCAGGCCCTGTTGCTCGAGCGGCCCGAGTCGTTTCGGTTCATCGATGTCCCCGAGCCGGCCGCGCCGGGGCCCGGCGAGGCGGTGGTGCGGGTCGACGCCGTGGGCATCTGCGGCACCGATTACGGTGGCTATCTCGGCACGATGCCGTTTTTCAGCTACCCGCGGATCCCCGGGCACGAACTCGGCGTCGAGGTGGTGGTGGTGGGGCCGGGTGTGACCAGCGTGAAGCCCGGCGACCGCTGCTGTGTCGAGCCCTACATCAACTGCCAGACGTGTCATGCCTGCGTCCGTGGACTGACCAACTGCTGTATCCACCATCAGACGCTCGGCGTCCACTGCGACGGCGGCCTGCGGCGGCTGTTCACGGTGCCGGCCCGCAAGCTCCATCCGTCGCCACGGCTCACGGCCGAGCAGAACGCGCTGGTGGAGACGCTGGCAATCGGCTGCCATGCGATCGATCGGGCGGCACCAACGCCTGGCGAGACCGTGCTCGTGATCGGCGCGGGGCCGATCGGCCTGTCGGCCCTGGAGTTCGCCAAGGTGGCGGCCGCGCGGGTGATCGTGATGGACATGGCCCCGGCGCGGCTGGAGTTCGTCCGCACGGCCATGGGAGTGGCCGACACGCTGCTGGCCACGGGCACGCCCGCCGACGTGGAGGCCGTCAGCCGCCTGACCGACGGCCGGATGTGCGAGGTCGTCGTGGATGCCACGGGCAGTGCCGCGAGCATGGGGGGGGCGCTCGCCTTCTGCAGTTTCGGGGGCCGGCTCGTGTACGTGGGCATCACTCAGGGGGAGGTGAAGTTCCCCCATGCACCCGTGATGCATCGCCGGGAGCTGACGCTGCTCGCCAGCCGCAACGCCCGGTCGGGGGATTTTTCCAGGATCATCGGCCTGATCGAGGATGGTACGATCGACACCCGTCCCTGGATCACCCACCGACTCTCCTTTGCGGAACTGCCCGCGTCGTTCCCGGGGCTGCTCCGGCCCGCGAGCGGGGTGATCAAGGCGGTGGTCGAGATGTCCTCTTGAGGCTGGAGCCATGAAGCGTCGCGCCGAGGAGCCGAAGTCGTCGAGGTCGTGGACCGCAGCGATCGTCGCCGCCCTGCTCGTCGCCTGCCTGCTGGCTGCCGGGGTCTGGTGGCTCTGGCCGCAGAGCAGCCTCGTGCCCAAAACAGCCTCGATGGCCAAGGGGCTGCTCGATGCCGGAGGCAAGCCCGACCGGCAGGCCATCCGCCAGCTGATGACGAACGTCGATCAGATGCCCCGCGACGAGCTGTTCCAGCTCTGGCGGTCGGTCGGAGAGGAGTGGCGGCGACTGCGGCAGGAGGCGATCGACCGCTACTTCACCGCACCGGCTGCCGAGAAGCCCCAGCTGCTTGATGCGGAGATCGAGCGGCTCACGGCGCTGCGGGAGCTGATGATCGCCCTCAATCCGCAGGCCGATGCGGACGACCCGCCGTGGATGCCGAGGGAACGGGGCCGGGGTCGGGGTCGGGGCAACGATCCGAACGCCAAGCCGCCGGACGAGGCGGCCCGCAAGGCCGAAGCCGATCGCCGCGCCATCGCCGAGCGGTATGAGGAGGCGCTCGCCGCCCACGCCAAGTCGCGGAACATCCCGCTGCCGACGTTCCGCTGAGCCTGCTCAGGGCATTTCGGCCGTCACGGCCATGACGATCGGGGCGGTGTCGTCGCCACCCTTCACGAGTTCGATGGTCGTGATCGGCTTGGACTGCTTCGGCGTCACGACCACGTGCCGGACCTGACGGCCTCCCAGGTCGAAGGCGAACGTGCTGCCGGGCACGTCGTTGCGGGCGATGTAGTCGGAGAGATGCTCGCCGTTGACGAGCGGATGGACCTCCTGGCTCTCGTCGTCGTAGGTCAGCCGCACGAGCATCGACTCGCTACCCTTGGCAGAGTGGGGCCAGCCCCAGCCCGAGACGCCGCCGAGGAGGTGGATCGCCTTGGCCGGCATCCCCAGCGGGAGCGACACCTTCTTGGGCATCTTGGGGGGCAGGTAGCCCTCCGGCCCGTTGAGCATCACCACGTTGGGCACTGTGTCGCCGCGGGGGTCGATGAGGATGAAGGGCACGCCGTCGGCCTGCTTCGGCCCCCAGTCGGGGAACACGAGCCGCTCGGTCGCGCTCTTCGACTCGTAGAACATCCCCTTCGTGCTCGAGGCGGTGGCCACCTTGTCGAGCGGCAGGGGCACGTACTTGCCCCGGGCGGTGAGAAACGCGAGCAGGTCGGCCAAGCCCTGCGGCTGGATCTGCTTCTCGAAGCCGACCGGCATCAGCGAGTTGGTCGAGGGCACGAAGTCGTCGATCTCGTCCCGCTGGATCACGTGCCGCTTGCCCTCGGCATCGACGAGCTCGACCGAGGTCTTGCTCTCGCCGGCCAGCAGGCCGTTGACGACCCGGCCGTCGTCCGTGGCCACCGTGTAGGCCCGGTAGTTACCCTCCACGGAGCGGTTCGGGTCGAGGACGTGGATCAAGAGCTCCTTGGCCGGATGCACCGACATGCCGGTCAGCTCCGGGCCGACCTTGCCGCCGTCGCCGGAGTGCGTGTGGCACTTCCCGCAGTGCTCCTTGAACACCGCCCTCCCGTGGGCGACGTCGCCTCCCGCCAGCACGACCGGCAGCACCTCGTCGATCACCTTCTGGCGATCGGCGTTCGGCAGGCCTCCACCGGAGGCGATCAGCTTCTTGGCCCGCTCGCGGAGCTTCTTGTCGGGAAGCTCGGCAAGCCGGTTCCGCTCGACGAGGGCCAGGTCGGTGAGCCTGATCGATCCCGCCTCCAGCCGGTCCACGAGCACCGGCGTCCAGGCCTTGTTGTTGACCGCCGTGCGGAACGCGGCCTCGCGGACCGCCGGCGGCAGCGTGCCAGCCTTGTCGAGGATCACCTCGGCCGTTCCCTTGGCGTTGGACTGGGCGACGGCGGCGAGCAGGCCCGCGGCGACGTCGGGAGACGTGCGGGCGTTGATCCGACCGAGCAGCTCGTTCACCACGCCGAGGTCGGCGGGTCGCAGGAGCACGAGTCTCGCGGCTGCCTCGCCCCGCTCGCGATCCGGGGCATCGGCCTTGTCGATCGCGGCGAGCAGCGCGGTGGTCACGCCCTCGATCTGGGAATCGAGGGCGTCGCTGCCGGCCCGCTGCACGAGCGTGATCAGCTGACCCTGGGCGGCCGGTGGCAGTGAGCCGATCAGCGTCCCGAGGGCCGCGCGGCTGTCGGCGTCGAAATCGATCTTCTTGCCGCCCTGCCAGCCGCGGGCGAGGCCCGTGAGTGCGGCCGCCGCGGTCTCGGTCTTGGCCGCGGTGAGGCGGGTGACGAGCCCGCTGACAGCGTCCGCGTCGCCTCCGCGGGCGACGTGCTCCGCCACCCGTTCCACCAGGGCGAGTCGCGCCGGCGAGACGTCGGCGGCGGGCCGCGGCTTCTCGACGGGAGCCTGCATCACCGCCGAGAAGAGCGCCGGCAGCACGCCCGCGGCGTGCATCGCCGCGGCACTGGTGGCGGCATCGGCCAGCACCGGGTCGGCGGAGGTGCGGGGATCGGCGAGCATCGCGAGCACGAGTTCGGCCGCCTCCGGGACCGGCGGAAACTCGCCGAGCGCGTCGAGCAGCCAGAGCCGCACGAGGGGCGCCGCGTCGTCGGCCACTTTCGCCGCGACGATGGCGGCCAACGTGGCGGGATCGCGGGGCAGGGCCCGCACCGCGTTCATCCGCACGCCGGCGCTCGGGTGCTTCAAGGCTCCCCGCACCGCGGCCACGGCGGCCGCATCGGCCGTGTCGCCGGCGATCGCCCCGAGGGCCGTCAGCGTCCAGATCGCGTGGATCGAGGCGGGATTCAGGCCGATCTCGTCGACCGCCGCGTCCTGCACGAGCTTCACGAGCGCCGGCACGACGTCGCGGCCGCCATCGGGTCGGCCGGCCGCCCGCTCGACGAGCTTCCGCTGGGCCCGCACCCTCCAGAACATGTTGGAGTCGCCAAGCGCCGCCACGAGATCATCCGCCGAGGCGCCGGCGAGCGTCGTGCGGTGCGGCTCTTTGGCGGTGGCGTCGTGCACCACCCGCCAGAGCCGGCCGTGCACCTTGTCGCGGAGCGGCGTCTCGTAGGCGTTACCCTTGCCGTTGGTGAAGCCGGCCGGCGTCGGGTTGTGCTGGACGATGAAGTTGTACCAGTCGATCACCCACACCTGACCGTCGGGGCCGACGTCGGCCTGGATCGGCGACGTCCACTCGTCGTCGCTGGCCACCAGGCTCCAGGCCATCCGGCTGCGGAAGGCGGCGCCCGAGGGCGTGATCTCGAACGTGGCCACGACGTGGCCGGTCGGCTCGCAGACGAAGGCGGTGCGATTCCAATACTCGCGGGGGTAGGCCCGGGCGGTGTAGAGCCGGTGGCCCGCCGCGGCGGTGAAGCGGCCGTGGTGGTCGACCTGACGGATCGGCGCCTTGCCGTCGGGGCCCCCCTGCCGCAACGCGAGCTCCATCTCCGGGCTGCCCGAGATGCCGCCGAGCGTGGCCGCGTTCCAGCCGCGGACGCGTTCATAGACCCGGTTGGCGAGCGGCATCTGCTCGCTCGGGTTGCCGTTGGCCGTGGAGCCGAACAGCACGCCCTCCTCGCTGAAGCCCACGCCCCAGGAGTTGTTGTTGGTGCTCCGCAGGAACTCGAGCGTGGAGCCGTCGGGCTTGAAGCGGAAGAAGCCCTGCTTGAACTCGTGGTCCTCGCCGCCGACCGCGCCCTTGAAGCCCGAGTAGCCGACGATGCCATACACCCAGCCGTCGAGGCCCCAGGTGAGGTTGCTCGGGCCGGCGTGCGTGTCGTAGGTGCCCCAGCCGGTGAACAGTTCCCGGCGGACATCGGCCGTGCCGTCGCCGTCGGTGTCCTTGAGATAGAGCGTGTGGGGGGCCTGCGTGACGATCAGGCCGCCGTCGTGGGCCAGCATGCTCGTGCAGATCGAGAGCGGTTCGGCGAACACCGTCCGCGTGTCGAGGGTGCCGTCGCCGTCGGCGTCGGTGAGCCGTACGATGCGGTCGTGCCCCTGTCCTTCGCCGGGCAGCACGATCCCGTTGGGATAATCGACGCTCTCCGAGACGAAGAGCTTCCCGTCGTGGTCGAATGCAAAGGCCAGGGGCTTGGCCTGGAAGAGGGGCTCGGCGGCGACGAGGTCGATCGAGAATCCGGCCGGCGTGATCGCGTGCTCGCGCGACTCGGCCGGCTCGAGCGGCTTCTGCATCTCGGTGATCGGCTCGCCCATCTTTCCCCACTCCGCCTTGGGGACATAGAAGGGCACCTTCGCCGGCTGATACTCGAATGGCTTCAGACCCTGGGGGAGCCTCGTCATCTCGGGATGCGGCACATACGGCCCGGCGGCCGCCGGATCGCGGCCGGCGGCGTAGCGGATGCCCCGCTCGACGAGGTTGTGGAACCCGGGATTGCTCCAGGTCCGCTGGTCATGCCCCCAGGCGGTGTAGAACACGCGGCCGTTGCCTGCGGTGCGGACCCAGGTCCAGGGCTCGCGGTGGCTGCCCTCGACCCGCTCCTCGAGCACCGTGCGGCCCCGCTCGTTGTGCTTGGTGTGGACGTAGGTCTCGTCCCAGCTGGAGAAGCCGCCGAACCCCTTCATCACCGGGTGCTCGGCCGCCACGATCGCGGTCGTGAACTCGCCCGTGCCGTGCTTCTGGAACTGCGCCCCCACCAAATCGATCCAGACGGGCGAGTTCTTGAAGCAGAAGCTCGCGCAGTGGAGCGGCACGAGTCCCTTGCCCCCACGGACATATTCCACGATCGCCGCCTCCTGCGGCGGCGTGATCGACTCGATGTTGGCGTAAACCGCCAGGGCGTCGTAGCCGCCGAGCACCCGGGGGTCGAGGTCGGCGAGATTCTCGGTGTAGACCAGATCGATGCCGCGGCCGGCGAGCACCGGCTGGAGCTGCGCGAACCGCTCGGCGGGCTTGTGGTGCCCCTGGTCGCCGAGGAACAGGACCCGGAGCGGCGGGTCCGCCGCCAGGGCAGACCCCGCCAACGCGGTGACGACGAGGAGGGCAACGCAGGCACGCCGAATCATGGGGGCTTTCCTCAGCTCGAGAACGACCATTCCGGAAGCTTCATGATCGCGCCCCCCTTCATGGCCGACTCGTGGGCGAGCAGGCCGGTGCA
Organism: Pirellulales bacterium; assembly: GCA_040397585.1. GTDB lineage: Bacteria > Planctomycetota > Planctomycetia > Pirellulales > UBA1268 > QWPN01. The sequence continues at coordinate 12,734 of JBBAVS010000046.1, forward strand.
GGTCCAGTTGGCGCTCTGGCGGGCGTTGGGATACGGGTCGCGGCCCTCGACGAGCGCCGACACGAACTCGTGTACCAGGTGCGGATGGCTGCCGCCGTGGCCGCCCCCCTGGGTGAACGAGAGGTGCTGGTGCTCGTCGGCGTCGTAGACCCCGCCGGTGGTGAACCGCTGGATCGGCTCGGGGAGCAGGTGGGCGAAGTCGGGCACCGGCACCCGCGTGGGGATCTCGGGCTCCGGCACCTTCGCCGTGTGGAGCACAGGCTCCTCCCCCTCGCAGAGCTGCCACTCGAAGCTCTTCTTGGAGCCGTAGACGTCGAAGCTCTCGCGGTACTGCCGCGCCGTGTCGAACAGCGAGCGGATCACGCGGGCCACCACGTCGCTGTTTCTGAGCTTCACGTGGGCACTCTCGATCGCGAACGGCGAGCCGTAGCGGCCCACGAGCTCGTCGCGGATCCGGCCCGAACCGAAGCAACTCACCTCCTCCGCGTCCTTCCGTTCCAGGGCCAGGCACGGGCCCACGCAGTGGGTCGCGTAGTGCATCGGGGGCAGGCCCGGCCAGTAGTTGGGCCAGCCGTCCATGTCCTGCTGGTGGCTCGCCTGCACGAACTGGATCCGGCCGAGCTCGCCGCGGTCGGCCATCTGTTTGATGAAGAGGAACTCGCGGGCGTAGACGACCGTTTCGGCCATCATGTACTTGAGGCCCGACTTCGCGGAGAGCTCGACGATCTTCCGACAGTCGTCCACGCTCGTCGCCATCGGCACGGTGCACATCACGTGCTTGCCGGCCTCGAGTGCGGCGAGCGACATCGCGGCGTGGTCGGGGATCGGCGAGTTGATGTGGACCGCGTCGACGTCCTTGTCCTCGAGGACGTCGGCATAGTTCTGGTAGCGCCGCTCGACGCGGTGGGCCTTGCCGATCTCCTCGAGCTTGTCCTTGGACCGCTGGCAGATGGCGACGAGCTCGACGTGAGGATGCCGCTGGTGAATCGGAATGAACTCGGCCCCGAAGCCGAGGCCGACGATGGCGGTGCGGACGCGCCGCGCCGAAGAACCTGACGAAGCCATGAAAGCGCTGCCCTGCGGGTGGAAAGAAGAACCCCAGACACCGGATACCAAGACCCAAATTATTGGAGGCCCGGGGCCTCTCGTCCATGAGAAGCCGCCCGGGCCGCTTGAGATTCATGCCCCGCCGGCGCGGGCCGACCTAGCCGGCGCGGGCCGACCT
>JBBAVS010000046.1:14058-27465 GCA_040397585.1 Pirellulales bacterium
GCTTGAGATTCATGCCCCGCCGGCGCGGGCCGACCTAGCCGGCGCGGGCCGACCTGACCGGCGCGGGCCGACCTAGCCGGCGGACGGCCGCACGGTCCGTCCTGGTCACTTCACGTCGAGCAGTTCGACGAGGAAGTGGAGCGTGGCGTCGGGGGGGATCGGGCCGCCGGGGGTGCCCCGCTTGCCGTAGCCGAGGTCGCTGGGGATCACCAGCTCGATCATGCCTCCCTGACCGACGAGCTGCATGCCCTCCGTCCAGCCGGGAATCACCTGGTTGAGGCCGAAGTCGATCGACTCGCCGCGCTGGTAGGAACTGTCGAACACCTTCCCGTTGTCGAGCCAGCCGTGGTAGTGCACCTTCACCCTGTTCGTCGCCTTGGGTTGCACGCCGGCGCCCTTGCGAAGCACGCGGTACTGCAGCCCCGACGGGGTGCTGGCGAAGGCCTTGGGGGCGTCGGCGTCGATCGCGCCGGCCCCCTTGGGCAGCGCTGGATGGGGAACGTCTTGGGCCACGGTGAACTCCATGGTGAGAAGGGTGAAGATCGCGAGGGCGAGAAGGCTGCGCACGGTGAAGACTCCTGCGGTGGAAAACTGTCGCGGCATCATACCCGTCCGCCAGCCGCCCGTGGGCGGACCATGAGGCGTTCGATGTCGTCGGGCTCGATCGGCACGTGGCTGCAGAGGTCCACGGGACCGTTTTCGGTCACGAGCACGTCGTTTTCCAGGCGGACGGCCAGCCCCTCTTCCGGAATATAGATGCCCGGCTCGACGGTCATCACCCAGCCGGCCTCCAGCGGGCCGTCCACCGGGGCCATGTCGTGGACGCCAAGGCCGAGCGAATGCCCGAGGCCGTGCATGAAGTACCTCCGGCAGGCTGGTTCCTCTGGCGCGTCCTTCGCGGCGTCGTCGGCCGTGATCAGCCCGAGCTGCACCAGCTCCGCCGCCATCTCGACCTGGGCGGCCCGCTTCCAGTCGCGGAGTCGCGTGCCCACCGTGGTGCGGGCGATCGACGACCGCAGCACCCGGAGCACGGCGTCGTAGACGGCCCGCTGGCGGGGCGTGAACCGTCCGTTCACGGGATAGGTCCGCGTCAGGTCGCTGGCGTAGTTGGCGTATGACGCCCCGACGTCGACGAGCACGAGCGCGCCGTCGTCGCAGGGCTGGTCGTTGTCGAGGTAGTGGAGCACGCAGGCGTTGTGGCCCGAGCCGATGATCGGCTCGTAGGCCATCCGTGCCCGGCGCCGGATGAACTCCGCGGCGAGCTCCGCCTCCAGTTCGAACTCCATCGCCCCGGGCCGCAGCGCCCCGAGCATCCGTTCCAGTCCCGCGCCGGTGATGTCGGCCGCGCGGCGGATGAGCGCCACCTCGGCCGGCGACTTCACGGCCCGCAGCTTCCGCAGGATCGGGGCGAGCCGCTCGTAGCGGTGGAGGGGATACCGCGCCATCAGCGCCCGGGCCATCCGCACGTCGCGGCTTTCGACCTCGATCACGGCCCGCTCGTGTTCGTTGGCGTTGAGGAGCACCGTCGAGCACTCGCAGAGCAGCCCGTGGAGCACCGCCGGCAGCTCGGTGGTCCAGCGGACCTTGGCGATGCCGGAGATCTGCGTGGCCCGCTCCTTCGTGAGCTTGTTTCCCTCCCAGGTGGCGAGGTGCTCGTTCGGCTGCCGGACGAAGAGGATCTCGCGGCTGGCGGGGTCGGCGGCCGCGGGGGCGAGCACGAGCAGGCTCTCCTCCTGCTCGATGCCGCTGGCCCAGAAAAGATCGCCCGCCGGATGGAGCCGGAGTGTCCCGTCGCCGTTGGTGGGCATGATGTCGGCCGCGTGGAGGATGGCGACCGCCCCGGGGGGGATCTGCTGCACGAGGCGGCGACGGTTGGCGATGAACAGGGCCGGGTCGATCGGGGCGTGTCGCATGCGGGCTCCGGTGAGAGGGGCTGGCATTGTCGATCTTTCGGCGGCGGTCGCAAGGCGATGCGGCCGGTAGACTTCGATCCCGACGCGGGCAGACGTTTTCCAACTCCGGGAGCCACCGATGGCAGCCGTTGAACCGATCCTCGTTGCCGGGGCCTGGCGACCGGCCGTCGCTCGTCGCACCTCTCGGGCGGTCGACCCGGCGACCGGGGCGCCGCTGGAGGCCGAGTGGCCGGTGAGCGACTGGGCCGACGTGGACCGCGCCCTGGCCGCGGCGACCGGCGCAGCCAGGGAGCTCGCCCGGCTACCCGGTGCCGCGCTCGCGGCGTTCCTCGAGCGGTATGCGGCGCGGATCGAGGCCCGGGCGGCCGAGCTGGTGGCGGTGGCCCATGCCGAAACGGGCCTGGCCGTGAAGCCGCGGCTTGCCGACGTGGAGATGCCCAGGACGCTCGACCAGCTCCGGCAGGCAGCGGAGAGCGCCCGCGAGGGCACGTGGCGGATGGCGATGATCGACCGCGGGAAGAACATCCGCGCCGCCGCGCACGGGCTCGGGCCGGTGGTCGTGTTTCCCCCGGCCAACTTTCCGTTCGCCTACGGTGCCGTCACGGGCAGCGACTTCGCCGCGGCGATCGCGGCGGGCAATCCGGTGATCGCCAAGGCCCACGAGGGACATCCCGGCGTGTCGCGGCTCGCCGCCGGCGAGGCGCTCGCGGCGCTCGAGGAGACCGGCCTCCCCGCGGCTACGGTGCAGCTGCTCCACGGGCTCGAGCCGGCCGACGGGCTGCGGCTCGTCGCCGACGCCCGCGTCGGTGCCACCGGCTTCACCGGCAGTCAGGCGGCGGGCGCGGCACTCTTCCGCGCCGCCAGCGCCGCCGGGCGGGTGATCTGGGTCGAGATGGGAAGCGTGAATCCGGTGGTGCTCCTGCCGGGCGCGCTGGCGGAACGGGCCGCGGTGATCGCCGACGACCTGACGGCGAGCGTGACGGGCTCGGCGGGGCAGTTCTGCACCAAGCCGGGGATCGTGTTCCTCGTGGGCGATGCCGCCGGGCGAGCGTTCGTCACCGCCGTCGCCGACCGCTTCACGGCCATCGGCCCGCAGGTGCTTCTCGGGCCGGCTGGATGCCGCCGGCTCGTGGCCTCGATCACCGCGCTCGAGGCGGCGGGGGCACGGCGGCGCGCCGGCGAGGCGGCCGCGTCCGGTCCGGCCAGCCATGTGCCGGTGGTCCTCGAAGTGGCTTGTCGTGAAGTGCTCGCGCGGCCCGACGCGTTTCTCGTTGAGGCCTTCGGCAACGCGACGCTCGTGGTCGTCTGCGAGTCGCTCGACGACCTCGCAGAGGGGGTGGCCTGCGTGCACGGATCGCTCGGGGCGAGCCTCTACGCCGCGCAGGATGGACGCGACGACGAGGCGTTTGCGGCGCTCGTGCCGCTGCTCGTGGACCGCGCCGGCCGCGTCATCGAGAACCGGATGCCGACGGGCCTGGGCGTCGTGCCCTCGATGCAGCACGGCGGCCCGTGGCCGTCGGCGGGGCCGCCCTTCTTCTCCGCCGTGGGCTTTCCCTGGACGATCCTCCGGTTCGCCCGCCGGGTCTGCTACGACGGCTGGACCGAGAGCCGCCTGCCGGAGATCGTCCGCGACGCCCCGCCAGCGGGCCGGCCCTGGCGGTACGTCGATCACGCCTGGACGCGGGGGTGATGCCGCGTCGCCTGCTGCCGGGGGCCGCAGTGCGATCGCGACATCACCCACCCATGTCTCAAAACTCCGGCGTGGTCTGGGCGTCCCGCGCTCCGACGAGCCACTTCACCGCGACTCCGTCGATCGAGTCGCTCATGAACCGCACCGAGCCGTCGGCCATGACCAGATTGAGCCCGGTCGGATGGAACGCGAACGGCTCGTCGTTCGGACCGCAGTTGTTCGTCTGCCAGGGGCACTCCGCCGGGCCGCCGATCGGCGTGGAGTTCTGGTTGATGGAGGCCTTCTTGGAGCCGGTGGAGTTGCTCGGCCCCGAGTAGCCGTTGGTGCACGCGTCGGGGTCGGCCCAGGCGAACACCCGGCGGGCGCCCGCCGAGCCGCTCGCATTGTTCTTCTTGACCGGGTCGGCCTGGCCCGATCCGGTCACGGCGTCGCGGCTGGAATAGGCGCCGAATCGTGCCACGTCGGGGTGGGAGCGGCCGGCGTCCTCCATGCAGAGGATCGTCTTGGACGTGCCGTCGGTCACCCGCGCGAAACCCTTGTCGGAGCAGTTGAGGCAGCCCTCCTGAACCTGCGCGACCCAGGCCGGATTGCCGGCCGGCACCTGACGCTCGCCGTAGAGCGGATCGCCGGGGGTGGAGTTCACGTCGGAGAGCGCCACGAACATGTAGTCGAAGCCGCCGTAGTTGGAGATCGGATCGCGGGCGCCGCCGGGCATGGAGGCGCAGAGGAAGGTGTCGATCGAGTTCTTCGCGGCCACCTGGCCCCCCGGAAACGCGGTGTCGTCGTACGACCGGCCTCGGGCCTTGGGGTGCAGCTGCGCCCCCGACGACAAGACGCGATTGCCCGCCGCGTTGATGCTCCCACCGTAGCCGGCCACGTCGTACTTGGTGTCGAACTGGTTGAAGATCTGCGTCTGCTCGATGAACGGCAGGATCAAGGTCGCCGTGGAGTGGATCATGTAGACCGTGGTGGACGAGCCGGTCGAGTCGCACTGGCCGGCGTAGGGCAGCTTCCGGTTGGCCGACTCGTAGGTCATCACGCCCAGGCCGATCTGCTTGAGGTTGTTCTGGCACTGCGTCCGCCGTGCCGATTCACGGGCCGACTGCACGGCCGGCAGGAGGAGGCCGATCAGCGTCGCGATGATCGCGATCACGACGAGGAGTTCGACGAGCGTGAAGCCGGCGGCAGGGCGCTGGCATGGCGGGCGGGCGTTCATGACATCTCCGGGCGAAGGGTGGGAGGGGTGCTGCAGGCGAGCCGTGCATCACGCCGCCGCAGGATGACCCCGGTGGTCCGGAGGCATTTCCGACGACGGCTCCGGGAGTGTCATCCCTCCGCGCGAGGGATGCGCAAGGATTGCGTGAGATTTGCGCAAGGATTCGACGAAGATTCTGTGAGCGAGGGGGCAGGTGGACCGGCCCAATGCAGACGCGACCCCTGCCGACCGGCGCCTGCGGGCGACCGCCGACTCACCTGCCGAGCTGCTACGACTGCCGGACGCGGGAATGATTCCGGCGTCGTGCCAAGGGAGCCCACCGCAATGATGGCCACCACGGCGAGCCATGGGGTGGCCGTGGGCTTCGGCACAGCCAGGCCCGTGACGAGGGGCCGCTCATCTGCAGGAACTCGAGCAGTCGCCGCTCGTTGATGCGGCGGAGCAGCGCCGGCGGTCGAACGCGACCGCGCTGCGATCGTCATGCTACCCTGCCGTGTCGTTCCGGCGGCAGCCTTGCGCACCGGCTGCACGGGACCGTGGGAACTCTACGATCTCGCCGCCAACCGCACGGAACAGCACGACCTCGCGGCAGAGCGACCTGCCGACGTGGCGGCGCTCGCCGCGCGATGGCAGGATTGGGCCGCGCGGGTTCACGCCGAGCCCGCCCGCGAGTGGAAGCAGCCGTAAGGAGGCCGATCATGCAACTGGGGCTGCTCGACTGGGGGATCGTGGTCGCCGCGTTCGCGGTGTACTTGGCCGTTGGCCTCTGGGCCGGCCGCACGGCCGGGGGCGGATACGACGACTACTTCCTCGGGGGCCGCGGCCAGCCGTGGTGGCTTCTGGGCACGTCGATGGTGGCCACCACCTTCGCGACTGACACGCCCAACCTCGTCGCGGGTATCGTCCGTGAGTATGGTGTGTTTGGAAACTGGCTGTGGTGGGCGTTTCTGCTCTCCGGAAGCGTGACCACCTTCTTCTTCGCCCGCCTCTGGAGGCGGAGCGGCGTGCGGACCGACGTCGAGTTCTACGAACTCCGCTACTCGGGCGCTCCCGCCGCCTGGCTCCGCGGGTTTCGGGCGGCCTACCTCGGCATCCTCTTCAACGTGCTGATCATGGCCAACGTCACCCTCGCTGCGATCAAGATCGGCGGCGTGCTGCTTGGCCTCTCGCCGCTTGCCACGGTCGCCACGGCCGCAGGCATCACGCTGGCATATTCCACGGTGGGCGGCCTCACCGGCGTGCTGCTTACCGACCTCGTGCAGTTCGCGGTGGCGATGGTCGGGTCGGCGGCCGCGGCGGCCTACCTCGTCGGCCTGCCCGAGGTGGGCGGGCTGGCGGCGCTCGTGGCCCGACCCGAGGTGGCTCCGCAGATGCCGCTCCTTCCCGATCCGGCCACCGTCCCCTTCGACGCGCTGCTCACGGCATTCCTGTTGCCGCTCGGAGTGCAGTGGTGGTCGGCCTACTACCCCGGCGCCGAGCCGGGCGGCGGCGGCTACGTCGTGCAGCGGATCCTCGCGGCCCGGGACGAGCGGCACGCGGCCGGCGCCACGCTCCTGTTCAACGTCATGCACTACGCCGTGCGGCCCTGGCCCTGGATCCTCGTCGGCTTCGCGTCGCTGGTGGTGTTTCCGACGCTGGAGTCACTCCGCCAGGCCCATCCGGGGATGGATCCGCAGTACGTGCAGCACGACCTCGCCTACCCCGCGATGCTCGCCCGCCTGCCGCCGGGGCTGCTCGGCCTGGTGGTCACCTCGCTGATCGCCGCCTACATGAGCACCATCTCCACGCAGATGAACTGGGGCTCGAGCATCGTCGTCAACGACCTCTACCTGCGGTTCATCGATCCGCAGGCGAGTCCGCGGCGACAGGTGCTCGTGGGTCGGCTGGCCACCGCCGCGCTCCTGGTGCTGGGCTGTGGGCTCGCGCTCCAGATGCGCGACGCCCTGAGCACGTTCCAGCTCGTGATGCAGGTCGGCGCGGGGACCGGTCTTCTTTTCATGGTCCGCTGGTTCTGGTGGCGGGTGAACGCAGCGGCCGAGATCGCCGCGATGGCGGTCTCGTTCGGGGTGGCGGCTGCGTTCTTCGCCTGGCAGCAGTTCGATCCTGCCGCGGTGCCGCCCGTCTGGCAGCAGATGCTCGTCGGCGTGGTGGCCACGACCGTCGCCTGGCTGTCGGTCACCTTTCTCGCGCCAGCGACCGACGCCGCAACGCTCGAGGCGTTTGTCGCGCGGGTGCGGCCCGGCGGCCCGGGCTGGCGGGCGGTGACCGACCGAATGCCGGCAGCCAGCAGGCCCACCGACGATGGCGACCTGTGGACGGCGCTGGTGGCGACCGTCGCCTCGACGATCGGCACCTGGGCGACGCTGTTCGCCATCGGGCTTCTCCTCTACGGACAGGTTGCGGAGGGCGTCGCGGCAGCCACGGTCGCCGTCGTCGGCGGGCTTGCGGTGCGGTCCTGCTGGAATAGGCTGACGTTCCATTGACGCGGCCGACCTCTTCCGCCCCAATACCTTCTCATCACCGTGAGCCCGACCATGCCGATCCTCGCCACCCCGTACGACGTGCCGCGGGACAAGATCGCGGCGTACCGGCGCGACGGCTGGGTGCGGCTGGACGGCGTCATGACGGGACCCGATCTGGCTCCATTTCGCGACGCCATCAGCAGCCACACGATCGGCTTCGCCGCCGGTCTCGCCCCGCTCGAGCAGCGGGACACCTACGGCAAGGCCTTCATCCAGTACACGAACCTCTGGTCGGCCCACGACGACGTGCGGCCGTTCAGCCTCGCGCCGCGGTTCGCGAGGATCGCCGCCGACTTGATGGGCGTGCCCGCCGTCCGGATCTACCACGACCAGGCACTCTTCAAGGAGGCCGGCGGCGGCCACACGCCGTGGCATCAGGACCAGCAGTACTGGCCGCTCGACGGGGCCCGCTGCGTCACCATGTGGATGCCGCTGATCGACTGCCCACAGGCGATGGGCACGATGCGCTTCGCGTCCGGCAGCCACCAGCTCGGCTACCTCGGCCCGCTCGACATCTCCGACAGAAGTGAGGAACGCCTCAAGCGGCTGATCGCCGAACATGGCCACGCCATCGCCGAGGCGGGCGACATGCGGGCCGGTGATGCAACCTTCCACGACGGCTGGTGCATCCACGGGGCCCAGGGCAACTCTTCGAGCGATGTCCGCGCCGTGATCACGGTGATCTACATGGAGGCCGACGCCGTGGTCACTGAACCCGATCACCCCAGCCGTGAGAACGACCTGAAGACGTGGCTGCCTGGCCTGAGGGCCGGCGACGTCGCGGCCAGCCCGCTCAATCCAGTGGTCTGGCCGGTGGGCTAGCCCGGCTGAATCTTTCCCTTACGGCGCCGCGACCTTCCAGAGAGCCGTTTCGCTCCGGAGATACACGCTGCCGTCAGCCACGGCGGGGGTAGCGGTGAACGTGCCCGGCAGTTCGTTCTCCGCGACGATCTTCAGCTCGCCATCCGTGGAGACGAGAAACGTCTTCCCCTCTGTGTTGGCCGCCATGAGCAGGGTGCCCACGAGGAGCGGACTGGCCCAGAACGATCCGGCCAGCCGCACCTGCTCCCGGATGGCCCCGTCGGTGGTGCTGCCGATGGAAAGCACGCCGGCCCGGTTGACCGCCGCGATCGAGTCGCCCCAGGCGACGGGGCTGGCCATTCCACACGAGAGTTTGGTCGATCGCCATTCGGGCTTCACGCCATCCTCGGTAGCGCCCGCCGGGAGCGCGGGCGACAAGGCTGCGATGCCATCGCTTGGCACGTAGAGCCGTCCGGCCGCTTCGGTGGTGGTCGGAATCTCCGCGCACCGCGACTTCCACGACCACACGATTGTTCCGTCGGCGATCCGCCGCACCTCGACGCCGGCAGCGTTTTGCAGGAGGACGCACGTGCCATGTGCCGCTGTGTCCATGGCCAACGGGCTCGACCAGCAGCCGAGCCTCTCCCGCGACACGCTCCAGCGGTCTTCTCCGCTGACAACGTCGATTCCCGAGGCAAAGGCGTCTCCCTGGCAGTCGATCTGCACGACCACCGTGCCGTCGATGATTCGCGGACTCGATGCCATGCCAACATCGTTACCGCTTTTTGGATGCTCGACGGCGAGATTCCGCTGCCAGAGCAGCCGCCCGTCGAGATCGACCGCGATCAGGTCGCATGAGGAATAAAGGGCGACGATCCGCGTGCCGTCGCTGGCGGGAGTGCCGGCGGCGATCGCGCTCGTGGGATGGCAGAGCGTGCGGCCCGTGGCCCAGAACGTGCGGTGCCATCGCATGCGACCCGTGTTCCTGTCGAGTGCCAGGATGTGCAGCCGGTCCTGCCGCGGACCGCTCGACGCTGTCACCACAGCGAGGTCGCCCACTACGATCGGGCTCGACGCGCCCCGGCCCGGAAGGTCGGCCTTCCAGGCGATGCCGTCATCCTCGCTCCAGCGGGTGCGAATCGCCTGATCGCCGGCGATGGCCCGGCCCTGCGGGCCCCGAAACTCGAGCCAGTCGGCGGCCCCTGCTGTGGCCGCAAGGCAGAGGGCCATCGAGCATGCGCCGGCCGCGCAGAACGCACGAAGAGCCGCTCCCGGCCAGCGCGGCGGGTGAAGGCGTGCGTGCTCAATGAGGCGTGCGTGCATCGTCGGCCTTTCCGGGTGTGGTCTTCGGTGTCGCAGATTCCGCCTGCGTCGCCAACGGCTTGCCGAGCGGATCGCAGATCCGTAGCCGAAATCGCCAATCGACGGCCCACGGCTCCGTCTGCTCGTTCTGGCAGCACTTCACCATCACGGTGTTGGTGCCCGCGCGAAAATCGGTCGTGGCGACGTACTGATCGATGGCCTCCGACGCATGGTAGATCTCGTGCGCCATCAACGGCCTGCCGTTGACCCACACGGCGACGGCGCACGGGCTTCCGATGCGGACCTCCGCCGGCCCCCCGGGCATCTCCACCGTGGCGACCGCATAGGCGAGGACTTCCTTTTTGGTCTCAATCGCGGCGTTGAGGTCGATCGACCCTTGCTTGTCGGTCGAGGTGACGGCCTTCCAGCTGCTGGTGTCGGGCAGCGCGGGATCTCCCGTCTCGGGCGGATAGGCCTTCGCAAAGCCCATGGGCGTGGCCGCGTCGCCCCTCGTGTTGTCGAAGGCCTCACTCACCCGCCACGTGCGCACGAACCCGAGCACGTCGGCGAGATCGGTCGGCTCGCCATGCTCGGACAGCCACGTCACGATCCGCTCGATCTGATCGACGTCCCGAGCGGCGGCGAGTGCTCGGCGATAGGCGTCCTTTCGCGGCGCATCATCGGCTGCGTCTGCGGCGGCAAGCAGCTTCTCGACGGCCAGGCGGCGGAGTTCGATCGCAGGATCATCGAGCATCGTATCGAGCATTGCATCGGCTTGCGGGGCATCGCGGTCGCTCAGCCAGAGATATGCCAGACTACGAACCCGAGGCGGCTGGGCGACATCCGTCACAACAGCGGCAAGGTCAGCGACGAGGACTGCGTTGCCGAGCCGCGCCACGGCCCGATCGAGGCCGCTGCGGAGCCAGTTGGCGCCGCCGGGCGTGGCGGTTTCCAAGGGTTGGAGGCAGGCGACGAGCCAGTCGGCGGGTATCAGGGCGATGCGATCGGCCTGAAGGGCGAGTTCCGCATGGCCGCCCGGCCCCGCGGCATTGGCCAGGCGCGAGGCGATGACCTTCGCCTCGGCGACGGTGTGCGGCGGAGTCGCGAGGTCGCGAAGTTCCAATCCGACCGGTGGTGGCTCGGCCAGCCGCGCGGCGAGCAGGGCCGCGTGCTCCGCGACGACGTCCTCGCAGCCGGCATCGGCGGCGACGTTCACCGTCTCGAGTGGATCCTTTCGCATGTCGTAGAGTTCGCGGGCCGCGATGCCGCCGTCGTTCTGTCGCCACTCGACGTAGCGCCAGCGGTCGCTCCGCACGGCGTGGCCAAGGAGCGGGCCGAGGTTCTTGTCTTTTCGCGGGTAGACCTGATAGGCGGGCTTTTGCGTCAGCGACGCCGGCTCGTCGAGCAGCGGCACGAGGCTCTCTCCCTGGAGGTGCGCCGGCCGAGGGATGCCCGCGAGATCGCAGAGCGTGGGATAGATGTCGACGAACTCGACGATCACCGCCGATCGCTGGCTGCCGCGCCGCCCCGGCGCCACGACGATCAGCGGAGCCCGCGTCGCCTGCTCATAGTTCGTGTGCTTGCACCACATCCCGTGGTCGCCGAGGTGCCAGCCGTGGTCGCCCCAGAGGACGATGATCGTGTCGTCGGCGAGCCCGAGGGCGTCGAGTTCGTCGAGCAACTTACCGACCTGTGCATCCATGAAGCTGGCCGCCGCGTAGTAGCCATGCACGAGCGAGCGCTCAAGCGTCTCCGGCAGGTCGCCGCGCTCGGGAATGTCGGCGTAATTACGGAGTTCGTTGCCAAACTGCGGGGCGAATCTCGGGGCGCCCTGCGGAGGCATGCGGGTGGTGGCCAGCGGAAGCGTGGAGGGATTGTGGAGATCCCAGTATCGCGCCGGCGCGCAGAACGGTAGATGCGGCTTGAGGAACCCCACGGCCAGGAAGAACCGCTCACCCGACTTTTTGAAGCCGCGGAGCCGCTCGATCGCAGCCGCCGCGATTCGGCCATCCGCATAGGCCTCGTCCGGTACGTCGGCCCGTTCGAAGGCGGCCCCCTTGTCGAGACTCTTCGCGTCGCCCGGAGCGTTGGCGAAGAGCGCCTCCTCCCGCGTGGTCACTGCCCGGGACACCGGCAGGACGTATTCGATCGACCGCTCCTGAACGTGGGGCACACTCCAGGAAATCGGATCCTCGTGGTTGCCGTGACCGACGTGAAAAATCTTGCCCAGGCCGTGGCTGGCGTGACCGTGGTCCTTGAACCACTCCGGCAGCGTCTTCACCGCGGGCACGCGGCGGCGAAAATTGGTGCCGAGGTCGTAGATCCGAAGCGTCTCCGGCCGCAGGCCGGTAAGCACCGCGTTGCGAGAGGGCGCGCAGACGGCCTGCATGCAGTAGGCCCGCTCGAAGACGGTGCCCCGAGCCGCGAGCCGGTCGATGGCCGGTGTCTTGGCGTGCGGGTCGCCGTAGCAGCCAAGCGTGGGCTTGAGGTCATCGACCGCGATGAAGAGCACGTTCCTCTCGGCGGCGCGGGCAGACGACAGCAGGCCGGCAACCATCGCCGCCACGCAGGCGATCATCCCGAACGCCCGCCGCAGGCGGCGCAGCGCCTCCTCGAGCCGGGGCGTGGGACAGCCGGTGTTGAGGCGAATGAAGCCCGGGGCGCCGAACTCGCGGCCATCGGAGGGGCCGAGTCCCGCCGCCTCGCAGGCCGCCTGCGGATCGTCCACGCCCGTGCCGCGGCAGTCGATCCAGGCGAGATACGTCGCCTCCGCCGGCACGCAGGAAAGCCCCGGCGTTGCGGCGACCGTTGCCTGCGCGAGCTGGCGGTGATGGCGCAGGACGTCGATCAGTCGTCGCCGCCACGGATCGCCGTGCGTCCAGGCCGCGATCGACGCCGCATAGCCGAGCGGATTGACCATCGGCACGAGTCCACCGCCGGCGATCCGCCAGCGACGCCGCATCTCGGCCGTGGGCAGGATCGCCGCCGCGCAGCCGAGCCCGGCGAGGTTCCAGGTCTTCGACGCCGCCACCAGCGTGACGGCCGCGCGGGCGGCCGGATGATCGAGACTCGCGAAGGGCACGTGCCGCTCGCCGCCGCGATCCTCGTCGAGGAGGAGATCCGACCAGATCTCGTCGCTCACCACCGTGATTCCATGCCGTGCCGCGAAGTCGGCAAGCTGCAGAAGGTCTGCGCGGCGAAACACCGTGCCGGTGGGATTGTGCGGATGGCAGAGCCAGAGGAGTTTTGATTTCGGAGAGGCGGCGGCTGCGAGCGCTTCGAAGTCGATCGTCCATGCCGCGGCCTGCTGGACGAGCGGCACGCGAACGCACCGCCGTTCCGCGAGGCCCGGCAGCGACAGGAACGGCGGATAGACGGGGGTGAACGTGAGGATCTCGGCGTCGGGTTCGGCGAGCAGCCGGGCGGTGAGCGCCAGCCCTGTCACCACGCCCGGCGTGCCCACGATCCGGTCTGGATCGACCTGCCAGCCGTGCCGCCGCGCGAGGTGGGCGGCGAGTGCGTCACGAAAGCCCGGCGGCTCGTGCGTGTAGCCGAACACACCGTGATCGACGCGTTCGTGGATTGCCGCGAGCACCTCCGGCGGCGCGGAGAAATCCATGTCGGCCACCCAGACGGGCAGCACGTCGCGACCAGCGTAGCGGTCCCACTTCTCCGCGCCGGTGCCGTGGCGATCGGGGCAGTCGGCGAACGGCGGATCAGGCGGCAGGGTCACGCCACGATTGTAGCCCGCGAGGCGTCGCACCTGATCGAGCTCGGGGCCGCCCATGCCCCGGGAGCCGGCGTATGTCGACAAGCGCAGCCACGACCAATCCGCCTGCGGCGGATCGGTGCCCGGCGAAGCGCCGGCGACATCCGAGTGAGCCGAGGCCAGGATGGCCGAGGCGAACGTCCGGCGACGGGGCATGGGCAGCCCCGAGCGGCGGGGCCACCTCGCGCCCCGCA
>JBBAVS010000047.1:0-10129 GCA_040397585.1 Pirellulales bacterium
GAAGCGTAACCGCGTAAGCGGTACGATCGCGTCCAAATTCCGCGCCGATCTCCGCTTGACACGCAAGAGTATACGCACGTACACTACCTGTATGCGACCCGACCCCGGATCGATCGTCCGCCCCGATGCGATCGCGTTCTTCCTCACGTGGACAACCTACGGATCGTGGCTTCCTGGCGACCCACGCGGCTGGACCGATTCGCGTGGCCGCCAACGGGCTCCCGAGGACCGCCTCCGGGGATCGGTTGCCCGGCGTTTGCAGGCGTGGGGCATCACGCTGTCGAATCCTGAACGCCGCTCCGTCGAAGTCTCCATCGCAACGGCCTGCGGTCTTCGGGGTTGGTGCCTGCATGCCGTCAACTGCCGCACGCAGCACGTCCACGCCGTGGTGACGGCCCCGAATCTCGCGCCGGCTCAGGTCATGCAGCAGCTCAAGGCCTGGGCGAGTCGTGCGCTCGACGCCCGGCAGTCCGAAGGTGGCGAGCGGTCGCGGCAGCCGAGACGATGGACGCGGGGCGGAAGCATGCGATTGATACGGGCGGAGGCCGACCTCGACGCGGCGGTGAGATACGTTCGCGAGTGCCAGGATTCCAGCCGGTTCGCATGATCCGCGATCCCCATCGCTCACGCGATTGGGCTTCCTGAACCCGTCTCGCACCGAACGGCGTAACCGCTCCGATCACCCTCCGCAGGAAGCGTAACCGCGTAAGCGGTACGATCGCGTCCAAATTCCGCGCCGATCTCCGCCGGATCCCCATCGCTCACGCGATTGGGCTTCCTGAACCGCAGGAAGCGTAACCGCGTCAGCGGTACGATCGCGGCCAAAACCGGCGCCGGGCCACCGCCCATGCGATCAACCCCGCGGCGGCCACCATCATCCCCGCGGTAGGCTCCGGCACGGCCGCGATCCCCGCCGCGGGCGGCGGGTTGTAGTCGCCGAGGTCGAACAGGCCCGTGGACAGGAACGTCGCAGCGTCGAGGATGTCCACGAGGCCGTCATAGGTGTAATCGCCGTCATTCCACGACGAGCCAAACCCCGCGTCGTAGGCCCCCGCGGCGAGGAAGTTGGCAGCGTCGAGGATGTCCACGAACCAGTCGAGGTTCGAGTCGCCGGCGGCCGCGTAGGAGAACGTGATCGACCCGTCGCCGTTGTCGAGCCAGCCCACGCCGCGGCTCCCGTCGGGGGCGGCCGCGGCGGCGGACGAGGTGATCCCGTTCGTGCCGTTCCAGGTGCCGTCGCCAAACCCGCTGACGATGGCCGCCACGGTGTCGGACGCCGACAGGCCCGACGCGACCGTGATCGACCCGTTCCCCACGTCGGTGAGGCCGCCGGGCAGTCCCCCGGACCCGGTGGCGGCACCTCCTCCACCACCGCCTGCCGCGGCCGCCAGACCGCCCACGGTGGCCGTCAGCCGGGGCCCGATCGTCAGCGTGCCGCCTGCGAACGTGGTGATGGTGCTGGCAGCGAGAGCGGTCGCGTCGTCGAGGCGGAGCACGCCGCCGAGCACCGAGGTCGGCGCCGTCAGCGAACTCGAACCGGTGAGGGCGAGCACACCCGGGCCCGACTTCCGGAGGCTGCCAGTGGAGCCCGAGAGCGTGCCGGCGAAGGTGCCGCCGCTCACCGTGAGAGCCGCTCCGGCGAGCGCCACGCGGCCTCCGGAGAGCGTCGTGATCGTGGCCGTCGACCCTGAAAGCGTGACCGACCCCGACGCCATCGTGCCGATCGTGGCCGGACCGCCGAGGGTCGCGGAGCCTCCGGCGAACCGGGCGATGGCCGCCGACCCGGTCACGCTGAGGCTGCCGCCCGACACCGTCCCGCTCGTCAGGCTTCCAGCCGCCACAGAGCCGCCGCTGATCCCGGCGGTGAGGCCGCCGACGGCCGTCACGCTGCCGGCCGACACGCCGCCGGCGATCACCGCGTGGCTGCCGAACCTGGTCGCTCCGGTGCCGGACAGCCCGGCGAGCGTGATCGTGCCGGTCGCGGCGGTGAAGGTCACCCCGCGGCCTCCCGAGCCGCTGTTCGTCACGGCGGCCAGCGACAGGCCGGTGCCGCTGATCGTCACCGACCCCGTCGCGGCCACCGAGAGCGGGGCCGACGGGTTGTAGCCGGCCGCCGAGAGCACGCCACCATCGACCGCAATCGACGACGTGCCCTGCAGCGCCGCCGCGGCCGCCGAGAGCGTGCCGGCCGAGACGATCGTGGCCCCGGTGAACGACTGCGATCCCGACAGGCCGAGGGATCCTGACAACAGCCGCACTGCGCCCGAGCCGCTGATCGCGTTGGTGAAGGTGCCGCCGTAGCCGTCGGTGCGGTTGAAGCCGAGCGTTCCTCCCGCCGCGATCGTGATCGTGTTCGACACCGCCAGCGTCCCCGCCGTGCCGCCGGCGCCGATCGTGAGCATGCCGCCGCTGATCGCCACGCCCCCGGTGAGGCCGGTCCCGGTGCCGGCGAGGGCGAGTGTGCCCGTGCCCGACTTGGTCAGCCCGGTCGAGCCCGTGAGCGTGCTCGCGATCGTTGCCGTCACGCCGGAGGCCACGGTGATCGCGTTGGCGGCCTGGCTGTTGCCCCGCAGCGCCATCGTACCGCCCGACACGGTGTAGCCGTTGGTGCGGAAGTCGAGACCGCCGCCCACGCCCACCGTGCCCGACACCGTCACGGTACCGCCCACGCCGTCGAAAATGCCCACCGCGTCCTGCACCCAGATCGTGGAGCGATCCTTCCAAGTGTTGGCAAGCACGCTCCAGGTGCCGCTGCCCCCCGTGCCGCCGGTGCCCGACCAGCGGACGCTCGTGAACCAGGGATTCGCGGCCGGGCCGTTCGTGGGCACGTCGTAGTAGGCCGTCAGCTGCGTGTTGTAGTTCGAGGGGTTGCTCGTGCCCGAGGTCGTCACGCCCTCGCTGTACCAGATCGAGTGGCCGAGAGCGTTGTCGGCGCGAGTCTTGTCGATCTGCTGCCTGAGGTCGTTCCAGGGGGTTGCCGAACCCGTGCCGAGGAGCCGCAGGCCCGCGCCGAGCTCGGGCCGATTCGTGCCCGAGGCGGTGATCTGGGCCGCCCAGTCGGTGGCAAACGACGAGTAGGTGGACCGGTAGACCTGCGGCAGCACCTCGTCGGTGCTCGCCAGCCACTTGGGCCAGTCGGCACAGTAGTTGGCGGCGCTGAAGCTGGCGGTGGAGGGCGCGAGCGACACCACGACCGCGGGCTTGGCCGCCCTGGCCGCCGCGGCGATCTCCTCGAAAAGCGCCTGCGTCTTGCCCTGCCGCCAGGTGCGGAAGTTGGAGTCGAGGGAGCTCGACGGCAGGTTTCTGCCGGTCTCCTGCTTGTAGACGGCCTTCGTGTAGTCGTCCCAGCCGAACTGCACGGGCCAGGCGAGGTGGTCGTCAAACTGCACGATCTGCAGGTCGAACTGGTTGATCGCATCGACCACGACCCCCTTGATAAGGTTTCGCACCTCGGGCACGAGCGGATTCATCCACACGAAGTTGTTGGACGCGTTGGTGTAGCTTCCCGCCGAGTCCTTGAGTAGCCAGCCCGTGCCGCTGGTGGTGCCCACCGTCCAGGTCGCGTTCTGGCACTTCACGGCCAGGGGATTCGACGGGCTCGAATACTCGGCCATCAGGCCGTATTCGAACCAGGCGCCGTGAACGATCCCCGCGTTCGCCGCCGCGGTCCGCGTCTCGTTGAGGAAGTTGCGGCCGGCCACGGTCGGGTTGAGCGACGGGCTGCCCGTGAACGCCGAGAGCGCGGACGACGTGAAGTTCGTGTAGCCCTGCTTCCAAGCCTCCACGTAGACGGTGTTGAAACCCGTCCGCTTCAGGGAGTTCATCGTGGTCTGCAGGTTCGCCGCCGACCAGTCGTCGGAACTCGTCGTGGTGAGCCAGGTGCCACGGATCTCGGGAGACGCGGCCTCCAGGCTGCCGGCAGCCCAGCCTGTCAGGGCCGACAGGATCGCGACGAGTCTGGAGATGGAAACAGTTCGCCGCACGGGGCACCCAGCCGCGGAATAACCCATGACTGCACTCTAGCCTCCCGGTACGCACCGCAGCAACGTTTGGATCGGGTGGCCTCAGGAAGCGTAACCGCGTCAGCGGTACGATCGCGGCCAAAATTCGCCTTGATCTCGGCCGCGATCCCCATCGCTTACGCGATTGGGCTTCCTGAGGCCCCGCCGGAAGCGTAACCGCGTAAGCGGTACGACCCCAGAAAGCGTAACCGCGTAAGCGGTACGACCCCAGAAAGCGTAACCGCGTAAGCGGTACGATCGCCCGACCCCAGAAAGCGTAACCGCGTAAGCGGTACGATCGCGGCCAAAATCCGCGCCGATCTCGGCCGCGACCCCCATCGCTCACGCGATTGGGCTTCCTGAGCCCGCGTGCGCGGCCAGGCCAGCCCGGGGGACCTCACTTCGGCTCAGGCAGCGTCCAGTCGATCGGGGTCTTCTGGCGGATTTCGTCCTGCAGCGCGGCAATCGCCGCCAGGGCCTCCCGCGACGTCCTCCCGGTCCGGGCCATGTGGGCGGCCGCCACGCCCCCGGCCGTGCCCGTGGACCATTCGATGGGGTGCAGCCGCGTGGCCGAGTTGGCGAGGAACGACTGGGCCATCGTCTTGCCCGCCACGAGCAGGTTGCCGAGGTCGCGGTGAGTCAGGGCCCGGAAGGGAATGCAGAAGGGAAGGGTGTCGTGGGCCGACCGGCAGTAGTCGGGCATGTCGCACCCGGCGATCGGGTGGATGTCGGCCGGGTAGGCTCCGAGGGCGATCCGATCCGGAAACACGGTGCCGGTTCGCTGCGCGGCCGGCCCCGTGAGGTCGGCAAACTTCAGCACGAAGCCGTCGAGCCCGATCGCCCGCCGGGTGTCGCGGATGTAGGGGAGTTTGGCGAGGCCATGACCGGTGCCCAGCACCGCAGGACAGAGGCTGATGCAGGCCGGGTCGATCCCGCCGTCTCGCGCGTGCGCCCGAAACCACTGGTGCCAGCCGAAGGCCCGGTCCTCGGCCCCGCGGAGGGCGTCGAGGTTGATGCCTCCGCGCCAGTCGTCCCGCTCGGCTAAGGCTGCGGCGCGCGGAACGAAGAGATAGGCGAACGGGTAGTCGTTGCCCCCCTCCTGGTCTTTCACCGAATAGCCCCAGTTCTGCAGGCAGATGTCGCCCGCGGCGGGCTTGGGCTCGCGGCCGCGAATCCGGCGATACGTCCAGATCTTCGTCCACGCATCGGGCTTGTCGCGATAGGCGCCGTAGCCCAGTTCCCCGGCCTTGAAGGGCCGCTCGGCCTCGTTGACCGGCTCGGGATGGAGCTGCTGGGCGAAGCAGTAGACCGTCGCCTGGCCGCAGGTGTCGCGACCCTCGAGCCCGCCATCTTCTTCCTCCACGCCCTGGAGATACTCCCGGCCCGAGAGCGCCAGCACCTCGCCCCATTCCGTCGCGTCGATGAACACCGTGGTCTTGCCCGCCCGTGGGTTGGCTGCGAATCGGAGCGTCTGCTTCGTGAACCGATCCGAGTCGGCCGGGGAGTACCAGTCGGCGAGATCCTCCGACGGCAGCCGGTCGTAGCCGCGGTCCGGCACCGTCGGCCGCGGCCTCCGGGCGATGCAGGTCAGCGACGTCACGCGGCTCCCGTCGGCCGAGAGTTCGACCCGCTTCACGACCGTGTCGAGAAACACGGCGAGCCGCGGGCCGGCCGCCGCCCGCAGCGGCTCCAGTTGCCGCGTCACGAACAGGTCGGGGCAAAAGCAAAACCGGCTCACCCAGCAGTCGGCGGGATCATGCAGGCCCTTCATCAGGGCGAGAAACGAGGGCGTGATGTTGGCGGGCGTGCGGGCCACGGCGGCCACGCTGTAGGCATCCCCGCCGGCAGGCGGCTTGATCGAGTGCCAGGCCTCGTCCACGGCGGGCACGCCGCTCGACGTAAGCTGGCCGCCGACCCAGTCGGTAGGCTCGATGAGCGCCGTCCGGGCGCCGCTCTCCGCTGCGGCAAGGGCGGCCGCGAACGCCGCGGTGCTGCCGCCGGCCACGACGACGTCGAACTCGTCAAACACCTCCACGGACCGCGGCTCACCGGCCCTGCCGACGACGCCCGCGACGACGATCACGAGAGTCAGGCACCAGCGGATCGAACGGATAGCGCGGGGACCGGCTGCGAGGGGACTCATGAAGTGGCTCGATCCACGGGGGGAGGGGGGAGGGACAAGGAAGGTAAGGGCATCGGCTTGCGCCGGGCAGGGGGCCTTCGGAGTCAGAATACTTTTATTCCGCCGCCTGGAAATGCCCTCGGCGATTTCACCAATAATGCGAAACACATTCGCAAGAACTGGGAATAACTCACCGCAAGTGCGAATGCATTTCGCCAAGTTGGCGAAATCGACTGATCCCCCCACAGGGACTGCTGATCTCCATAAATCAATACCTCACAAGCACTTGCATCGCCCTCACAAAAATGGTGAGTCGCGGCACGGCGGTTGCATGTTCGTTTTGTGGCGGGTTTTCAAGGAAGAGCCTGCCACTTCACCCGCTCACCACGACGGAACCAACGCCATGACAGCCACACCTCGCCTTTCCAGCCGCACGTTTCGCTCGGATCTGATGCTCGTGGCGGTTGCCGCCGTGGGGCTTCTCGCCGGCAACCTCTGGAGCGGGACGGCGTTCGGCCAGTCGCTGTCGCCGATGACGTCGTTCGGCGTGAATGGCTGGGTGGCGCCCACCCCGATCGTTGCCGGGACCAACTACGTGACGACCGGCGACAACAATCGCGGTCTGGCATGGAACCCGATCACGAAGAACCTCGTGCTGCCGACACGGACCGCTGGCAATCCCGTCGCGATCCTCGACGGCCTCACGGGAACGACGGTGAAGGTGATGAACTCCGGCACGACCATCACCGGCGGTGCCGTGGCAATGAGCCAGACCGGTGTGACGGACGATGGACAAATCTTCGTCTCGAACATCCAGAACTCGTCAAGTGTGTTCTCTTTCTACAAGGTCTACGGCTGGAGCAGTGAGTCAGGCACGTCCGCCCCCAACCTCGCGTTGAACATGAACATTCCTGTGGCGAGTTCAGGTGGCACCATCCGGCTCGGTGATGCTTTTGCCGTCACCGGCACCGGATCGAGCATCCGATTCGCAGCAGCCGGAACGACCAGCTCGGGTACTACCAATGGCTTCGTCAACAACAGCAACTTCCTCACCGGCGTCATCGACACGGTCAACACCAACACCGGCACGTACACACTGTTCCAGGCGATTCCGTCGACGCTCACGGCGTCGAACGACTATCGCCTCGCCCTGACCTTCATCGATGGCGACACGGTCATCGGAAATCAGGGTGCCAGTGCGAAACTGACCGACTTCCTCGTGAGCGGCACCGGCAGCACCGGCTCGGGCGCCACGGTCACGGCGGCGATCCCGCTGAGCGCTGCCCAGCGAGGCATGGATTACACAGTGATCGGCGGCATCCCCTATCTGGCCGTTATCGATACCAACTCTTCGATCGTCTCCGTCCTCGACATCACGTCGCCGACCAGCCCCGTCACGGTGGCGTCGCTGACCACCACCACCGGATCAACGAACGGGAACCTCAATGGTGCGAGTCAGGTCGCGTGGGGAGACATCACCAACCTTGGCGGCGGATTGTTCTCGGCCCAACTCTACGCCCTGAACTCCAACAACGGCGTCCAAGCAATGGTCTTCGCAGTGCCTGAGCCCTCCACCTACGCCCTGCTGGGTGGTGCGTTCGCCGCGATCGGCGTGATCGCCTCGCGGAAGCGGCAGACCCTGGGCTGAGTTCCCGGTCGCCGGCCGCCGGCCCCTTCGAGACGGTTTTTCAGAGGCCCGCCGAACCACGGCGGGCCTCTGTCGTAGAATAAAGTATTGGCCATTCCAGCGGCCGTTCGTATGATTCAGTGAATGGGTGGCGGATCGCCCCGGGACGTCCAGGAATCACCGTCGAGGAGACGACATCATGCTGCGAGATCACGCTCCGAACCAAGCCAACCGCAGGGGCTTCACGCTCGTCGAACTCCTCGTGGTGATCGCGATCATCGCCACGCTGATCGGCCTCCTCCTGCCGGCCGTCCAGACGGCCCGCGAAGCCGCTCGGCGGTCCGCCTGCAGCAACAACCTCAAGCAGATCGGCGTCGGCTGCCTGACCTACGAGTCGGCCAAGCGGAAGTTGCCGCCGAGCATCGCACGGACAGGCACAACCGGGAACGCCAATGGGCCGTGGCGGAAGGAAGGCTTGTTCACGCTCATACTGCCTTTCTTCGAGGAAAAAGCGGTCTACGAGCAGATTCAGTTCGGCAACCTCACTGGCTCCACGGTCTTGACCGATCCTGCCCGCAACCAGGTCGTGACCTCGTACATCTGTCCGTCGTACCCGCATCCCAAAGTAAATACGACATCCGTAGGAGCCGCGGATTACGAGAACGGGGCGATGATCACGTACAGCGGGTGCGGCGGCGCCCAACCGGCAAACGGCTCGGCCGCCCCGTGCCTGATCGGCAGCACCTACCCCGACAACGGCGCTTTCAACCTCACCGGCCCCGGCAAGGTCGCCGCCACGGGCGCGACGTGTGGCAGCGGCACCACGGTGTTGGGCCCGGGGCGGCCGATCAAGCAGGTGAGCGACGGCACGTCGAAGAGCTTCATGATCGGAGAATACTGCCACCGCGACTACTTTATCCAACGGAATGAGTGGCAGGTCCCCCCCGGAAACATGCGGCCCTGGTTCCTCGCCGGGAACTACCAGAGCACCGTGCCGGAGATCTATCATGTCAAGGAGTTCGAACTCACGCCGAACTCGAAGCAGACGCGGAGCAACGCCGGCGGCCTCAACAAACTGCCGATGGGCAGTTACCACCCCGACACCACGCTGTTCGTGATGGTGGATGGCAGCGTCCGGCCCGTGAACGACAGCATCGAACTGCTGGTCTACCAGAGGTTCGCCACGGTCAACGGGGGCGAGACGGTCAATGACCTGCAGTGACGTCGGAGCAGCCGGGCGGCTGCTCGCGGCGGTCGTGCTCGTCGGCCTTGCAGCCGGGTGCGTGAAGCCCCCGCTCCTGGTGCCGGTCAACGGCGTGGTGCTGCTCGACGGCAAACCGCTGTCGTCGGGCGTCGTGCAGTTCCAGCCGGCGTCGGGACAGATTGCGTCTGGCGCGATTGCCACAGACGGCACGTTCACGCTGTCGCGGCACCTCCCGAACGACGGCATCCCGCCGGGCACCTACCGGGTGGCGGTGACGGCGTTCGATCCGCTGGCGGAAGTGCAGTCGGTCGAGAACCTCATCGTGCCGGTGAAATACACTCGGTTCGGTTCGAGTGGCATCGAGTTCACCGTTTTCCCAGGCACGAGCGAACCGCTGGTCGTCTCGCTCTCGTCCGACGCCGCAGACGTCGAGGACGTGCCGGCAACCGAATCTTCCCACACCACTTCCGAAGGAGACGATCGTGGCACTGCCGATGCGAACCTGGGCGGGTCCTGACATGGCCCGCGGCGACCGGCCTTCGACGGCCGCGATCTTCACCCGTCGAGGGGCCGCGCTGCTCGTGCTCGCGCTGGCCGTCGCCGTGCTGCCGTCCGCGGGCGGCTGCAAGCGGAATCCGCGGGTCGTGCCGGTGAAGGGCAAGGTGCTCTACAACGGCGAGCCGCTGCCGTTCGGCAGTGTGATGTTCCAGCCCGACAAGGGCCAACCGGCCGTCGGCGACCTCGCCGCCGACGGAACATTCACGCTCTCGTCGTACGGGCCGAACGACGGCGCGGTGCCCGGCAAACACTCCGTGAGCATTTCCTGCTACGAAGGGCATCGGCCCGGCAAGGCGAGCGGCGGTGACTCGCTCGGCAAGCTGCTGATCCCGCTGAAGTACACCCGCTTCGGCAGCAGCGGTCTGACGGCCGAGGTGCAGGACACCGCAGGCAAGGAGCCGCAGGAAATCGTCCTCGAGCTCTCCGGCCCGGAGGTCGCGTTCAACTGACGGCGTCCGTCAGGAAGCCCAATCGCGTCAGCGATGCGGACCGCGGCCGAGAGCGGCGCGGATTGTGGGCTCGATCGTACCGCTCACGCGGCATCAGGAAGCCCAATCGCGTCAGCGATGGGGATGGCGGCCGAGATCGGCGCGGATATTGACCGCGATCGTACCGCT
>JBBAVS010000047.1:10229-15268 GCA_040397585.1 Pirellulales bacterium
AGCGATGGGGATGGCGGCCGAGATCGGCGCGGATATTGACCGCGATCGTACCGCTTACGCGGTTACGCTTTCTGGCGGCGGGCTCAGGAAGCCCAATCGCGTCAGCGATGGGGATCGCGACCGAGATCGGCGCGGATTTAGAACGCCATCGGACCGCTTGCGCGGTGGCGCGTTCTGATGACTCGCGCACGGTGAGGCGTCGGCGCGGTGGCGTCACCGCGGCGGGCGGGCGGCGGTCCGCCGGGCATTCGTGGCGCAGTGCACGTTGCCGTGGTTCTTCTGATAGACCGCGTCGTCGATGAACTCGACCTGCGTGGCACCCGCGGCGAGAAACCGCTCGCGACACACCTCCCGCACCGCGGCCGGCATGCCCGCCGACCCGCAGATCACGGTGCCGTTCACGATCAGTGCGTTGACCGGGTTGCTCCACAGCGACGAGGCGTCGGTCACGCCTCCGTCGGCGAGCAGGCCCGCCGGTGGCACGTCGAAGGCCACGGGCAGCCTGACCACGCGGCCGGCGTCGAGCCCCAAGAGGTCGAGCAGCCCCGTGGGACCGGCCTCCCCCGCGGCCCCGGCCCGCGGCGTCTGCTCGTCGCCCGTGAGCATGGCCTCGATCACCCGCGCGATCCGGGCGTTTGCCTCCTCGCGTCGATCGGCCTCCGGCGCCGCGGCCGCCTCCGCGCCGAGCAGTCGCAGGCCCTCGAGCGGATCGGGCACGAGGATCACGCCGCGGCCGTCCGGCCCGGGCAGAAACGCCACCGCCTCGTCCACATGCTTGATCATGAGCCACGAGGTGTCGATCCACACCGGCGGCTGCACGCCCTGAGCCGCGAGGAAGGCGATCACGTCGGGATGGAACGTCGTGCCCGTGAGGGTGTTACGGCCATGGATCACCCGGCCCACCGGGTGCGCGGCGGTGGGAACCGACACCTCGAGGTTGCCGTACCAATCGGCCCAGGCGTCGCCGCCGGCGAGTGGCCGCGGCTTCCCGATTTCGGCCACCGCCGTGTCAGGACCGAGGAGCGTGGGGGGAAAGGTGTCGGCGCCGCGGAGGCCGGCGAGCACCACGTGCATCGACGCCGACCCCGTCGTCGCGACGCCGATCTCCATGGTGTCCTGCATCCACATCTCCCGCCAGTCGCGGGTGGAATGCACCGCGAGGGGCACCCCGAGGCCGTCGAGGATTTCCCGCAGCCGCTCCACGAACGGGGCGTTGTCGTAGCGGCCGCTCGCCACGAACACCTCGTCCACCGCGGCGGTTCCGGGCAGGAGCCGCACCGGCGCGACGCGGATCGTGAGATCGTGCACCACGATCGGACCGTCCGGTCCCTCGAACGTGACGGCCACGTTGCCGCGGCCCGCCCACGCTCCCGGGCCGCCGGCCCAGTCGCAGGCCTCCACATGCAGCGTCAGTTCGGCCGGGCCACCGGCCGCCAGCGGCAACTCCGCCCGCCCGAGGCCCAGGTGCCGCCAGCCGGCCCCGTCGCGGAGGAAGAACCGCAGCGGGGCATCGTCCGCCGCGACCCGCACCACGCGGGCGGCGGCGGGGCAAGGGACCACGAGCGCCGCGAGGTCGCGCTCGTCGGCGGGCCCGTTGACTTGGTCGTCGTCCGCGTCGGGACGGCCGTCGCGGTCATCGTCGTCGCGATTGGCCAGCACCACGATGCCGTCGTCACCGCGGCAACGATCAGCATCGCACGTCGGCAGGCCGAGGGCTGCCAGAAGGGCCATCCACCGTAGATCTGGTTTTGCGTGCGCCATGACCCCGGTTCTATCATCCTTCCATGATCGATTCACCTGCCGCCTTCGTCGCCGTGCTCCTCCTCCTCGCCGGCGCGTTTCCCGCGGTCGCTGCCCGGTTCCCCGCCCGGGTGTTCGAGATCCTCCCGCCGATCGTGCTCTCCTACGCCGCCGCGACGGCACTCGCCATGGCGGGCGCCTGGCGGTCCACGCCCGAAATCGACGCCGTGCGGTCGGCGATCCTCACGCATCTCCTGCCGGCGCTGGTGTTTCTACTCCTGATCCGCTGCGACCTGCGGGCCGTCGCCGCCCTCGGCCCCCGCATCCTCGCGGCGGCCGCCTGCTCGGGGCTCTCGATCCTCGCGGGCATCGTCGTCGCCTGGGTGCTCTGGCGGGCTTGGCTGCCTGCCGACGGCTGGCGGGTGCTCGCCTCCGTGGGGGCCACCTGGATCGGCGGCACCGCCAACCTCGTGGCGGTCAGCCGCGCGATCGCCGCCGAGCCCGACGTCGTCTCGCTGGCCCTGCTCACCGACACCGTCTGCTACACCGCGTGGGTGTTGCTGCTGTTCGGGATCGTGCCCTTGGCCGAGCGATTCAACCGCTGGTCCCGTGCCGTGCCGGCCGACGAACCCGCGGGCCACGGCCAGCCTGTGGCGACGACGGGCCGGCTCGTGCCCGGCGACGTCCTCGTGTGGCTGGGGCTCGCGATCCTCGTCGGCACGCTGGCGGCGGCGGGTGCCGAGCGGCTGCCGCCGCTGGCCGCGCTCACCCCCACGTCGTGGACGCTGATCCTCGCCACGATCGCCGGCTGCGTGGCGGCCGTCACGCCGCTCGCCCGGCTGCCGGGTTCCGACGGCGTCGCTTCGGCGTTGCTCGCGGTCGTGATCGTGACGATGGCGTCGAAGGCGAGTCTGGCCGGCATCGGCCGCGGCCCGGTGTTCGTGGCGGCGGGGTTCACGGCCCTCGCCATCCATGCCGTGGCAATGATCGCGGCCGCGCGACTGCTGCGGCTCGATCTCGGGCTCTGCAGCGTGGCGTCGCTGGCCAACGTCGGCGGGGTGGGGTCGGCCCCGATCCTCGCCGCGGCCCATGCCCGGGCGCTCGTTCCCGTGGGCATTCTCCTCGGGCTGTTCGGCTATGTGGTCGGAACGGCCGCCGGCCTTGGGTTGGCGGCCCTGCTGCCGGCCCTTGGCTCAGGGGGGGGCTGACGGGATGATGGACGCAATCCCGCTCCTCCCGACCACCATAGCCAGCGCCGCCCGCGGTCGCTGCCTTTCTCCGACCAAGACCGAAGCGACATGAACATCACCGGCTTTCGGTTCGGCAGGCTCCGCGTGCCGCTGCAGACGCCCTTCAAGACCTCAACCCGGGCGGTCGATGCGATCGACGACATCGTCGTGATGATCGACACCGACGACGGCCACGTGGGCTACGGAAGCGCCACGGCCACCGCCCGGATCACCGGCGACACCCACGGCGGCATCGTCGACGCGATCCGGCATCACCTGGCGCCGCTGCTGATCGGCGAGGACGCCGAGAACCTCCACCTGCTCACCGGCCGGGTGCGGACCGCACTGAAGCGGAACACCAGCGCCAAGGCCGCCGTCGACATCGCCCTCCACGACCTCTTCGGGCAGCGGTTCGCCGCCTCCACCTACAAGCTGCTCGGCGGCGGCGAGCCGGCGATCACCACCGACGTCACGATCAGCGTGGACTACATCGACAAGATGGTCGCCGATGCGGTCGCTGCGGTCGAGCGGGGCTTCGAGGCCCTGAAGATCAAGGTCGGCATGGATCCGGGGGTAGACGTGGAGCGGGTCAAGGCCGTGCATGCCGCGATCGAGGGGCGGGCGCTGCTGCGGCTCGACGTCAACCAGGGCTGGACCGCGAAGCAGGCGGTCCGGGCACTCCATCAGCTCGAGGACGCCGGCGTGCGGCTCGACGTGGTCGAACAGCCGGTGAAGTCGTGGGACATCGCCGGCATGCAGTATGTGACCGAGCGGATCGACACCCCGGTGGTCGCCGACGAGAGCGTGACCGGCATCAATAGCGCGGCGGACATCATCCAGCGGCGGGCGGCCGACATCATCAACATCAAGCTGATGAAGACCGGGGGCCTGACCGATGCGGTGCGGATCGCCGACCTGGCGGCGACGTACGGGGTGGAGTGCATGATCGGCTGCATGCTCGAGGGCGCGATCAGCGTGGCCGCGGCCGCCCACCTCGCCGTCGCCCGGGCCGACGTGATCACGCGGGTGGACCTCGATGGCCCAACTCTGGGCCGGTTCAACCCCGTGGAAAGCAACGTGTGCTTCGCGGATGCGGAGATTACGATTGGTGACGCTCCCGGCCTGGGCATCGCCGCGGTGCACGGCCTCGAGCCGCTCGACGCCTGAGGCCTCTTCCTCCCCGACCGATGACCGCATTCGCCAAACTCCGCACCGAACGCGGCCGCATGTCGGCCATGGACCGCCGGATCGCGGACTACATCCTGGCCAACGCGCAGCTGCTCCGCGACTATTCCTCGCAGCAACTCGCCGACGCGCTGAAGATCAGCCAGTCGAGCGTGGTGAAGTTCGCCCAGCGGCTCGGCTTCAAGGGCTACCCCGACCTCAAGCTCTCGATCACCGAGGAGGTGGCCCGGGCGTCGGCCGTCGATGCGGTCGGCGGGATCGCCGCGCCGCCGAGCGATGACCCCGATGCCGCCCGGGCCGACGCGCTCTGGCAGTGCAAGGCGGCCGCGGCCCGCGAAACCTGCAGCCTCGCCCGCGGCGAGGCTCTTGCCGAAGCGGCCAGCCGCATCGCCGCGGCGGAGATGCTCTTCGTTGCCGGCGACGGCAACGATGGCGAGGCGGCGCGGACGTTCGCCGGCCGGATCGCGCTGCTGGGTCACCGGGCCGTCGCCCACGGCCAGTCCCACGACCTGCTCGCCAGTCTCTCGGCCGCGGCCCCCCGCGACGTGTTGGTGGTGATCTGCGGCCATGACGGCGGCGAGTGGATGCGGGCGTGCCGGGAAATGCGCGCCGCAGGAGGCCACGTGCTCGTCATCGCCCGCCGGCCCGGCCGGCTGGCGTCGGCGGCGAATGCGTCCTTGGCCGTGGCGGCGCACCACGCCGAGCCCCACATCGAGGATCTGGTCTACGAGGCCGCGATGCGGCATCTCCTCGACGATCTGTTCCTGCGCGTGGTGGCGGCACGGCCGGAGGCGCTCGAGACCTTCGTCACGAACCGTCGCCGGATGCTCGACGACACCGGCGACTGAGCCGGACGGGGCCGCAGGTTTCCGAAGTGGCCGCAGG
>JBBAVS010000047.1:15368-27156 GCA_040397585.1 Pirellulales bacterium
GACGACACCGGCGACTGAGCCGGACGGGGCCGCAGGTTTCCGAAGTGGCCGCAGGTTTCCGAAGTGGCCGCAGGTTTGCAACCTGCGGAATCCCGGCGCCGGCGTCAGTTCTTGGGCAGGTTGAAAACCTGCCCCCACTTTCCGAAGTGGCCGCAGGCTTCCGAAGTGGCCGCAGGTTTGCAACCTGCGGGATCAGCGCCCGTCTCCATTCTGGGCAGGTTGAAAACCTGCCCCCACTTTCCGAAGTGGCCGCAGGTTTGCAACCTGCGGATTCAGCGCCCGTCTCCATTCTGGGCAGGTTAAAAACCTGCCCCCACGATCAACCTGCGGATTCGGCGCCCGTCTCCACTCTGGGCAGGTTGAAAACCTGCCCCCACGTTGCGCCCCGTCACTCCACTCCCAGTTCCCGCCACGCGTAGCGAAACAGGTTGCGGGCGTCGGCGTATCGAGCCTCGGTCGAGGTGCTCCCCAGCACCACCACGATCAGCCGGCGACCGCCCCGACGGCCGCACGACGCCAGGCAGCAGCCAGCCGGCGTCGTGGTGCCCGTCTTGATGCCCTCATACCCCTCGATCCCGAGCAGCTTGTTGGTGTTGTTCCAGACCACCTCCCGACGATAGCCGTCGATGTTCTCGATCGTGGCCGTCCGCCGGCGGGTCGCCACGATCTCGCGGAACAGCGGGTGCTTCATCGTCTCGCGGGCGAGCGCGGCGACCTCGCGGGCCGTTGACCCACAGCCCTCCACCGTGAGCCCGTGCGGGTTGCCGTAGGTCGTGCTCCGCAGGCCGAGCGCCGCGGCCCGGGCATTCATCGCGGCCACGAAGCGAGCGAGCGGATCCCCTTCGCCGTCGAGCCGGCCACCCACGTGCTCGGCGAGCGCCACGGACGCGTCGTTGCCCGAGGGGAGCATGAGGCCGAAGAGCAGGTCGCCCACACTCACGCGGTCGCCAGGCCGCAGCTGGGCCGTGGAGCCGGTCTCCGTGCCCGCCCGCGCCGACACCCGCACCGTCTCGGCGAGCAGGCCGGCGTCGGCAGCCGCGCGTTCCAGCACGATGAGGGCCGTCATCAGCTTGGTAACGCTCGCCTGCTGCCGTTTGGTGTCTTGCTCGTGGCCATGGAGCAGGTCGCCCGACTCGGCATCGACCACCACCCACGCGGCGGCCGTGACCACCGGCGGCCCCCCGGGGATGTCGGCCGGTGCCGCCGGGCTGAGGGGTGCCACCGCGTCGGTGCCGCTCGCGATCGGCCCCAGCGCCCGCCAGGTCGCCGCATCGACCGCCCCCGTCTCGGGCAGGCCGGCCGACCGCTGAAACGACCGCACGCCAGCCGCCGTTGCCGGCCCGAACTCGCCGTCCACGCCCAGCCGCTCTCCCGCTGGCAGCCGGGTGTTGAGGCTCCGCTGCAGGTCCTCCACGAGCCTGCCCGCCGCACCGGCGGCCAACACCCGCGACTCGATCGGCCGCCCCTCGGGGCCGGTGTTCTCGAAGGCGTCGAGGGCGGCGCGGGCGAACTTGGCGGCGAGGTCGTCGGCCGGCCCGTGGGGCGCCTTGCGGTCGCGATTGTCCTTGGTGAGCAGGCAGAACGCGATCGGCCCGGCCGGCCCGAGGATCAAGCCCGCGTCCGTCCTCACCCCCGACACCAGGCCGGTCTTGTGGGCCACCTTCACGCCGGCCGGCATGTCGCGGCCCGCCGTGCCGCGGTCCTCGCAGGCGAGCATGTGGTCGAGCATCGCCGTGCAGGCGCCCGGCGACACCACGCCGTCGCGCTCGAGGTCGCGGCCGTGGATCAGGCTCATGAGCCGCACGAGTTCCGCCGCCGTGCCGTTGCCGAGCCCGAACTCCCGGCTCCGCTCCGGGTCGAGCGTGGTCTCCCGGCGAAACACATAGGAGTTGAGCCGGATGCCTGCGAGCCCGATCCGGTCGAGGACCTCGTTCGTCGCCGGCAGGCCGATGCGGCGGATGACGATGTTGGTCGCCGTGTTGTCGGAGGTCGCGATCATCATCCGGATCGCGTCGCGGAGCGTGAACGTGGCCCCCGGAGAGAGCTTGTCGATCACCGCGGAGCCCGGCACCAGGTCGTCGGCCGCGAACGTCACCTGCTCGTCGAGGACGACCCGGCCTTGATGCGCCGCCGCGTAGGCCGCCACCATCACCGGCACCTTGACGAGGCTCGCCAGCGGCATGGGGCGATCGGCCGCCGACGCAAAGCCCTTGCCCGTCTCGAGGTGGCGGACCGCCGCCGTGACCACGCCTTCATGCGCGGCCAGCAGGGGTTGCAGCGCGTCGCGGAGCGTCTCCTCCACGTCGGCAGCGACCGCGGCGGCGGGCACAAGGAGCATCACCGCCGCCAGGCCAGCCCGCAGCTGGAATCCCCGTGAGCCGCGGGTTCCCCAGCCGCCCTTCGGTCGCACCGCTCTCGTGATCATCGCTCCCTCCGATCCGCGATCATGCCCGCGGCAGCGGCCCATCCACCAGCTCGACGCCCAGGCCGGGGCGATCAGGGTACCGCCGCAACCCCCGCTCGACCACGACACCCGACGCGATGTCGCTCGCCAACAGCGCCGCCCCGTCCATGTCCACATGGTCGAGCTCGGGTACGAGCTGCGCGAGGGCCGAGATGCCTACCGTCGATTCGGTCATGCAGCCGCACATCACGGCGAGCCCCAGCTCCCGGGCCCGGGCGATCATCCGCCGCGCCGGCGCGAGCCCGCCGCACTTGACGAGCTTGATGTTGATCCCGTGAAACAGGCCGGCGCAGGCGTCGACGTCGCCCTCCACGCCGCAGCTCTCGTCGGCGAACACGGGCAGGACCGAATGCCGCCGCACCTCGGCCATGCCTGGGTCGCCGGCGGCGAGCGGCTGCTCGATGAACTCCACGCCGAACTCGGCGAGCGGCCCCGACAACTCGATCGCCTGCCGTGGCGTCCAGCCGCAGTTGGCATCCACGCGAAACGGCTTGTCGGTGTGGCGGCGGAGCTCGCGGACGATCTCCAGGTCGCGGTCGGTGCCGAGCTTGATCTTGTAGATCGGCCAGTCGGGCACCTCGGCGAGCTTGTGGACCATCCGTTCGAGCGTGTCGATGCCGATCGTGTAGTTGGAGGCCGGGCCCGCCGCGGGGTCGAGGCCCCAGAGCCGGTGCAACGGCCGGCCCTGCCGCCGGGCCCAGAGGTCGTGCACCGCCGCGTCGAGTGCACAGCAGGCGAACATGTCGCCGCCGGCCGCGGCCTGGACCGCCGCCAGCATGCCGGCGAGGTCGTCGGCCGACACGCCGCGGAGCCGAGGAGCCGCCGCGGAGATCCGCCGGCTCAGCGACTCGGTCGTGGCCCCGTAGTAGGGATTGGTGGTGGCCTCGCCGTAGCCGAAGCAGCCCTCGTCGTGCAGCTGCACGATCACGGTGTCCTGCACCTCCACGGTGCCCCGCGAGATCGTGAACGGATGGCGGAGCGGCAGCGCGAAGTGCTGGACGGCGAGGTCGATCACGCGCGTCTCCGATCCGCGAGGCCGCGAATCGCGTCAACAAGGTCGCCGCTGCCGTGTCGGATCGGGTCGGCCACCGGCAGTCCTAGGGCCGCCTTCACCCGCGCCCGCTCGGCGTCGGCCTCCTCGGCACCGAGCCGGCGGCTGTTGAGCGCCACGCCGATCACGCGGCCACCCCCGCGGAAGGCCGCCATCCGCTCGTAGGCCTCGATCACGCTCTCGAGCCGCGGCAGCGGGATGTGGGGCAGGCCCATGTGGTGCGGCCGGCCGGCCTCGTACACGAGGATCATGCCGTGCGGGTCGCAGCCGTGGAGCAGGCCGAGCGACACGCCCGAATACTGCGGATGGGTGATCGTGGCCTGGCCCTCGACCACGAGCACCTCGTGGTGCTGGTGGGCGAGCACCTGCTTCTCGACGGCGCCGTTGACGAAGTCGGAGATCACCCGATCGATGGGGCAGCCGTCCCCCTCGATCATGATCCCCGTCTGACCGGTGGCAATGAACTTGGCATCGACACCCCGGGTCCGCAGGGCCTTCGTGAGTTCCACCGACGTCACCATCTTGCCCACGGAGATGTCCTGACCGATCGTGAGGATCCGCAGACACTCCTCCCGCAGCGGCGGGCACTTCGCCACGTCCCGCTCCGCGTTCCGCCGCACGTCGCGGATCTCGACACCCCGGTCGCGGGCGGCCGCCGCGAACTCCGGGTCGTCGGCCACGAAGTCGTGGAGCCCCGACACGATCCGCATCCCACGGCTGATCGCCGCCAGGATCACCGGCCGCCAGGCGGGCGGAATCCGGCCCCCCGGCGGCGCGATGCCGATGAGCAGTTCCTCGGCAGGGCCCGCCTGGTCGAGCGTTGCCACCACGGGAATCGAGCCGCCGACGCCGAACAGATCGTGGGCCGTGCGGCCCGCCTGCGTCGAGTCGAGGATCGCCGCGATCTCCGCCGTGCGGTACCGCAGGAGGCACGACGCCGTCTTGCCGGCGCCGGGCTCGCTGTGCCCCTCGGTGAGCAGGACGATGCGGCGGGAGCGGTCCAGAGAGGTCATCGGGCACCGGAGGCGGGGCGGGCGAAAGCCGTGAATATCCGCCACGCGTCGGACCAGCGTCAACTCTCGACGGGCAGAGCGTCACGGTTTACAACCTTGAGCGGCGTCTTTCGCCTTTTTTTCGGAGCCGTCCCATGACCGGCGGGCAGAGGGTGTTCGCGGGTCTCGTCGCCGGCGCCGCAGCCGGCCTGGCACTGGCCCGCTTCGCGCCCGGCTCGATCGACGGGGTCGAGTTGGTGGCCAGGCCCATCGGCACGCTCTGGCTGCACGCCCTGCAGATGACGGTGGTGCCGTTCGTGCTCTCGCTGATCATCGTCGGCGTGGCCCAGGCGGCCGACGTGGCCGCCGGGGGGCGCATCGCAAGGCGGGCCGTCGCCTGGATCGTCGTGCTCGCCGCGGGGTCGGCCGCGTTCACGGCACTCGTCGCCCCGGCCCTGTTTGCCGCTTGCCCGCGGAGCGGCGACCTCGTGGCGGCGATCCGGCCGGCCGGCCCGGTCGAGCCACCGCCGGCCCACGCCGGGGGCCTCGACCGGATCACCGGCCTCGTCCCGGTGAACGTCGTGGCCGCGGCGGCCCAGGGAGCGATCGCGCCCTTGGTGGTGTTCGCGCTCTTCTTCGCCTTCGCGGTCACCCGGCTCCCGCCCGCCCGCCGCGAGCCGGTGGTCGCGCTGGCGCATGGCGTCGCCGACGCCATGGTGGTGATCGTCAACTGGGTGCTTCTGGCCGGTCCGGTCGGCGTGTTCGCGCTGATCCTCCCTGTGGCGGCCCGTGCCGGGGCGGGGGTGCTCGGAGCCCTGGGCGTCTACGTGGCCGTGCTGATCACCGTCTACCTGCTGATCACCGCGGCCGTGTACGGCGTCGCCTGCCTCGGCGGCGGCGAGCAGCTCCGCCGGTTCGCCGCCGCGATCCTCCCGGCACAGGCGGTGGCGGCGGGCTCGCAGAGTTCGCTGGCGAGCCTGCCGGCGATGATGACGGCGACCGCGACGCTCGGCTATCCGGCACGGGTCGGCGGTCTCGTGCTGCCGCTGGCCGTTTCTCTGTTCCGCGTCACGAGCCCGGCGCAGTATCTCACCGTGGCAAGCTTCATCGGCTGGGCACATGGCACCCCGCCCGACTCCTGGTCGCTGGCGCTCGCGGCGGTGCTGGCGGTGGTGATCAGCCTCGGGTCGGTGGGCCTGCCGGGCCAGGCGAGTTTCATGGGCACCACGCTGCCGGTGGTGCAGGCGGCGGGCATGCCGATCGAGTCGCTCGGGCTGCTGCTCGCGGTGGACCTGATCCCCGACGTGTTCGCCACCGTGGGTAACGTGACCGGCGACCTCGCCGTGGCCAGCCGCGTGGCCCGCGCGGAGGAGGCCGCAAGCCGCCGGGCCTGACCTGCCGCTCTCGAAAGATCCGGCCGCGTCAGGGCGTGGCCTTCGGTGCCGCGGCAAACTCCTCCGCGGTCACCTCGCGGATCGTCCCGTCCTGAAACATCACCCAGCCCCCGTCCTTCGCAGCCCGCGTCTCGAACGCGAGCACACGTTTCGCCGCCTCGGGGCCATCCTTGAGTCCCGCACCCCAGGCGCAGCCGATGTCGCCGGAGAGCACGAACGGCCCGGCCACCGGATAGAACGGCTCTTGGGACGTGAACTCGGCGAGGCTCTTCGGCAGCGCCGCCTTCCCGGACGCCGCCAGACGAAAGAGGTCACGGAGGTTGCCGAGCCCGTCGGCGGCCGTGGGGCCGGAGGGCTTCTCGGTCGCCGCCTTCTGGCCCGAACAGCCGACCGCCGCCACCAGCACCAGCGCGGCCACCACGGCCGATCGCGCGATCGCTCCGCACACGGTCATCGCGTTGTCTCTCTGGGACGTCACTGTCACCCCTCGCTCTTCCCCACGGCTCACGCCGTTGGGCTTCCTGATCCCCTCGATCCAGAAAGCGTAACCGCGTAAGCGGTACGATTGAACCCCGCACGACGTCATCCCCACGGCTCACGCCGTTGGGCTTCCTGATCCACTCGATCCCGAAAGCGTACCCTTGTCAGCGGTACGATCGCCTCCCGCACGACGCCATCCCCAGCACGCGGTCAGTCGAGCGTGAACGTCTCACCGCCGGCGCGGCTTCCGACCGCCTGCCAGACCTCGAAATCCACGTTCTCGTTGACGTACCTCGTCGACGAATCGGCGAACAGCACGTTGGCGCCACCGGGATGATAGCTCGAGGCCGCGATGTGGGCGACACTGAACGCGGTCGTGCCGCAGTTGTATTTCTGCGTCGCGGGGTTGCCGGTGCGGGCGTTCCAGTTGGGCGGCAGCGTGTGGCTGTACATGAACGTGTAGGTCAGGTCGCCACGCCAATACTGCTGCCCCGTGTACTGGATCGGAGTCTCGGTGGCGTTGGGCAGACACTGGGGCACCGAACGGCCGTCGGCGAGCTGCCGGGCGGCGAGCGTGGAGGCGGTGTTGAAGGCGGTCGTGTGGACCGTGGCCGTGTCGTTGAAGGCCACCGCCCCCCGCATCACCTCGGCGAACAGCGCCGTCTTCGACGTGCCGTCGGTGATCTGCGAGATCTTGTAGCCCTGCAGGAGACTGCCCGAGGGCGGATTCGGCATCGCGAAGATGCCGTCGAGCGTAATGCCGTTCCAGACCACCCCGCCGCGGAAGGCCGCCCCGCCGACGCACACGAAGTAGTTGCTGCGGCCCGCATTGGACACCGAGTGCGGGGACGTATCCGACGGGCAGAGGAACGGCGGGATGTCCCCGATGCGAGCGGCCGCATTGGCACTCGTCTTGGGCGGTGCATTCCCGAGCGGCGTATCGAGCCGCACATGGTAGTTGAGGTCGAACTGAGAAAACTTCGCCGCCTCCTCGAAGTAGGGGAGGATCATCACCTGCGTCGAGGCGTCCGACGAGGCGGTGGTCCCGTTCGCGATCAGCGTGTGCCGCCGCGGCGGCAGCCGCTTCCTGGCGCTCTCATACGACATCGTGGCCAACCCCACCTGCCGCAGGTGATTGGCGCACTGGGTCCGCCGGGCCGACTCCCGGGCGCTCTGCACGGCCGGCAGCAGCAGGCCGATGAGCGTGGCGATGATCGCGATCACCACGAGGAGTTCAACCAGCGTGAAGCCTCCGCGGAGCGGCCCCGCCGCCCCCGTGAGCACGATCGCCGCTTCGCGCCTCGCCATCCGCCGCGTCATCACTCGTCTCCCGCTGGAGCCAGCCCTCCGCTACGACCGCCGCCGCCGCATGCCGACGCTCCCCGCCAGACCAGCCGCCGCCAGCAGGCCCCACACGGACGGCTCGGGCACCGCGGCGACACCAAGCGGTGCCGCTGAGAACGCGTTATACGGGCCGGCATCGAAGAGACCGGTCGAGAGGAAGTCGGCGGCGTCGAGAATGTCGACCAGCCCGTCGTAGCCGAAGTCCCCCTCGTTCCAGCTCGCCGGCAGCCCCGAGTCGAACTTGCCCCCGGCGAGGAAGTTCGCGGCATCGAGGATGTCCACGGTGTTGTCGATGTTGGTGTCACCCGGCGCCGAGTAGGCGAACGACATCGAGCCGCCGCCGTTGTCGACCCAGCCAATCGCCCGCGGAATGCTCAGGGCCACGTCGGCCGCGACCGCACTCGACGTGATACCGGTCGTGCCATTCCAGGTGCCGTCACCGCGGCCCTCGAGGATCTTCGCCACCATGGTGACGGGTGTCAGCCCGGACCCGGAGGTCACCTGGCCGCTCACCACGTCGAACAACCCTGTCCCGGAGATGTCGAGGCCGGCGAGGGTGGTGGCCGTGTTGCCCGAGACAGCCGCCTTGCCGAACGACCCCACCGTGAGCGGCCGGGTGGCGAGGGCGTTGCCACTGGCCAGCACGACGGTGGCCCCGCCGAGCACGGAGGCCCCGGCCGTGCCGCTGATCACGCCGCTCACCACGAGCGTGCCGGAGCTCACGGTCGTGGTCCCCGCGTAGCTGCTCGACCCGGAAAGCACGAGCGTACCGGAGCCCGACTTCGTCAGCCGGCCGGCGCCGCTGATCGGCCCGGGCACGGTCAGCGTCTTGTCGGTCGCCACGTCGATCGTGCCGCCGAGGGGAGAGGCGGTGGTCCCGCCCACGTTGATCGTGATGCCACGGTTGGCGTTCATCGTGAACGTCTCCGAGGCCCGCACCCGGCCGCTGGTCGTCGCGCCGGCGAGGGTCAGGGCGGCCGGCTGGAGCGTGCCGGACACGGCTCCGAGATTCGCATCCGACGACACTTCGAGCAGCCCGCCGCCGAAGCTCGTGATCCCGCCCGAGTTCGTGTTGCTGCCGGTGAGGACCAGCGTGCCCGAGCTCGTCTTGACGAAGCCGCCCGTGCCGCTGAGCGGCCCGGCGAGCGTCACCGTCGCGGCCGTCACGGTGCTCAAGGTGCCCCCGGCGCCGCCCACGCGGAACCCGCGGGTGGCCGGAAAGAGCGTGGTCGCGTTGACGGTGAGCTGGCCGGCCGCGGTCGCCGTGCCGAGCTGCACGTTCGTCGGATCGACCGACCCCGGCACGGCGCCGAGGTTGGTGTCGCCGTTGATCGTCAGGGTGCCGCCCGTGGTCGTCGAGATCCCGCCGACCATCGCGAGGTCGCTGCCGATGATGACACCGCCGGTGGCCGTGTTGGCGTTGGTGAGGGTGACCCCGCGGTTGCCGATCACCCGCAGGGTACCCGGCCCGGTGATCGGACCGTTGAGGGTGAGGGCCGCTGCGGTCGCGTTGATGACGCCGCCGCCGGAACCCAGCGTGATGCCCCGGAACGGATCAGTCGCGATCGCCGTGCTCACGCCGATCGCCCCGCCGTTGAGCGTGATCGCGTCGGGGGTCTCGCCAAAGGGAATGGCGCCAAACCCGGTCTCGGTGGAGAGCTGCGTACCGGAAGAGTTGGTGCTGCTGCCGATGCGGTACAGGCCGCCGAGGATGTTCAACTTGGCGATCGTGTAGTTGGCGGTTTGGGCTCCCTGCACGCGGAGTTCGCTGGTGCCGGTCTTCGTGAGCGTCTGCGCGCCTCCGTTGCTGATGGTGCCCCCATCGCCGAGAAACGCTCCCTGGAAGATCGTGACGTTGTTGCCAACGTTGTAGTTGACGGTGCCGCCGTTTGGGCTGATCTGGATTCCCGCGCCATTGGCCGTCCAGAGGGAGCCGGCGTTGCCGGTGTTGCTCATCAGCAGCGTGCCGCCGTCGAGCACCAGGAGCCCGCCGGCGGTCTGCGTGATCCGCGACTGGTTGTTGACGCCGAGCGTGGTGCCCGGACGCACGGTGGCCGTTCCGCCACCGAGGGCCATAAAGCCGCTGCCGGCGAGGTTGACCGTGCCCTGATTGACGACGAGCCCCGAGCCGAAGTTCGTGCCGTCGATCGTCACCGTGAATGAGCCGGTGGCGTCGGACCCTGCCGAGAAATACGCCACGTTGCCATCACCGGCACCGGTGCCCGACACCCAGGCTGCCGTGGCCACATCTCCGGCGGCGCTGGAACTCCAGTTGGCGGCCGTCCCACTCCACGTGCCGCTGGGCGTGGGCCCCCCCGCACCCGGCGTGGCGCCGTCGATGTCCCAGTAGACGGTTGACTGGGCCACGGCCGTGGCCGAGACGGCCAGCACGACGGCGAGCGCCTGAACGGACTGGAGAAACTTGGCGGCGAACGGCCGCGTTCCTTTGTGATGACCGCAGACCATGATCAACCTCCGTCGTGATGGGAACGCGGCTGGCACCAGCCGACGACCATGCGGGCAACTCACGACCGACCCGGCTTTGAACGGCTTTTTCTTCGGCCAGCCCAAGTCATCCCGCATCGTCGATTGTAGCGACGTCTCCCGGAAATGAAAAGTTTTATTCCGGAGGTTTTTCGGTCGGCCGAATGCAGAGCACGAGCCAGGCCGAGAGGGCGGCGAGGCCGGCGAACCCACCGAAGATCACCGGCAGCGACACCTGCTGGTCGCGGAGCCAGCCAAACCCCACGTCGGCGATCCCGCCGAACGAGATGCTGGCGAGGTTCATCATCCCATAGCCTGCGGCCCGCCGCTCCGGCCGCACGATCTGCGAGAGGATCGGCATGTTGTTGGTGTCGAAGAAGCCCCAGCCGAACCCGAACAGCATCAGAAACAGCACGGCGAGCAGGAGCGACTTGGAGCCGATCACGAGGCCCACGCCGAGCAGGGCGGGCACAATCGCGGCCATGCCGATGGCGCTCACGTAGATCCTGCCCCGGTCGGTGGTCTGCATCCAGCGATCGGCCAGCCAGCCGCCGACGATGGCGCTGACGATCGCGGCGCCCTGCCACCAGATCACGGCGCTCACGCCGGCGATCCCCTGGGTGAGCCCCAGTTCCCGTTGGAGCACGCTCGGCATCCAGTCGCGGATCACCCAGCCGGCGATCGCAGGGAGCGTGAAGTAGGTGAGCAGGAGGAGAAACGAGCGATTCGAGAGCAGGGCCATGGCGGTGGCCCAGGGCGATTCACGGGCCGTCGAGCCAGATGCCGCCGACCGCACGCCGCGGGGTTCGCCGAGCAGGAAGAAGAGCGGCACCGCATAAACGATGCCCACGAGGCCGATCGTGGTGAATCCCCACCGCCAGCCGAGCGTGGGGCTGTCGGCCACGAACCCGCCGAGACTGCCGAGCATGACACCAAGGTAGATGCCGATCTGATGGAAGCCGATGGCCCGCGAGCGGGTGGCCTTGGCGTGGTGGTCGGCGATGAGCGCGAGGGCCGTCGGGATATAGAAGGCTTCGGAGAGGCCCATCGCCGCGCGGGTGGCGAGGAGGTGGTCGTAGCTGGTTGCGTGGCCGGTGGCCCAGGTGACGGCCGACCAGGCGATCAGGCTGAGGCACACGATCAGGGGTTTGCTGAACCGGTCGGCGACGAGGCCGGCGAAGGGGCTGGCGGCGGCGTAGGTCCACTTGAACCAGGCCAGCATGTGCCCCCACTGCTCCTGGCTCTCGATGCCGGAGACGTCGCCGATGATCGACCGCTGCATCGTGGCCACGAGCTGGCGATCGAGATAGTTGAGCAGGGCCACCGGGACGAGCAGGGCCACGGTGAGCCAGGCAGCGGAAGCCCCCGGGGCGGGCTTGGCGGCCGCCGCGGTCATCGCGTGGCAGAGACGGCGACGCCGCGATCAGAGCCGCCTGCCTGGATGGCGGGCCCACCCACCACGCCCGCACCGGCCAGGATGGCGGTGCGGGCATGAAGCGGAGGGCATGGGACTCGAACCCACAACCGGTTTCCCGGCACGACATTTCCAGTGTCGCCGCTAGCCATTCGCTTACCCTCC
>JBBAVS010000048.1:0-26492 GCA_040397585.1 Pirellulales bacterium
GCGGGGGTGGCGTAGGCTGGATCTCTGCCTCGTGTCTGGCCGCACCCTCCGAGGAGCGTGATCATGCTATCGCGACGAGACCTCCTGCGATCGACCGCGGCCGCGGCCATGCTCCGCCATCCGTTCGCCGCGGCGGCGGAGGCGGCGGCTCCGTCGGCCGAGACGCTCGCCGGCCGGCTGCATGCCTCGCTCACGCCGGCGCAGCGGACCACGATCTGCTTTCCATGGGATCACATGCATCCGAAGTTCGGGCTGCTGCGAACCCGCGTGGGCAACAACTGGAACGTGACCGCGCCGGAGGTGAAGGGCGACTTCTACACGCCGGAGCAGCAAGCGCTCGTCCGCGCGATCTTCGAGCGGCTGATCGACCCCGACTGGCACGCCCGCTTCGACCGCCAGCTCGAGGACGACACGGGGGGCTTCGGACACGGTCAGTCGGTCGCGCTGATCGGCGAGCCCGGGAGCGGTAGGTTCCAGTTTCTGCTCACCGGCCGTCACATGACCCTCCGCTGCGACGGCGACTCGGCGGAGCACGTTGCGTTCGGCGGCCCGATCTTCTACGGCCACGACACCGGCGGCGGGACGGAGGAGAAGGATCATGCGGGCAACGTCTTCTGGCCGCAGGCCGTGGCCGCCAACGGCGTGTTTGCCATGCTCGACGGCCGCCAGCGCGACCTGGCGCTGGTGGCGAAGACGCCGGCCGAAAACGCGATCGCGTTCCGTCGTGGCGGCGCGGAGCCTGCGGGCATTCCAGTGTCGGAGCTCTCCGCCGACCAGCGGGGCGAGCTCGAGCGGGTGCTCGGTGTGTTGCTCGAGCCCTACCGCACCGTGGATCGCGACGAGGTCCGCGGCTGCCTCGCCGCGCAGGGGGGCCTCGACCATTGCCGCCTCGCCTTCTACCGCGATGCCGACATCGGCGACGACGGCGTCTGGGACAACTGGCGGCTCGAGGGACCGGCGTTCGTCTGGCACTTCCGCGGCGCGCCGCACGTGCACGTGTGGGTGAACATCGCCGACTCGACCGCCGTTCCGACCAACGCCTGAGCGCCCACCTGCCTCCATGACAGACTGCTGCATCATCGGAGGGGGCATCGTCGGGCTGTCGATCGCCAGGGAACTCGCGGGCCGTGGGCTCTCGGTCCGGGTGCTCGCCCGCGAGCGCTGGCGGAGCACGGCCTCCTGGGCTGCCGCCGGCATCTTTCCCCCGGCGTCGGAGCATCCCGACGCCACGCCCAATGAACGGCTCACCGCCTGGAGCGATCGGCTCCACCGGGAGTGGGCCCGCGACCTGCTCGATGAGACCGGCATCGACACCGGGCTGCGAGCCTGCGGCGGCCTGCACGTGTGCCGCGACGAACCCGGCCGGGCGCGGCTCGAAGCCGACGCGGCGGCGTGGCGGGGCCGGGGCGCGGCCTGCGAGTGGCTCGACGCCGCGGCCGTGGCCGCAAGCGAGCCCGCGCTCGCCGCAGCGGTGCGGCGCGGGGCGGTGCTGGCCGGCTATCTGCTCCCCGACGAGACGCAGATCCGACCGCCCCGGCACCTCGAGGCGCTCGAGCGATCATGCCTCCGTCGGGGCGTGGTGATCACGGAGGGCGCGACGGTGCGGGAGATCGCAGTTCGCGCCGGACGCGTGGAGGGGCTCGTCGCCGAGGTGGAAGGCGGCTGCGAAACACTGTGGGCGGGGGCCTACGTGCTCGCGGC
This sequence comes from Pirellulales bacterium, assembly GCA_040397585.1. Classification (GTDB taxonomy): domain Bacteria; phylum Planctomycetota; class Planctomycetia; order Pirellulales; family UBA1268; genus QWPN01. The sequence goes on from JBBAVS010000048.1 coordinate 1,702, forward strand.
GGGCGCGTGGTCGGGGGCCCTGGCGCGGACCCTCGGCGTGACGATCGAGACCCGGCCGATCCGCGGCCAGATCGTGCAGCTGCGGATGGCGGAGCCGTGGCTCGTCCGCGTGGTCAACCGCGGCCTCGACTACCTGGTGCCCCGCGAGGACGGCACGCTGCTGGCGGGCTCGACCCTCGAGGACGTCGGGTTCGACGCCTCCACCGACGCGGCGGCCCTCGCCCGGATCGTCGAGTTGGCCCGCGAGCTGCTCGGCGACCTCGTGGCTACGACCCCCGAGAAGTCGTGGGCTGGCCTCCGCCCCGGGACGGTCGATGGCCTGCCCACGATCGGCGCCGCACCGGCCTGCGACAACGCGTTCGTCGCGGCCGGCCACTTCCGGGCCGGGCTCCATCAGTCCACGGGCACAGCCGTGCTGATCGCCGATCTCGTGGAGGGCCGCCCGCCCACGATCGACGTCGCAGCCTTCGCGCCGCTCCGCGAGTCGCGGCCGCCGACGAAAGACTCGGTCGCCGCGCTGCTCGCCCGCGCTCGCGCCGAGGCCTGATACGGCCGCCACGTGATTCGCTCGCGTCGTCGCGGCACCGCAGCCGGCCGGAGACATGCTCGGCGCCGGCGGCACTTGTGAGTTCAGTTCACCAACGGAATGTCGACATCCGGCTTCCACAAGTGACACCGGCTTCTGCGCGTGCCTCCGGCCGGCTGCTCCCTCGTCCCGGAAGCATCTGCCAGGGTGGATGCAGCGAGGGGCTGCCCGTGCCCCGGGAGCCGGCGTTTGATTCCTCTGCGAAGCCGTGATGGCGAAGCAGAGGAATCACCGAGCGAGCGAAGCCCAGGATGGGCGCAGCGAGCGTCCGGCGACGGGGCATGGGCAGCCCCGAGCGGCGGGGCACACAGGTTGAAAACCTGTGCCACGTGGCGACGGGGCATGGGCAGCCCCGAGCGGCGGGGCACCACAGGTTGAAAACCTGTGCCACGTGGCGATGGGGCATGGGCAGCCCCGAGCGGCGGGGCCAGCTCGAGCGGAGTTCTTCGCAGGTTGAAAACCTGCGGCCACTTTCTGGCGATGCATGAGCGGTCGTCAGGCCGCCAGCGGCGAGAGGCGGCGGTGGATCGCCTCGATGTCGCGTGGCGAGAGCGACCGGTCGGGCCGAGTGGCGGCCACGATGGCGGCCAGGTCGGCGAGCCGGAGCATCGCGGCGGGAATGCCGCCGCCGATCTCGTGGATCACGTCGAGAATGCCGGCGGCTGCGGCGGTGTCGATGCCGGCGGCGGTGAGCACGGGCTCGACCACCAGGCTCGATTCGTCCGGCGAAAGCGGACGGAGGCTCGCCCGGAGATGGATCGCCCGCTCCACGGCCGTGTCGCGGGCGACGAGCGTGAGCAGACGGCCCTCGCCGGCGAGCACCAGCCGCGCGGGCGACGCCCGCAGCCGGCAGGCCGCGAGCAGCCGCGCGAGGTCGCCGTCGGGGGCGTGGTGGGCGGCATCGGCCACCACGACATCCGGCAGGTCGCCCGGCCACGGGGCGGCGGCATGGACCCACTCGGGCAGGTCGCGGCATTCAATGCTGCGGCCCCGCTGCCGCTCCCCCTCCATGACCGCCTCCAGCACCGTCGTTTTGCCCACCCCCTGGGGACCGCAGAGCAGGGCCACGCCGCCGGGCCGATCGACCGCGGCGGCGATCTTCGCGGCCGCGGCCCGCTGCGACGGCGTGAGCGCGGCTGGGGTCCGGCGGACGGGTGTCATGGCTGGCTTCCGACGGGGGTGGGCACGAACGAGACGACCTCGCCGAGCGGTTCGACACCGATCGCCTCCAGGCAGGTGGACCAGGCGGCGGGCGGGCGGTGGCCCGAGCGGACGACGAGGATCGCCGCGTCGCATCCGCACGACGCCACGAGCAGCCGTTGCCGGTGGATTCGGCCCGGGGGGAACCAGACGCCGCCATCGACGATCACGATCCGCTTGTCGTGCGGCGCTCCCGCCGAGGCGATCGCGATGGTCGGGCATGCCACGGCGTCACGGCCCCGGCCGCGGAGCACGCGGACGAGACCGACCGCGAGCGTCGAGCAGCCCGCGGCCCGCTCGCAGGCCACGATCGCGATGGCCCGGCGACCCCGGTCGCGGGCGGCGATCACCTCGTCGGCGAGGGTCTCCCATTCGGTCCGTGCGGCGGCGAGCAGCCGGCCGACGAAATCATCTGCGGCGGCGGGCTCGACGGCGTCGATGGTCGCGACGGCCGGCGTCGTCTCGGGCATGGGCGGGGCCGAGGCCGTATCCGCCGCCGGAACGGCCGGAGGCATGGGCACGGCCGGCGACAGCGACGCCTGCCAACGAGTGACGAAGGCCGCGTCGAGAAAGTCGAGTGTCATCGGGCGAGCGTCCCCGGTGACGAGAAGGATTGCATCCGTGCGAGCCGCTCGGCACGGCTCCGTTCCGCGCGGCGGGCGTCATTCCACGAGGCGAGCGTCCAGACGATCCCGGCGACGATCGCCAGGGCCACGATCGAGCCGCCTGGAAACAGGCTTCGCTGCCGTCGCGCCGGCGTTCTCCGCCGCAGACCGCTCGTCTTGGTCGTCGTCGTGACGGCCGCCGGCGGCAGGGGCTCGTCGGCCGGCAACGCGGCCGCGCTGCCGGCGATCGTGATCGCGGCGGCATCGAGCGTGGGGAATCGGGCGAGCACCTTCATCGACGTCCTCTCCGCGGAGCATCGTCGTCGGCGGCCGCGGCCCTTGAACGGCCGGCGGCGGGCGGCACGGTCCCTGCCCAGCCAGCACCATCGGGGCGAGCCAATCGCGTCATCCAGGCGGTGCAGTATTCCCTGTTCTCCGGGTCGCCTATGATGCGGCAACGCCGTCAATCGGCAGACTTTTCGCCGTTCGTACCCCTTTCCCGATCCGGATCGTCGATGTCCAAGGCTCCGCTCTCACCCCGTTCCGACCTGCTCCGCTCCATCCTCGAGTCGCGGATCGCCATCCTCGACGGCGCCATGGGAACCATGGTCCACCAGCTGGGCCTCGACGAGGCGGGCTTTCGCGGCCAGCGGTTCGCCAGCCACCACCGCGACCTCAAGAACTGCATCGACGCCCTCACGCTCTCGCAGGGGGATGCCATCCGGGGAATCCACGCCGCCTACCTCGAGGCGGGCGCCGATATCGTCGAGACCAACACGTTCGGCGCCACGAGCGTGGCCCTGGCAGACTTCGGCCTCCAAGAGCACACGCGGGAGATGAATCTCGTCGCCGCGTCGCTGGCCCGAGCCGCGGCCGATGCCGCCACCGCCAAGACCCCCGACAAGCCGCGGTTCGTGGCCGGCTCGATCGGCCCGACCAACAAGCAGCTCTCGATCGCCGGCAATGTGGCCGATCCGGGCCACCGCGACGTCACCTACGACGAGATGGTGGCGGCCTACCGGGAGCAGATCGAGGCGCTCATCGAGGGGGGCGTGGACATCCTCCTCGCCGAGACCGCCTTCGACACGCTCGTGCTCAAGGCCTGCCTGCACGCCATCGAGCAGACGTTCGCCGACCTCGGCCGCTCCCTGCCGGTGATGGCGTCGTTCACGATCTTCGAGGGGGGCCGCACGCTCTCGGCGCAGACGGTGGAGGCCTGCTGGACGAGCATCTCGCACGTCGATCTGCTCTCGGCCGGCATCAACTGCGCGCTCGGCCCCGAGAAGCTCCGCACCCACGTGGCCGACCTCTCGCGGGCCACGCCCCGGCTCGTCAGCTGCTATCCCAACGCCGGCCTGCCCAACGCGCTCGGCGGCTTCGACGAGACTCCCGAGATGGTGGCCTCGGTGCTCGAGGAGTTCGCCCAGAGCGGCTGGCTGAACATCGTGGGGGGCTGCTGCGGCACGACGCCGGCCCACATCAAGGCGATCGCCGACACGATGCGGAACTACCCGCCGCGGAAGCCGGCCGAACCGCCCCGGCGGTCACGGTATTCCGGGCTCGAGATGCTGGAACTGCGGCCCGAGAGCAGCTTCACGATCGTCGGCGAGCGGACCAACGTGACCGGGTCGCGGGCCTTCGCCCGGCTGATCAAGGAGGAGCGCTACGAGGAGGGGCTCAGCGTCGCCCGCCAGCAGGTGGAGAACGGGGCCAACATCATCGACATCAACGTCGATGAGGGAATGCTCGACGGCGTCAAGGTGATGACGAAGTTCCTCACGCTGCTCTCCAGCGAGCCGGAGATCTCCAAGGTCCCGATCATGATCGACTCCTCGAGGTTCGAGGTGCTCGAGGCGGGGCTGAAGTGCATCCAGGGCAAGGGGATCGTCAACTCGATCAGCCTCAAGGAAGGCGAGGAAGTCTTCTTGGAGCACGCCCGCACCGTCCGCGGCTACGGCGCGGCGGTCGTGGTGATGGCCTTCGACGAGGAGGGGCAGGCCACCGACGTGGAGCGGCGGGTGGCCATCTGCCAGCGGGCCTATCGCCTGCTGACGGAAGAGGCGGGCTTTCCCCCGGAAGACATCATCTTCGACCCCAACATCCTCACGGTCGCCACCGGCATCGAGGAGCACAACCGCTACGCGATCAACTTCATCGAGGCGACGAGCCGGATCAAGGAGGTGATGCCGCTCGTCAAGGTGTCGGGGGGCGTGAGCAACATCTCGTTCTCGTTCCGCGGCAACGAGGTGGTCCGCGAGGCGATGCACTCCTGCTTCCTGTACCACGCAATCCGCGCCGGGATGGAGATGGGCATCGTCAACGCCGGCCAACTCGCCGTGTACCAGGAGATCGAGCCGGACCTCAAGGAGCGGGTCGAGGACGTGCTCTTCGACCGCCGGCCCGACGCCACCGAGCGGCTCGTCGAGTTTGCCGAGACGGTGAAGAACCGCGGCTCCGCCGAGGCGGCGAAGGTCGACACCTGGCGGACACTCGACGTCGAAGAGCGGCTCACTCACGCGCTGGTAAAGGGGATCGCCGACCACGTCGAGGAAGACGTCGAGGCCGCTCGGACGCACTACGCCACCAGCCTCGAAATCATCGAGGGGCCTCTGATGCGGGGCATGCAGACCGTCGGCGACCTGTTCGGCGAGGGGAAGATGTTCCTGCCGCAGGTCGTGAAGAGCGCCCGGGTGATGAAGCGGGCCGTGAACCATCTCCTCCCCTACATGGAGGCCGAGCGGGCCGCCTCGGGGGCCGCCGACACGAAGCGGGGCACCGTGCTGATGGCCACCGTGAAGGGCGACGTCCACGATATCGGCAAGAACATCGTGGGCGTGGTGCTCGGCTGCAACGGCTACGAGGTTGTTGACCTCGGCGTGATGGTGCCCTGCACGAAGATCATCGACGAGGCGATCCGCCACCAGGTCGACATCGTAGGGCTCTCGGGCCTGATCACGCCGAGCCTCGACGAGATGGTGCAGGTGGCGCAGGAGTTCGAGCACGCCAAGCTCACGATGCCGCTCCTGATCGGCGGGGCGACCACCTCGGCCCGGCACACGGCCGTGAAGATCGCGCCCAAGTATTCGGGGGCGGTCGTGCACGTGAACGACGCCTCGCGGGCGGCCGGCGTGGTGGAGAAACTCTTGAGCTCCACGGCCCGCGAGGAGTTCGTGCGGGCCACCCGCGACGCCCAGGCTCGCGACGTCGAGAACTTCAAGCGGCGGCAGGAGACGAAGCTCGTCTCCTACGCCACCGCCTGTGCGAACCGCTGGACGACCGACTGGTCAAGCGCCCCGATCGACGTGCCGGAGTTCCTCGGCGTGCGGACGCTCGACCGCGTGCCGCTCCCGGAGCTGATCCCGTTCATCGATTGGACGCCGTTCTTCATGTCGTGGGAGCTCAAGGGGCGGTACCCGGCGATTTTCACCGACCCGGTGGTCGGCGAGGAGGCGCGGAAACTGCACCGCGACGCGACGGAGATGCTCGAGCGGATCGTCCGCGACGATGCCCTGCAGGCGAAGGCAGTCTACGGCTTCTTTCCCGCCAACGCGGTGGGCGACGACATCGCCGTCTACACCGACGACGCCCGCGCCGCCGAAGTCGGCCGGGTGCACACGCTCCGGCAGCAGTGGGAGCGGAAGGGGCAGGACGTGTTCCACGCCCTGGCCGACTTCGTGGCCCCGGTCGAGAGCGGGCGGAAGGACTACGTCGGGGCCTTCGCCTGCACCACGGGCCACGGCTGCGACGAGCTCTGCCGGACGTACGACGCCCAGCACGACGACTACTCGTCGATCATGGTGAAGGCGATCGCCGACCGGCTCGCTGAGGCCTGTGCCGAATGGCTGCACGCGAAGGTTCGCCGGGAATGGGGCTACGGCCGGGCTGAAAACCTCACCCCAGAGCAGCTGATCGAAGAACAGTACCGCGGCATCCGGCCAGCCCCGGGCTATCCCGCCTGTCCCGACCACACGGAGAAGCAGGCGATCTTCGCCTGGCTGGGGGCGGAGCAGGGGGCGGGGATGCGGCTTACGGAGAGTTTCGCGATGATGCCGGCGGCGAGCGTCAGCGGGCTCTATTTCGCCCATCCGGAGAGCCGATACTTCGCGGTGGATCGGATCACGCGGGACCAGGTCGAGGCCTACGCGGCGCGGAAGGGCATGCCGGTGTCGGAGGTCGAGCGGTGGCTCGCCCCCAACCTCGGCTACGACGCCTGACGCCGTGAGGCGGGAGCCGCCGCGATCCGCGAGGCCCCGGACGGGTGGCGGAGGACGGCGCTGGCACCCATGACCGACTCTCCCAAGCCCCGACGGACGCGGAAGATCCTGCTCGAGGGGGTGGTGGCGGCGGAGGCCTCTGCGTCGGCCGCGATCCTCGTCGATCGCTTCCTCGACTACGTCCGCCACGAGCGGGCGTTGGCGGCCAACACGCAGGCGGCCTACCGCCGCGACCTCCGCGACTTCACCGCCTGGCTGGCGGGCCGGTCGCCGGTCACCCTCACGGTCCGCGACCTGGGCGACTACCTCTCGGCCCTGGCGAAGAAGGGGCTGGCCCGGGCGAGCATCGCCCGGCAGGCGGCCACGCTCAAGACCTTTTACGCGTTCCTGCAGCTCGAGGGGGTGGTGGTCGAGAGCCCGGCCGAGCTGCTCACGCCCGCCAGGCGGGACGACGCGATTCCTGGCACCCTCTCGCCGGACCAGGTGGACCGGCTGCTGGGGAGCCCCGAGGGGAGCGCGCCGCGGGCCATCCGCGACCGTGCCCTGCTCGAGCTGCTCTACGCCACCGGGTGCCGGGCCTCGGAGGTGTCGTCGCTCCGGCTCACCGACCTGCACCTCGCGGAGAGCTTCTGCACCTGCCGGGGCAAGGGAAACAAGGAACGGGTGGTGCCGCTCGGCCGCCGGGCGGTGGTGGCCATCCAGGCCTGGCTCGACGGACCCCGGCAGGCGTTCGCCGCGCGGGCCACGGGCCTGCCGACCTGGGCGGTGCTCTCGGCCCGCGGTAACCGCCTGTCGCGGATGCGGATCTGGGAGATCGTCAAGTGGCATGCCGACCACGCCGGCGTGCCGAGCGACATCGGCCCGCACACGCTGCGGCACAGCTTCGCCACGCACCTCGTGGCGGGCGGGGTCGATCTCCGGCACGTGCAGGAGATGCTGGGCCATGCCAGCATCGCCACCACGCAGCGCTACACGCACGTCGATGCCGGCCGGCTCCGGGCCGTGCACGAGAAGTTCCACCCGCGGAGGTGACCCCAAAGTGGGTGCAGGTTTTCAACCTGCACACGTGCCGTCCCGGCGAGTGCTGCCCCACAGGTTGAAAACCTGTTGCCACTTCAAAGTGGGTGCAGGTTTTCAACCTGCACAACCAGGGACCGGAGCATCCTCAGGTTGAAAACCTGGGGCCACTTCAAAGTGGGTGCAGGTTTTTAACCTGCACATGCCCCGCCACCCCCCCGCGCCCTACTTCTTCTTCGGCGGGGCGAACTTGATCTTCTTGATGAGTTCCACGACCGTGCCGTCCGGCTGAACCTGCCCGGAGACGGCCGTGACCGCCTGGATCACGTTGTCGTAGCTCAGGTCGGGGTCGCAGTCGAGCTCCACCTCGGTCTTGTCGGCATTCGAGCCGGGGCCCGCGCCAACGAGATCGATGATCCGCCGCCGCAGCTCCTCGAAGTCGGCGACGGGCTGGCCGTTCATCGTGAGGCTGGTCCGCTCGCCGCCGGGGCCCGCGGTCATCCGCACGCGCACCGGCGGGAGCTGGTCCTCGGAGGCGATGCCGGCGCTGGCGCCCAGGGGCATGCGGATGTCGAAGTCGCCCTCGGTGATCACCGTCTTCAGCGTGAGCATGAAGAACGTGATCAGCTGGAACACAACGTCGATCATCGGCGTCATGTCGATGGCGATCTTGTCGGCAAGAGATTCACGCGTCGCGGCCACGTCTGGCTCCCGTCACTTGCTCTCGTCGACCTGCGCCCGCAGGACGAACCGTTCGAACCCCTTCTCCTGGCAGGCCTTGATCAGTTCCTGCACGTCGCCCGTCTTCGAGCGGCCGTCGGCCCGGACGATCACGGTGGCGGCGTTCGGCTCCTTGCTCGAGGCGATCATCACCCGCTTCTCGTTCTCCAGGTAGCCGCCGATCTCCTGGAGCGAGACCGGCTCGCCGGCGTAGATCACGCGGCCGTCGCTCATCAGCTGCAGCGTGATCGGATCGGCCGACGGCCCCTCGGCCGGCTTGGCGAGCTGGCTCATCGGGAGCTGGACGCGGTCATCCTGCACGGCGGTCGAGAAGTTGAGCGTGAACACGAAGAACGTGATCAGCTGGAACGTCATGTCGATCATCGGCGTCATGTCGATATCGGTCTTCGACGGTCCGTCGCGGTTCGTGCGTGCCATGCGGAAGGCCCTTTCGGCGGCGGCCCGGGGCGGGTCAGCCGGCCTTCTTGCCCATGTTCTGGAACCGCGCCATCAGCTTCATCGCCTCGTCGTCGATGTCCATGTTGAACCGCTGCAGCCAGTTCTTGAACATGCCGTAGCAGGCGATGGCGGGGATCGCCAGCCAGAGGCCGATGAGCGTCGTCACGAGCGCCTGCGAGATGCCGACGGCCAGCTCCGAAGGCTTGGGAGCCGTGTCCCGCTGGGCGATGAGCATGAAGGCCGCCACCATCCCGTCCACCGTGCCGAGCAGGCCGAACATCGGGGCCAGCGCCCCCACGAGCGAGACGTAGCTGATCTTGTGCTCGAGGTTCATCGCCTGCTCGTTCTCCGCCGCCTGCATCGCCTCGACCGCGGCGGGATAGCCGGCCTGGAGTTTGCCCATCCCCGCGGCCAGCACCTTGCCGAGGTACGAGTCGTCGCCCTTGGCGAGCTCGTAGGCCTGCTGGAACTCCTTGTTCTCCAGATGCTGCTCGAACTGCTGCGCGAGCGCCTCCGGCATCAGCACCGACTTCCGGAACTGCATGAAGCACATCACGAGCAGGGCCACGAGCCCGAACGAGAGCAGCAGGAAGATGATCACGTACTTGATGCCGAGGGCCTCGACCAGGAAGGTGAGGTAGCTCTTGCCCTCGGCCGGGGCGTCGGCGGCGTCGTCCACCGCCACCTCCTCGTCCTGGGCGACCGCCACCGTCGGCACGAGGCAGGTCGCCGTCGGAACCCACGCCGCCGTCAGGCAGGCGGCGACGAGCAGCCTCGCCAGCCTCCCCGAGGCCGCTGCTCCCAGCCGGGACAGGAAGCCCGCTCCGCGGGCTTCGCATGAGCACACGAACATGGTCATCTCTCCTCGCAAGAATGGGGTCCACGATGCCGGATGGTTCGGCCAGTTTCCCAGCCACAGGCTACCCTCGCGGCCCGCGCGGCCGGAAGGGGAGTCCGCTCCCGTCAGGAGCCTGGCGGCGGGGCTACGCGGCGGAGCCAAAGGCTGTCGGGATAGGTCTGCTCCAGGGCCTGCCTGGCGTCGCGGGCCCGCTCCGGATGATTCTCCTTCTCCCAGAGCTCCACGAGGCCGGCCAACGCCTCCGCGTGTGCCTCCGGGACTCCGTTGTGGACCATGTCCACCGTGAGATACGAGATCAGGGCATCCTTGTTCTTGTCGCCGGCGGACCGCTGGGCCTCGCCGAGGACGACGAAGATCTCGGCGAGTCCCTCCCCGTCGCTCGGGTCGGCCTCCGCGAGCACCTGCCGGGCGAGCGCGATCGCCTCGGTGGCCCGGCCATCCCGGGCGAGGCAGCGGGCGAGGAGGAGCCGGGCCTCGCGCCGCTCCAGGGCTGCTGAAAAGTCGCCCGGGGGCGTCTCGACGGCGATCGCCTTCTCGAGCGCTGCCCGCGCGTCGCCCCAGCGCTGCTGATCCAGCTGCACGCGGCCCGTGAGCGTGGCGGCGCGAATGCGCCGGGCCGGCGCCTGCGTCGCGATCGCCGCGTAGGCCGCGGCCGCCTCGGCAGGCTTGCCGCTGCGCACCAGCACGTCGCCCACCAGTTCCTGCACGGCCGCCGCGTGGTGGCTGCCGGAATGCTTGCGAAGGAAGTCGCGGAGGCCGGCGATCGCGGCATCGAGCCCTTCCCCCGAGCGGATCGCCACCAGGGCGGTCGCGGCCGTCTTGACGAACATCCGCTCGGCCCGCACCGCGGCGCTGGCCTGGTCCCAGAGGCCCTCGGCGTCGGGGCCGTCCGTGGGGGCGAGCTGCTCGAGGGCCGCGGCACCATTTCCCGCGGCCACCATCCCGCGGCCGCTGCGGAGTTCCTCCGGCTCGCCGTCGAGGAGCACTTCGAGCACGTCCTCCGTCGGCACCACCCACTGCTTCTTGATCAAGTTGGCGGGCGTGTCGATGGTGATCGAGTCCGCGCTGGCCACCGCGATCGAGCCGCGGAGCTCCGGCGGTCGCGGCGTGCGGGGCGGCTTCGGCTGGGCCTCCTTGGCAACCGCCGTTCCCAGGCGGAGGCGGAGGCGGTCTTCGGCCCGGGCTGCGAAGCCGCCCGCAACCGCGAGAACCAGCGCTGCGATCGCGATGAGCGTCGTGCCGCGCGGCGCGGTCGTGAGGTGTGTTGGGTGCATGGGTCAGGGAGCGGGGGCAGCGGCTGGTGCATCGAGGGCGGCGAACCCGCCGGCAGGCTTGCCTTGCGCCGTCTGCACGGCCTTGAGCAGCTTCTCGAAGCGTTGCTGCTGCGCGGCGCCGCCGAGATCGGGGTAGAGCTTGCGGGTCATGGCGATCGACGTCTCGGCCGCTTGCAGTGCCGTGGCCTTCTCGGCGGCCTCGGTCTTCAGCTCGGCCCGGAGCAGGAGGGCTTCCGCCACCTTGAGCCGTGCCTGGAAGAAGAGCTCGCGGGCCTGCAGCGCCTTCGGGTCGGTGCCCGCGAAGGCCTGCCGCGACAGCTTGTTGGCGATGCCGCTCCAGCCCCAGATCACGGGCGTCGTCTTCCGGCCGCCGGCGGCCTGCAGGAGCCTCGCGTCGGCGTCGGCCGCGTCGCCCGCGGCCTTGGCCGCACGGCCGGCGGCCAGGAGCAGCTCCGCCGCCTCGACCTGCGCCTCGAGCCAGTTCTGCCGCTGCGGGTCGGCGAGCAGCGTGTCGATCTGTTCCTGGGCTGCGTCCCACTTGCCCCGTTCGCGCGACAGGGAGGCGATCTTCAGCCGGACCGTCGGCTCGAAGCGGCGGAGTTCGGCGGCCTCGGCCTCGGGCAGGCCGGCCTGCCCGAGACGCTCCAGGAGCCGACCGTAGGCCGTCGCGGCGCGGTCGAGGTATGGGCCGGCCTTCGCCCGCGGCACGACGCCGCTCGTTCCCGAGCCGAGCGTCTGGTAGGTCGTGGCCACCCAGAGCTGGGCCGCCGTCGTGGGGTCGCGCTTGGCGACACCATCGAGGAACGACTCGAAGCCGGCGAGCAGCGGTGCCGCCTGCGCCGCGGCGTCGGTACCTCCCGCGGTCGCGAGCTGGTCGAGGCGTTCCCGGAGGCTGCGGCCGAGAGCCTGAACCATCCCGGTGAGCCGCGCGGAGGCCTCGGCGCCCGTGCCGGCCGCCTGCTCCAAGAGCGCCATCGCCTTCTGGGCATCGTCGAACCGCTGGGACTCGACGAACACACTGAGGGCCACCGTGAGGGCGGACGTGGCCAGCGGCCCCTGGGTCAGTGCTGGATCGCTTCCCGACGACACGACCGTCCACGGCCCGTACACCGGGTTGGTGAGCAGCGTGAGCGCCAGCGGCTGATCGCCGTCGGCCAGGGCCATCTGGGCCCGCGCCAGCGCCGCCGAGACGACGACCCGCGCGGTCGCGGAAGGCAGGCTGCCGGCCGCCTCGATGGCAGGCAGGGCCTCGTCGATGGCCCGTTTCGCGGTGGCGGTGCAGGCGGCCACCCGACCGGCATCGCCGCCGGACTTCCGCAGCCGGTCGGCCTCCTGCCGCAGGCCGACCGCCGCCCGGAGGAGTAGCTCCGGCCGCCGCTGCAACGCGGGGCTCATGCCCTCGACGAGGGCCACGAGGGCGTCGGCATCGTGGCCTTCGATCGCGAGATTGACGAGCACCGTGGTGGCGTCGGCCGCCTCGGGCCCGTCGTTCCAGCGGGCGATCACCAGCGTGGCGAGATCCCGGAGCCGCGCCTGCGCCTCCGCGTCGGGCTTCGCCGCGAGCGCCTGGAGGCTGGCGAGCGCGACCCGCGCGGCCTGACGGCTCGCCGCCGCGTTGGGATGATCCTGCACCAGCGCCGTGCCGAGCGCGGCGGCGTCGGCGAATCGTCCGGCATCGTAGTGGAGGAATGCGAGGATCGACCGCGCCTGGTTCACCGCGGCCTGGTCGGCCGTGGCATCCTGCTCGCCGAGGGCGAGCGCCGCCTGCATCGCCGCCAGGGCCTGATCGCGGGCCTGGGCGACGCGTTCCGCAGCCGCCGCGGCGTCCCCTGTCGCCTGCGCGGTCTTTGCCGCGGCCTGGGCCTCCTGGAAGCCGCGGAAGGCCGCCTGCCCGTCGGCCAGTTTGGCTGGGAAATCTCCCTCCACCGGCCCGAGGCTCCTGCCCAGGCCCGCCGCGAGTTCCCGGGCTTCCGCCGCGAAGTCGCGATTGGCGGTCGAGACCTCGCGGGCGAGCTTGTAGGCATCGGCCTCCAGGAGCTTCGCCGCGCCGGCTTCCTTGTCCGCGAGCGACTTCGCCCGGGCGGCGAGCAGTTCGGCGGTGCGGTACTTGAGCGCGGCGACTTCGGGCGTCAGCCTTCCCTCCTTGACCGGCGCCATGGCGAACCGGAGGTAGGGATTCACGCGGTACTTCTCGGGTTCGAACGGGGACGGGCCGGTCACTTCGCCATACTTCTTGTCGTCGAGCCAGCACTGCATGGCGATCCCGAGCGCCTTCGTCTTCAAGGTGAGGCCGAGCGGCGAGAGGGGCTGGCCGGCCGCCGGCTCGAGCGTGAACAGCGGTGCCAGGGTGGCGATCGCGGCATCCCGCTTGCCGAGGAGCGCCAGGCTGCGGCCCTCGTTGAGCCGGGCCACGAAGCCGACCCCGAGCTTCCCGTACTTTTCGGCGAGGTCGTGATTGAGCCGCTGCGACTCCTCGAGCGCGGCCTTCCACTCGGGGGAGCCCGTGGCATAGGCCTTCGACTTCTCGAAGGAGATCTCCGCGACCATCAGCCGCGTCTGCAGGAGCTTCGTGCGGAGATCCTCCTGCCGCCGGAGCGGTTCCTCGAGGTCCTTCTCCAGAGGCTTCTCCGCCGCTGCCAACTGCTTCGAGAACTTGGCCTTCTCGTTCGCGATCTTCCTGAGCTGGGTCTCGGGCTTCTGCTTGGTGGCTTCCAAGGCGGCGATCTCGGTGGCGATGGCCTGGAGCCGGACGGTGAGCTGCGTGACCCGTGCGCGGCGGTCCTGGATTTCCTTGGGCGTCAGTGGCCGGGTGCGCGGCGCCGGGGGCCGCTGCAGTTCGCCGATCTCCGCCTGGATCGTGGGCACCTCGACCTGCTTCTGGCGGATGTCGGCGTCGATCTTCTCGATCTCCTTCTGGAAGGGGGCCAACTCCGCGTTCTTGGCCTCGTATTCGCTACGGATGTCCTTGGCGGGCAGGCGGATCCGCTCGATCTCGGCGGCCAGGTCGTGGAGGGATCGCAAGACCGCGTCTTCGGCGGTCTCGATCTTCTCGGGAACGACGGCCGGCGGGGGCGGCTCCTTGCCGCCGCCGGGTGGCGTGGGGACGGCCGTGCGGAGCGTCGTGATGGCCCGGTCGAAGAACGCGGCCGCCTCCTTGGAGAGCGCGGCGGTGTCGGCGTCGGGACGCTGGGCGAGCGCCAGGCAGATTCGGCCGCGCTCCACGAGGAGGCTGCCCTTCTGCGTGAAGGCGGCGATCGCCATGTCATCGGTCGGCGACGACGCCAGGAACGCGTCGATCGACCGCTCCGCCTCGTCGAGCAGCCCGGTGCGGGCCTCGGCGTCGGCGGCCACGCGGCTCTGACTGACGAGCGCGGAGCCCTTGAGGAACTCCAGGCGTCTCCGGGTGTCGGGGGAGCACTCCGGCGCCGCCCGCTCGATCACCCAGAGCATCACGTCGGGGAGGTCGCGTTCCTGGAGTTGCTCGAGCAGGGCGAGGGTGGTCGTCTCGGAGGCGGTCTCGCCCCGCGTCAGGCTCGGGGTGAGCAGGGCGGCGAAGGCGAGCAGCGTCCGGAGCAGGCAACGGGCGGACATGACGAAGGGCATCGCGGAGAGGTGCGGTCGATGGTCGTTCCCGTCACCAGCGCATTCTCAAATCGCTGTCCGCCCGCGTCAAACCTCGGCTGCGGCCCGGCCCGGGGACGCCCCATCGCCGATGCGGAAACGGCTCAGCCGCGGCGTGCCGTCCGCGACGAGGCGACCGAGGCCGCGAGCCACGACGGAAGCTGGCCGGCCGGCGGGAGCTTGACCACCCGCGCCGACTTCACGCCCGGGCAGGCCGCCACGGCCGCCACGGCCTGGGCCGACGGCTCCTGGTCCAGGTTCAAGACGCCGATCGCGTCGCCGCCAGGCGTGGAGCGGCCCACCGTCATCTGCGCGATGTTGATGCCCGACTCGCCGAACGCCGAGCCCACGCGGCCGATGATCCCGGGCACGTCCTGGTGCGTGAACACGAGCAGGATCCCGTCGAGGTAGGCCTCCAGACGCTGCCCCTCGAGCTGCACGATGCGGGGCATGGAGTGACCGAAGAGCGTGCCGGCGGCCCGATGCACTTGCTCGCCGCCCACGAGATCGACGGCCACCACCGAGCTGAAAGCCCCCGGATCGGTGCGGCTCTGCTCCACCAGTTCGATGCCCCGCTCCCGCAGGAGCATCTCCGCGTTGACGATGTTGACGTCTTCGATCGACCCCTCGAGCAGGCCGGCGGCGAAGGCGGCGGTGACCAGCCGCGTGTTCCGGGCAGCGATCTCGCCCCGGTAGGCGATCGAGCACGACCGCGGCGCCGATGAGTCGAGCTGCGACAGGAGCAGCCCGAGCCGCCAGGCGAGATCGAGGAAGCCCCGGACACCCTCGAGGGCGGCGGGGTCGATCGCCGAGGAGTTGACGGCGTGACGGACGGCGCCGGTGGTCAGGAAGTCGACGAGCAGTCCGACGCCCTCGACCGCCACCTGCGACTGGGCCTCCTCCGTGCTGGCGCCGAGATGCGGCGTCACCAGCACGCCGGGCATGTCGAACAGGGGGCTGTCGGTGCAGGGTTCCTTCTCGAACACGTCGAGGGCCACCCCGCCGATCACGCCCCGCTTCAGCCCCTCGGCGAGTGCCGCCTCGTCGTAGATACCGCCGCGGGCACAGTTGATCAGCCGGATCCCCGGCTTGAGGATCTCGAGCTCATTCATGCCCACGAGGTGGCGGGTCTCGTCGGTGAGCGGGGTGTGGACGGTGAGGTAGTCCACCTCGGTCAGCATGTCGCGAACGGTGCCGACCAGTTCGATGCCGAGTTCGGCCGCGCGGTCGGGCGACAGGAACGGATCGAAGCCCAGCACCCGCATGTCGAAGGCCCGCGCCCGTTCCGCCACCGCCTGGCCGATGCGGCCGAGCCCCACGATGCCGAGCGTCTTTCCGGCGACCTGGGCGCCCATGAACTTGTTGCGGTCCCACTTGTGGGCCCGGAGGCTGGCGTCGGCCGCGGCCACGTTGCGGGAGAGGCCGAGGATCAGCGCGAAGGCGTGCTCCGCCGTGCTCAGCGTGTTGCCGGCCGGCGTGTTCATGACCACGATCCCGAGCCGGGTTGCCGCCTCCTTGTCGATGTTGTCGGTGCCCACGCCGGCCCGCACGATCGCCCGGAGGCGGTGGTTGCCAGCCAGGGCCTGGGCGGTGATCTTCACGCCGCTGCGGCAGATCGCGCCGTCGTGCCGCGCGAGCGCCTCGCGGAGGGCGTCGCCGGACAGTCCGGTCTGCACCTCGTAGGTGATGCCGTGCGGCTTGGCCGCCTCCAGCAGGGCGAGACCGTCGGGGCTGAGCGTGTCGAGCACGATGATCGAGGGCATGGGCGGCTGTCCGGAGGGCTGCGGGAAGGCGGGGAGAGAGTGGTCAGTCCTGATGCTCGCGCTGGAAGTCGGTCATGAAGTCGCGGAGGGCTTCGACGCCCGCGAGCGGCATCGCGTTGTAAATGCTGGCCCGGATGCCGCCGACCGAGCGGTGGCCCTTGAGGTCCATCAGCCCCCGCTTCGTCGCGCCGGCCAAGAAGGCCTTCTCGGTCGCCTCGTTCGGCAGCCGGAAGGTGACGTTCATGTCGGAGCGGCACTCGGGACGGGCGTGTCCGGCGTAGAAGCCCCCTGACTGGTCGAGCGTGTCGTAGAGGAGCTTCGCCTTCGCGGCGTTGTGTCGTGCCATGCCCTGCAGGCCTCCCATCCGGCCGGCGATCCAACGGCCGACGAGGTTGAGGATGTAGATCGCGAACACCGGCGGCGTGTTGGGCCGCGAGCCGTTCTTGACGAACGTCCGGTAGTCGAGCATGGTCGGCAGATCGTCGCATGACCGCTCGAGGAGGTCCTTGCGGATGATGACCGTGGTCACGCCGGCGATCCCCGCGTTCTTCTGGGCACAGGCGTAGATCAGGCCGTAGCGGGAGACGTCGATCGGCCGCGAGAGGAAGTCGCTCGAGCAGTCGCAGACCAAGGGCGCGGGGCCGAAATCGGGATCATGCTTCCACTGCACGCCCTGGATCGTCTCGTTGCTCGTGATGTGCACGTAGGCCGGCTGCGGCGACAGCGCGATCTCCCGCTCGGTGGGCAGCCGGTCGTGGCTGGTGGCGGCGCCGTCCCAGGCCACGTGCACCTGGCCCTCGCGGCGGGCCTCCTTGGCCCCCGTCGCCCCCCACGTGCCGGTGATCACGTAGTCGGCCGCGGCGGGTTGCCCGCGGAGGAGGTTCATCGGCACCATCGAGAACTGCAGGCTGGCGCCCCCCTGGAGGAAGATCACTTCGTGAGAGTCGCCGATGCCCAGCAGGCTCTTCAGCCCGGCGATCGTCTCTTCGAGGATCCGGTCGAAGGCGGGGCTGCGATGGCTGATCTCGAGCACCGACATGCCCACCCCCGGCAGGGAGAGCATCTCGTCTCGGGCCTGCTCGAGCACCTCGACCGGCAGGACGGCCGGACCGGGGGAAAAGTTGAACACGCGATCCGTCATGGCGGCACCCGAAAAACCTGTGGATTCCCGGGGCAGAATAGGAGTCGCCGCGCGGAGGGTCAACGGCCTGCGTTCCCCGGCGGTGCCTGAGGCGGAGCGACCGCCAGCGGAGGCGGCGACGGCGGCAGCGCCGCGGTGCGATAGGCCGAGGCCTGCGCGGCCTGCAGGCTCGCGATCTTGGCCGCCACGGCGGGCTGCTGGGGGTCGGTGGCGAGCGCCTGGCTGTAGTTGGCGAGGGCCTGCGTCGGGTCGCCCGCCGACTCCCGCAGGCTGCCGAGCGCCACGAGGGCCCGGGGGTTGTTGGGATCGATCGCGAGGGCATCGATCAGCTGGTTCTCCGCCTCCGGGACGTTGCCGTGCTCCTGGGCGAGCCGGGCCAGTTCGATGTGGGGGGCCGGGTTGGTCGGCTGGCTGCGGGCCCAGGCATTGAGCTGGGCGGCCGCCTCGTCGCTCCGCTTCTCCTCGACGAGGAGCACGGCAAGCGCCCGCTGGCAGGCCTCGTGGCTCGGGTTCCTCGCCAGGCAGAGATGGTAATACTGCTCGGCTGTCTGCAGATCGGCCTCGCGGCCGAAGAGCTTCGACTGCTGGTGATACGTCGCCCCGAGGTTGTAGAAGGTGTCGGGGTTGCCCGGCTGCTTCGCCAGCGCCTGCTGGAACGAGTTCACCGCGCCGAGGTAGTTGCCCTGCTGGTAGAGCTTCACGCCCTCCGCGTTGTCGGTCTTGGCCACGCTGCCGCACCCGCAGCAGGCGGCCAGCAGCCCCACGGCGACACCGCCGCGCATCGACCGCGCAGACGAAGGGTCGGATCGGATAAGCAGCCGCACGGGAAGGCTCCGGGAGCCGCCGGCGCGCCGGCCGACGGGACGGGAACCGTAGTGGGCCGGGCCATCCCGGGGCAAGGCCTGCCTGAACCGCCCGCGTTGCCTGGGCTCGCATCGCCGCCGAACGTTCTCAGGAAGCCCAATCGCGTGAGCGATGGGGATCGTGCCCCACCGCCCCGCTCGGCATCAGGAAGCCCAATCGCGTGAGCGATGGGGATCGTGCCCCACCGCCCCGCTCAGGGCTGCCCATGCCCCGTCGCCGGACGTTCGCGGATGCCTTCGTGGCATCCGCTCTCTGCATGTCCGCGGCGCTTCGGCATCCTGCCTGCGCTTGCTCCCATAGCCCGGCTCTCGGGGCACGGGCAGCCCTGAGCTCGCTGGCGCACGTTCTCAGGAAGCCCAATCGCGTGAGCGATGGGGATCGTGCCCCACCGCCCCGCTCAGGGCTGCCCATGCCCCGTCGCCGGACGTTCGCGGATGCCTTCGTGGCATCCGCTCTCTGCATGTCCGCGGCGCTTCGGCATCCTGCCTGCGCTTGCTCCCATAGCCCGGCTCTCGGGGCACGGGCAGCCCTGAGCTCGCTGGCGCACGTTCTCAGGAAGCCCAATCGCGTGAGCGATGGGGATCGTGCCCCACCGCCCCGCTCAGGGCTGCCCCGTCAGGCTCGCGACACGCTGGATCGATCAGGTCGCGGCGACCCGCTCGTAGCCGAGTGACCGCAGCACCTGGAGGACTTCGCTGCAGGTCGGGAACATCCGCCCGCTGGTCCGCTTGTAGCGGTCGAGCGCCTGCATGAACTCGAGCTCCTCCGGGCCGTAGTCGCGCTCGCAGGTGGTCGGGTCGATCATCCTGCGCCGGGCGTGGCGGACGGCGGTGCGAGCGGCCGAGGCGCGGGGGGCCGAGGCGGTGCGGGGCGACGACACGGTGGCGGTGGCGGACATGCGTGAACTCCTGGTGACGAGGGCCGGCCGACGACCCCGGCGGCGGTCGGGCTGCGAGGGTCTGCCGAAAGCATGACCGCTGCCGGTCAGCGAAGCGGTGCCGGTCGGCGAAGAAAAACCGGTCGGGTAAGGCCCGCGGGCCGCACGACCCGCAGGGGCCGCACGACCCGACGGCACGACCGGCTCCAGGTGGCGGTGGCCGGCCGCTGTGCCGCGATCGTCGGGCTGGTTGCGAGCGGGCACCGCACCGGCCTATCCTCTCGCTCCGATGACTCCGCATCCATCCCGGTCGTTGCGAGCTGCGGCCGCGGAACCAGCCACCGCGGCTGTCCACCCAGGCATCGAGATCGGGGGCGCCCTCCTGATCGTGCTGGCGGTGCTCGTGGCCTTCTGGCCGTCGCTCGGGGGCGGGTTCCTCTGGGACGACGAGAACTGGATCACGGCCGCGCCCAGCACCCCGACGCATCGTCTGATCCACGACGCCGACGGCCTGTTCCGCATCTGGTTTCGGGGCGAGGCGGAGGATTACTGGCCCCTATCGAACTCCATGTTCTGGCTGGAGTGGCGGTGGTGGGGCATGAATCCTGCCGGCTATCGGGCGGTGAACCTGGGGCTGCATGCCCTGGGGGCGGTGCTGCTCTGGCGCGTGCTGCAGACGCTGCGGGTGCCGGGAGCCTGGCTCGGGGCGCTCCTGTTCGCCGTGCATCCGGTGACGGTCGCCTCCGTGGCCTGGATCGCGGAACTGAAAAACTGCCTCTCGCTGCCCCTCTTCGCGGCGGCCATGCTGTTCTGGCTGTGGTTCGACGACACCGGCCGGCGTCGCTGGTATGCCGCCTCGCTGGCGGCGTTTTGCCTGGCGCTCGCCGCGAAGACGTCCACCGTCGCCCTGCCGCTGGTGCTGCTGGCCTGCTGCTGGTGGCGGCGGGGCCGGGTCGATCGCCGGGATCTGGTCCGCAGCGTGCCGTTCTTCCTGCTCGCGCTGGCCATGGGCTCGATCACCCTCGTGCTCCAGGCGCCCCACGGTGCGGTTGCCGGCGAGCCGGAGCCCGACGGCGTCCTCTCACGGTTGGCGGCGAGCGGCTGGGTCGTCTGGTTCTACCTCGGCAAGGCGGTCGTGCCCCTGCGGCTGGCGATGCTCTATCCCCGCTGGCACGTCGATCCGGCCACGCTCGCGGCTTGGCTGCCCCTCGCGGCGCTGGTTCCCGCGGCGGTCGTCGTCCTGAGGCTCGATGCACGCTGGAGCCGGCCCCTCACCATGGCGCTTGGCTGCTACGTCGTGGCGCTCGGGCCGGTCTTGGGGATCATCAACATGTGGTTTCGCCGCTACGCACTGGCGTCCGACCACCTCCAGTATCTGGCGCTCCCCGCGATCACTGCCCTCCTGGCGGCGGGGCTCGCGACCGCCGCGCGGCCCGCGCGGACGCGGCCCTTCGCCAGCGCCGCGGCTGTCGCGGTCGTGCTGGCTTTCGGGACGCTCACCTGGCAGCGGAGCGCCGTGTTCCGCTCGACCATCACGCTGATGGAGGATTCGCTCGCCAAGAATCCCGACTCGTGGACGGCCCGCACCAACCTCGGCGCCGCCCTGGTCAACGTTGGCCGGACGCCCGAAGCGATCGCGCACTACCGTGAGGCCCTGCGGCTGCTACCGACCTCGGCCGAGGCCCACAACAACCTGGGCAACGCCCTGTTTCAACTCGGCCGCCCCCAGGAGGCGATCCCTCACTACCAGGAGTCTCTGCGGATCAAGCCGGGAGTCGCCGGCGTGCATTCCAACCTGGGCATCGCTCTGGGGCTGCTCGGGAATCTGCCGGAGGCGGTGCCCCACTTCCAGGAGGCCGTGCGGCTGACGCCGACGTCGGCCGAGGCCCACAACAACCTCGGGCATGCACTGGCCCTGCAGGGCCGGCTCACGGAGGCCGTCGTCCACTACGAGGAGGCCGTGCGGCTGAATCCCGACAACCAGACGGCCCGCGACAATCTCCGCCGCTGTCGGGAGGAGCTGCAGCGGACCGCACCGGCGGCCCCTTGAACGCGCCGAAACCACCTGGGGCCGCGGCGATCGACGGCCCCGAGCCGCGGCGGCTCACTTCCGATCGAAAAACTTCTTGAGCGCCTCGGCGGCGGCATCCCGCGAGGAATCGGCGGACGCTTTCTTCACGCCCTGCGGGAGACTGCCCGGCTTGGCGTTGCCGGCCTTGAGTGATTCGAGCACCGTGCGGCTCGACCCCGACCCCGACCCCGACCCCGATTCGTCCTTCGGCGCGGCCGCGATGCCCGACACGAACGATTCGTCGGTCGATGGCTCGCCAGAGCCGGCCGACGCCGCACCTCCGTGGATGTTGCTCGTGCTGCTGTCCGCCGCGTCGTCGTCGGCCGGGCTCAGCGACCGCGTCGTGTCGGACATGCCCGCGGGCTGATCGTCGGCCATCAGCCACCGCGAGACATCGTCTTCTGTTCCGGGGGCCTGAGCCGCCGGCATCGTGCACGACACCTTGAGCTCCAATGAGCCGACGCGGACGATGTCGCCGTCCACGACCTTCGTCCGTTCGGCGATCTTCGCGCCGTTGACGAAGGTGCCGTTGCGGCTGCCCAGATCCTCGACCCAGACCTCGGCCGGCCCGACGGTGATTGCGCAGTGACGGCGGCTCACGTCCTCGCTCAGGGGCCTGACATCGCAGCCCTCCGCTCGGCCGATCAGCAGTTTGTTCCGCTTGATGGCAATGGACCGCCCGGCACTCTTGCCGGAGGCGACGATCAGTTTGGCGATCATGGCGGGCCCGAGCGGAGGGAAACCGACATCGCAGACCGGGGAGGCAGATCGGGAGACGAACCGCAGTTGGAATGATAGCAAGTGGCCGCGGACAGCGACCAGCCGCAGGCGGTCAGCGGCGGCCGGTCCACCGGAGATCGCGAAAATGGCCCGCCCGGTCGGTGGCCCGCTCGCCGAGATTCGCCGTGAACGCCGCGGGCTGCCGCTCCGTGGTGAGTCCGGCGGTTTCCGCGATCCGGGCCGTCCACCGCTCCGCCAGCGATCGTGCGGTCCAAGCCGCCGGGCCGGCGGCGAGTTCCGCAAGCCCCTCGTGCCGTGCCGCGACCGCCACCCGCGGGCAGGCGGCCAGCAGCAGGCTGCCGTGCTGCAACACGGCTGTTCCAAAGCGCCGCTGGGCACTGCCCATCACCTTCGCGGCTGGGGCGTCGCCATGGCGGACCACCACGTCTCCGGGCGACCGCCGGGAGAAGCAGAGCAGGGCGTCGGCCGGCGGATCGTCGGCCGACGGGGCGTGGAGCCGGGCGTCGAACCCGAGTTCCCGGAGGACATCCACCATGGCGGCGTGCAGGCCGTCGTAGAGCGCCTGGGGCGTGCCTCCCCAGGGATGCGCCCTCGGCACCGCCGCCGCGTAGGTGAGGTCGGTGCCGTGGATGATCGCACCTCCGCCGCTCGGACGGCGGACGATCGGCAGACCCGCGATCGCGGCGCATGACTCCGCCTCGGCGAGCCCCTGAAACGCGCCGAGCGAAACCGTCGGCTCGCTCCACGCATACACGCGGATCACCAGGCACCCGCGCCGCACCGCCTCTTCGGCGAGCAGCTCGTCGATCGCCATGTTGGTCGGTCCGTCGGCGGCGGAGTCCCACCAGATGGGCAGGACGCCCGAGCTCACGACTTCACGAGCGCGTCGTACGCGGCCTGGTCGAGCAGCCCGGCGAGTTCGGCCGGGTCATCGGGCTTGATCCGCACGAGCCAGCCGGCGCCGTAGGGATCGGCGTTCAGCGTGTCGAGCTGGTTGGGGAGGGCGGCGTTGACCTCGATGATCTCTCCCGAGACCGGCGCGTAAATGTCGCTCACCGCCTTCACGCTCTCGATCTCACCGAGCGACTCGCCCGCCTTCACCTTCTTGCCCACGGGAGGCAGCTGCATGAAGACCAGATCGGTGAGCGCCTCGACGGCATACTTCGAGATGCCGACCGTGGCCAAGCCACCAGCCTCCGGGCGGATCCATTCGTGGGACTTCGCAAACTTCAGTTCGGCCATGGGGCAGCACTCCTCGGGGCGTTCCGATCGCGGGACTTTGGGGCAGGATAGCGAATGCGGTCAGCCGCGGGCACCGGGCCGCTGATAAAAGGGGAGCGGCACGAGCCGCGCCGCCTGGGGCACGTCGCGGACGAGCACCTCGAGCGCCGCAGCCGACGTGGCCCCGTCGCGATCGACGAGGGCCATCGCGACCGCATGGCCGAGCGAAGGCGAGAGGCTGCCGCTGGTCACTGTGCCGACGACGCGGCCACCGGCCAGCACCTGGCTCCCCTCTCGGGCCGCCCGCTTCGAGTCGCAGGCGAGGCCCACGCGGATGCGGGCCGGCTGGGCCGCCCGGAGACGGGCGAGGGCCTCGCGGCCGGGAAACCGTCGCGGGCTCCCCGCGGGATCCTCGAGGTTCACGGCCAGCCCGAGGCCGATCGCGAAGGGGTCGCTTCCGGCCACGAGCTCGTGGCCGTAGAGCGGCATGCCTGCCTCCAGCCGGAGCGTGTCGCGGGCGCCGAGCCCGCAGGCCGCGAGCCCGCGCGGCACGCCCGCATCGTGAATCGCCTGCCAGACATCCTCCGCCACCGCGGCCGCGACGACCACCTCCATGCCATCCTCGCCCGTATAGCCGGTGCGGCTCACCGCTGCCGGCTGCCCGGCCACGAAGGCCCGCGTGGCCCGATAGTTTCCCAGCCCCGAGATGCGGCCCGCGTCGTCGTCTCCGCAGAGCACGCAGACCGTCGCCACCGCCAGCGGCCCCTGCACCGCGATCATCGCCGTCTCGGCCGTGCGGTCGGTGAACGACAGACCCGTGGCGGGCAGCCGCGACCGCAGCCACGCCACCACCCGCTCCCGGTTGCTGGCGTTGACCACCATGGCGAACCGGGGCGTGCCGTCGGCGGCGTCGGCCTCCCGCGTCACGAGCGCGTCGTCGAGGATCGTGAGTCCGTCGGGCCCCTCATCGCTCGTTACGAGCGTATACCGCGCCTGGCCGATGGCGATGTCGGACACGCGGCGGGTGAGCAGCGACTCGAGCCAGTCACGGGCTGCTGGCCCCTCGATCGCGAGCCGGCCCATGTGCGACACGTCGAACAGCCCGATCGCCCGGCGGGTGGCGAGGTGCTCGTCGACGATCGACGAATACTGCACCGGCATCCACCAGCCGGCGAAATCGACCATCCGGCCGCCGTGCGATTCGTGCCAGGCGGCGAGGGGCGTGCGCAGAGGCGTCGTCGACACGGAGACTCCTTTTCGGAAGTGGGGAGCGACAGTGTACAGCCCTTCGCGACGTGCGGTTCGTGGTTCCCGAAAGTGGCCGCAGGTTTTCAACCTGCGGTTCCCGGCCTGGTGTGCCGCCCCGCTCGCTCCCTCAGGAAGCCCAATCGCGTGAGCGATGGGGATCGTGCCCGCCGCGCCGCTCGGAGCTGCCCGTGCCCGTCGCCGGACGTTCGCCTCGATCGAAAGTGGCTGCAGGTTTTCAAGTGGCCGCAGGTTTTTAACCTGCGGTTCCCGGCCTGGTGTGCCGCCCCGCTCGCTCCCTCAGGAAGCCCAA
>JBBAVS010000048.1:26592-26816 GCA_040397585.1 Pirellulales bacterium
TCGCGTGAGCGATGGGGATCGTGCCCGCCGCGCCGCTCGGAGCTCCTCGTGTGCGACGCTTCGCGGGTGCTTCGTGCTCGGGCGAGCAGTGGGTCGGAGGCACGCGCAGAAGCCGGGAATGGCAGGAAGTTAAGGCGCTACCCCTTTGGTACCAAGCATTTGCTTCAGGCTCGCCCGGGGTTTTGTCATCGCCGGGTAGTTCTTCGGGCGACGTTTTCGAACCC